>DASVJA010000183.1:0-13689 GCA_036386115.1 Candidatus Limnocylindrales bacterium
GCAGCGCCGCGGAGACTTCCAGCATGGGCCGCATCGAGTGAGTGGCCTGGACCAGGTTCTCCGCGCCGCGGAGGGGATGGCCGGTCTGCTCGGCCAGGTTCTGGACCACCAGCTTGATGTACTCCGGCTCGGCATTGAGGCCGGTGCCGACGGCGGTTGCGCCGATGTTCTGCTCGGAGATGGAGTCTGCTGCGGCCTTGACGCGCTCAAGGCCGCGTCGAAGAGTCAGCGCATAGGCCGCGAACTCCTGGCCCAGGCGGATCGGCACGGCATCCTGCATGTGCGTCCTGCCGGACTTGAGAACGTCGTCGAACTCGACGGCCTTCTGGTCGAAAGCGATGATCAACTCCTGCGTGGCCGGGAGGAAGTCGCGGATCAGGTCCAGCGTGGCAATGCGCATCGACGTGGGGAAGACGTCGTTTGTGGACTGGGCCATGTTGACGTGGTCGTTGGGACTGACCACGGCGTAATCGCCGCGCTTGCCCGAGCCGACGCCGGCTGAGTGCAGTAACTCGATGGCGCGGTTGGCCAGCACTTCGTTGGCGTTCATGTTGTGGCTCGTCCCGGCGCCGGCCTGGAAGGGGTCGATGCGGAAGTTGTCGATCAACTCGGCTTGCTTGGCAGCGCGCGCGGATTCGAAGCCGGCGCGCATGGGATCGCGGGCGGGCTGGGCGCCGGTCTCGTCGTCGGTTGCGGGCGCGGGCGCCATCAGGATTTCGTCCGCCGCTTCCACGATCGCGTTGCCTAGTTGCTTGGGCAAGCGGCCAGTGGCCATGTTGGCGCGCGCCGCAGCCTTCTTGACGGTAACGATGGCCTTCACCAGGGCCGGGTTCGGTCTGGTTCCGGAGATGGGGAAGTTGCGGATGCCGCGCGCGGTCTGGACGCCGTAGTAGGCGGTTTCCGGGACCTCTAGATAGCCGAGTGGATCCTTCTCGATCCGGAAGCCGGGGCGAGCGGTGGGGGGAGTGGTTTGAGCGGCTGACATCAAGGAGCTCCTCGCACGGGGACGAAACGCGTCGCCTGAGTTTGCCGCCGGATTCTAGCGTCCGGGAGCGGCTATGGGTCGATGTCCGTGGCGCGAGAGGCACACGGCGCAAAGCGGAGGGTGCCGGCGGCGGCAACGCGGCCCGGCGGCTCGGCGTCTGCTTCATGACAGCCCGGTGAGTGGGCCGCGGAGTCACTGGCGTCACCCTGCCCAGCCCGGCCCGGCCTGGCCCGGGCCTGCCCGGCGAGGCCGCGCCGGGCTCCGCGAGGCGTTGCTATCTGGCCCAATTACCCTGGGGTGGAAGTTGGGTTCGATACCCATGCCCAGAATCGCTCGGCGTGGCGCTGGCCACACCGCGCTGAGCGTGAGGAATCTCGGCCGGCGCCGCAAGGCTGCCAAATCCAGGCTCTCTTCCGACCTAACTTCCACCAGGGGGAAGTTGGGGCAGTTACGGCGTGTCAGATGACGGCGCCGTTCGGCCCGGCACCGCCCGCTCGGCTCAGCGCGGCGCCGCCACTCCGCGTCCACCTCGCCCCACAGGCGAGGACTAGAATCGGCCGGTAGGGCCGCGGCGGGAGCGGCGTGCTTTGGGGAGGGGATCGTCAACCGTCAGCCGTTCATCGTCGGCTCTGCCATCGACAAGCTGCTTGGGTTCCTGGCAGGGTTCTTCGGCTCGGCCATCGGTCTGATCGCCACGATCGTCGTCATGTTCCTCTGGGCCGGTGGCGACCCGGGGCCGGACTTGGCGCAAAGGCGCGGCCACGCTACGGCGGTCTCAATCTGGTCTGGTCTGGGTTGCCTCCTGCCCGTGATTCTCCTGGTCGCGTTGATTGCGTGGGCGATCTGGGGTATGAGCTACCCGCCATCCGGCCCCGTCTACGAGCCGAGTCTGGCGCCACTACAGGTCCCGTAGGCCGCGGGCCGGCGAGTCGCGGGCGAACGACCGCGTGAGTTTGATCCGGCGGCCCAGATGGCCTCACTTGCGGTTCGGGCCCGAAACGGGGGCATCTTCCTGATCGTGATGGTCGTCGTCAACGTGTCGTTGATGGCGGGCAGGCCAGCCATCTAGGGCGCCAGTGGGATCAGATCCCACCTCGCAACCAGGGTTGCATCTCGGGAACCTGCGGATTCACTCGTCCGCTGTCGCGTATATTCCGCGTCACGAGCCATCTACCCGCAAGAGAGGCTCGCGACCGCGGCCGCAGGGCATATGACGGGGCGAGGAGCCTCGTCCCCGAGGTTTCGGGCACCTTGGAAGCAGGAGGTCCCCATGGCGCAGCAGGCACCGAGATCTCGCGATGAGAAGATCGCCCAGGACGTACACGATCTGCATCGCCTGGGGTATGCCCAGGAACTATTCCGGACGATGGGCGGGTTCTCCAACTTCGCCATTAGCTTCTCGATCATCTCGATCCTGACTGGCGCGGTGATCCTGTTCGACTACGGACTGGCGTGGGGCGGTCCCGCCGCCAGCACGCTCGGCTGGCCGCTCGTGTCCGTCTTCACTCTGCTCATCGCCGCCGCCATGGCCGAGATCGCCTCGGCCTATCCGACCGCCGGCGGCCTGTACTACTGGTCCAGTCGCATGAAGAACAAGGACTGGGGCTGGTGGACGGCGTGGTTCAACCTGGCCGGCCAGATCGCAATCGTTGCCGGCATCGACTTCGCGGCAGCCAGCTTCGTGAACTCGTCGATCGTGACGCCGATCTTGTCCAACTTTGGGCTGGACTACGGCAACAGTTCGGCGATCCTGGGCTCGACGCTTATGAACGGCCAGCTCTTGACGATGGCGGCGCTGCTGGCAATCCAACTCTCCCTGAACGTGGCCGGCATCAAGATCGTCGCGTTCCTCAACAACGCCTCGGTGTGGTGGCACATCGGGACCGTTGCCGTGATCGTGGTCTCGCTCTTCCTGATCAACTCAGGCAAGGCTCACGCCGATATCAGCCCGTTGGCGATCGGACCATTGGACACGATCGGGTCTGCCTCGCCGTTCGGGTTCACGCTCGGGCCTGCCATCGGCTATGCGGTACCTATCGCGTTCATGTTTTCGCTTCTCCAGGCCCAGTGGACCTACACCGGGTATGACGCCTCGGCCCACGTCGCCGAGGAGACCGTCGGCGCCAGACTCTCAAGCGCCTGGGGCGTCTTCATCTCGGTCGCCGTGTCTTCGGTTGTCGGATACATCGTTCTTCTCGGGCTGGTGACGCACCTTCCTCCGATCGATCAATTCATGAACTGCGATCCTTCGACGGTGGCCCTCTGCAGCCAGTACTACGGCGGCAACGCCGTGGTCTTCAGCATCCTGAGTTACAACCTGGGTCAGCTCGGCACCGTCCTCGGCGCCGCCATTGCCGTCGCCATGAGCCTTTGCGGCCTGGCTTCGGTCGCGGCCGCGGGCCGTATGCTCTTCGCCTTCAGCCGCGATCACGGCGTCCCCGGATCCCCCTGGCTGCGCAAGGTGTCTCACCGGTTCCGCACTCCGGCGAACGCGGTTGTGGCCATCGGCGTGTTCAGTTACATCCTGACCAACGCGGCCTACATCGCCGGCAGCTTCACTGCTATCGCCATCGTCACCGCGATCAGCACGATCGCGCTCTACTGGGCGTACGGCGTTCCGATCTTCCTCGGTGTTTTCGGCAAGCAGGAATGGCGTGACCACCGGGTTTGGAGCCTGGGTCGCTTTTCCAAGCCGGTCGGGATCGTGGCCTGCATCTGGATCGTGGTCATATCGTTCCTGTTCCTCTGGCCCACTTCTGGCAACCCGTGGACGCTGATTGCGTATGCAGTCTTCCTCGGCTTCCTCCTCATCTACTACTTCGCCTGGGCCCGCGGGCGCTTCAAGGGACCGATCGTGGAGGTCGGCGAATTGGAGTTGACCGAGATTGAGAGGGAATTCGAGCACGCGGCCGAGGAGATCGCACCGGAGATTGCCGGGGCCTGATCCGAGCGGTCGGTTTCATTGGGTAAACGAGAGAGCGGCGGGCGTGGCGCCCGCCGCTCTCTTTGCTTGCGGTTGGTCCGGCGGCGGTGTCGCCGCCCAGGGTGGAATTACTGCGCCGCGAACTGGCCCTTGTAGTCCTTCAAGGCGGTAGTCGACGCCCAGCCCACGATTACGACCCGGTTGTCGCTGGATCCGATCGAGCATGTGCCGGACCCAGGGAAGAGGAGTTGGGTGGAGACGGCGGGCTGTTGCCAGCTCTTGCCGTCGGCGCTGCTCCAGGCGGTCCAAACGTCGGTCGCCTTGGCCGGTGTGTCCAGGGCCAGGAGCTGGCCGTTGACGATTGACCAGTTGTCGCCCGAAATCTGCAGGCCGGACTGCTGCCAGCCCAGTCCTGTAGTCGACCACCACCAGGTGGTGTTCTGGACAGGGGCGGACGGGGTTGGAGTGGCTTTTGCCGAAGCCGAAGCCGACGCCGACGCCGAGGGAGCCGGCACGGCAGTGTCCGCGGTGGCGATCAGGTTGCCGCCCATGCCGAAGAGCGCGGTCACGTTGGGTGGCAGTTTCCAGTCCGTGCGCATCGTCCAGGTCTGCCCGTCGCTGGAGGTCCAGGCCGTCGTGGCGCCGTCACGGGCCGGGTCGGTCCCGACGGCTACAAAGCCATTCTTGTATGTGGCCACCGTCAGGGCGAAGCCGTCGCCGACGGCAATCGTGGCCGCACGCCACGTTTCGCCGTCTGTCGAGTACATGACCTGCGAGCCGCCTGCTACGTCGGAGCTGGCCACAAAGCCGTTGGAGGCGACGGCGATCGAGGCGAATTCCGGTGGGGCGGCGTCCTGGAAGGAGACCTGCCTCCACTCGCCGGCTTTGGTCATATGCCAGATCATGCCGTTATCGCCCGAGGTGTTGGTGATCTTGCCAATGGCGAGGATTCCGCCCTTGCCGTCCGGAACTGCCTCGAGGACGACAGGTCGGCCCGTGACGACCGCCTGAGCCGGTGCTGCCGAACCGCTCGCCTGCGGCGCCGCCGCGGAAACGCTCGGCTGGGCGCTGGCTTCAGTTCCGGGATTGGCGGAAACGACCATCGAAGTCAGGCCGACGGGGCCCACCTCCTGCGGCCACAGTTCGCTGAGGCCCGAAGAAGTGAAGATGGAGGTTCCTGTTGGGCCGGTGGCAAAGACGTAGAACCGGTCTTGGACGCTGATCACCGAACCCAGCGTGAAGTCCTTGGTGATGTCGTTGATCATCGACGAACTACCAGCCTGCAGCTGCAGGGTGTAGTCGCCGGGGGCCGGCGTCTGGCTGGCTGCGGCCCGCGAGGTGCCCATGGCGAGTGTGCCGTTGATGACTCGCACTCCCGCGGCGGCGTCGCCCACCATGATCAGGTGATTACCGACCGAACCGATCCGGGCCCGACTGAGCGGTGTTGCGCTGCTGGCCAGAGGCAGCCAGGTTAGACCGTCGTCGGTGACCCAAACGGCCTCCGCAATAGGGGGCGCCGAGGCGTTGGTGGCTGTGCTGGTGGCAGGCGCCCCATAGCCAACCACGCTGTCGCCAACCTTGATGACCCCGTCCATGGCAATCGTGGCCACGTCGCTTGGGGCTGTGGCTTTTGCCCAGTGCGCGCCGTCGCTCGAGGTCCAGGATGCTGCGAGCCCGGGTGCCGAGCTGCCTAGGTCTATGCCGCCGGCCACGATCTTGCCGTTGAGGCTGGCGATGCCGCGAACGTCGAAGCCGTCCAGGGACGTGTTGGCCTGCTTCCAGTCCCGGCCGGTTGCCGAATACCAGGCGGTGGAGCGCGTGGTGCCCGTGCCACTCCACAGACCGATGATCACGAAACCACCGTCCCATGTTCCTACGGCTCGCGGCGTGTAGGCGCCGCCCTCAGCCGAGGCGCCGGGCAGTGCTTGGGCCGACCAGGATCGGCCGTCGGCCGAGAACCAGGCAACGCCGTTGCCGGCGGCGACGATTTCGCCGGGCTTGGCGGCCACGCCGCCGATCATCTCCTGGCTGCCACCGCCCTGGACATCCATCGGGGCCCAGGAGACGCCGTCCTGCGAATGCCAGGCACTGGCGATGACGTCGGTCGGCTTGCTGCCGACGCTATTGCCGACGACGATGAGGCCACCCTGCCCATCGTCCGAGACTCCCTGAGCCACGAAGCGGCGGCCGTCGATGCTGAAGGCGCCCGAGCCGGACCTCTGCGACCAGGAAGACCCGTCCCTGGTGACCCAGACCGTCGTGGACTGGCCGGTGGTGTTCACCATTAGGAGATCCGCGTCCACCGTCACGAAATACGGCCCAAAATCGACTCTATCGAAGGGCGGCTTGACTGCCGCACTCCAATTCACGCCGTAGACGCTGCCCGTGGACGGATTCACCGCCGGGCGGCTCGGCAGGGTCACGACCAGGGCTACGACAATGCCGAAGGTGGCCGTAAGGCTTGCATAGGCCATAAGGCTGCGCAGGCTGGGGCGGGTGAGTAGGCGCCGGCCGTAGTGGCGTGCCTGCGAGGCCCCGACGTTTAGGGCGCTGCGTCCGACGGGTGCCGCTGCTCGAAGCGATTGACCCACGCTGCGGCGTCGATCCTCGAGGCGCAGACGCGACAGGGGATGAGCGGCACTGAGCCTGCTCTTCGCAGGTTCCGGGCGGGCGCGGCGGCGGACTCGGGCCGATAGTTCCCGCGGCAGGATGGGCGCGTCGAATGCGTCCGATGCCGCGGTCGCGGACGGCGCGGACGGCGCGGAGGGCGCGGACGGCGCGGGGGCCTTGCCGGGCACGCGGGCCGGGACGGCTCGCGCCGGCGCGTGGGCCGTCTCGAAGGCCGCGCCGCAATCGATGCAGGTAACGTCGGACGGCGCGCGTTCGGAGCCGCAATCGGGGCAGTAGCGCAGACCGGTCGGGTGGACCTGGCCTCGGAGGCCGTCCACGACCATGGAGTGGCCCGGTGACCTTCTGGCTGCGTCTGGCACTGCCGGAGTCGGCGCGCCGGTTAGCCCGCCCTTGGCAGCTCGTTCCGCGGGAAGCGGGCGTGCCTGCGACCGCGAGACATCCGCCTTGCGGGGCATCTCGAGCGGCTTGGTGCCGGCGGGCCGCTTCTGCGTGTCGTCTTCAAGTTCAGGCTGGTAGTTGCCGCCGGGCTGGGCCTCGACGTCGCGATCACTCATCGGGGTGTGCCCACCTCTGTCCGTGCTTTGCTCTTCGGCCGGGCCCTTTCGGGAGCGGGAGGAGCCCTCTGCGGGCTCAGGTTGGACGCGGCGAAGACCCGAAGTCTGCCACGGATTGAGCCTTTAGGGCACGCGCGGCTCGGCGACGGGGCGGTTTGGGGCCGTTTGGGGGCTGCATAACGTTCCAATTCGGGACCAGTCGGGCCTTTCGACTGCGCTTGAGCCTGCCGGCCGTGCAGCCAGTCTGGCCCTCGTGCCCCCGGCACGCCACAATACCGCCCAGAGGACCGCAGCCCGATGGAACTCGGGCCCCGGAGCGGCGCGAGTGCGGCAGTTGGAGGATTTCGATGAGCGACGACCACGGCACCGCCAGGCAGCTCGATGAGCTGCGGCAGATGGTTCGCGACGGCAGTGTCGACACGGTCATCGTCGCCCTGACGGACATGCAGGGTCGCCTTGTGGGCAAGCGCGTGCAGGCGGAAGCGTTCCTCAATGGCGTTGTAGACCACGGGATTCATTTCTGTACGTACTTGCTTGGCACGGACATGGAGATGAACACGCCGGACGGCTTCAAGTTGATGAACTGGGAAACCGGCTACGGTGACTGGATCGGCCGGCAGGATTGGTCGACCACGCGTGTCCTGCCCTGGCTTGAGGGCACGGCGATCGTCCTCTGCGACGCGGTCGATGATTCCGGCGTGGAGATCCCCGTTTCGCCTCGTACGATGCTGCGGCGTCAGGTGGAGAAGGCGGCGGGCCTCGGCTATACCGTCAAGGCCGGTACGGAATTCGAGTTCTACGTCACCTCGGACACATATGAGGACATGGCCGAGAAGGGCTACAACGACATCGAGCGGGTCGGTTACTACAACGAGGATTACCACATCCTGCAGGCCACAAAGCTGGAGCCACTCTATCGCCAGATCCGCAATGACATGACGGCGGCTCGCATACCGATCGAATTCAGCAAGGGCGAGGCGGCCTCGAGCCAGCACGAGGTCAACATCCGCTACGACGAGGTCGTCGAATCGGCCGATCGAAGTGTCCTCTTCAAGCATGGCTCCAAAGAAATTGCCTTCCTCAACGGCTACGGCCTCACTTTCATGGCCAAGCCGTATGCAGAATGGACGGGATCGTCGGGCCATCTCCATATCTCTCTATGGAGCGCAGATGGCAAGGGTTTGATGTTTGACCCGACTAGCACAGCCTCATACGGCATGAGCCAGACGATGCGCTGGTTCTTGGGCGGCATGATGGAGCTGCAGCGCGAGCTAGCCCTCTTCATCGCCCCAAATATCAACTCATACAAACGCTACGCGGCGGCCTCATGGGCACCGGTAAACGTTATATGGGGCCGCGACAATCGCACGACCGGCTTCCGCATTGTCGGTTCGGGCTCCGGTCTGCATATAGAGAACCGTTTCCCAGGCGGCGACATGAACGCATACCTCGCCTTTGCCGCCGAAGTGGGCGCCGGTTTGTACGGGATCCAGCACAAGATCGAGCCACCGGCAGAATTCCACGGCAACGGCTACGTCGCCACCGGCTGTGACCGTATGCCGCGGGCCTTGTACGAAGCCATTTCGCTGCTTGAAGGCAGCAAGGCTGCAGTGGAGATCTTCGGCCAGGACGTTGTGGATCATTACCTCAACGCCGGGCGCGTCGAGCGAGACGCGTACGACGCGGCCGTGCATGCCTGGGAGCGCGAGAGGTATCTCGAGCGGGGGTAGGGGCGAGGCGCGGCCCACGGGCCGTTCTTGCCCCGGCTGACGGACCGGAAGTTGCCGAATTCGCGCCAGAGCAGCATTCGGCGAGGGCAGTGCCCTCCCGGCCATTCCTGCGGCCTCGAATCTACCTGCAATGACCGGGTCGCCGACGACCCTAGGTCGCCGCCCTAGCGCCGAGTCCCAAATACGTTTCCAGCGCGGCCCTTAGCGGCGTTAACTGTCGCGGAAGTATTTCTCGTAGTGGTGCCGTGTCGACCTGAGCAGATTGCACGATGAAATCAATCGCGCCGGGTGTCATCGGCGGTGTTGGAAGTAACATCAGAGGCGTCGTTATCATCTTCATTAGAAACACAGGCGTATGGAGTATCGGCCGGCGCCGGCCGAGCACGCCCAACGCGACTCTGATGATCTCGTCCATCGACAATGTGTCCGGCCCACCCACATCCAGGGTAACGTTTTCCGCCGCAGGTGTGTCGAGCGAATCGGCAACAAGTGCGGCCACATCGCCGACGTACACCGGCGCAAGCAACTGCTTCCCATTGCCGATCTGCGGTATGAATGGCAGCCACCCAGAGAATCCCACGAAGCGATTCAGGGAATGGTCCCCGGGTCCATATATCCAGCTCGGCCGAAGAATTGTGTATGCGATGCCGCTTCCGCGTATAGCTTCTTCGGCGCGCCATTTTGCCCTGAACCAGTGTTTGGCTGCGTTCGGGGCGGCGCCCGCGCCGGAGATATATACAAGGTGCTTGACGCCTACCGAGCGGGCGGCTTCGACGAGTCGCTCGGTTCCGGCCGCATCTACCAACTCGAATGTTTGGCCGCGGCGGGGCGCCTCGATCGGCGAATTCCGAAAGGCCAGGCTGATGACGAGAGTGTCGATCCCGGCAAGCGCAGCCGCCAGGCCTTCGGCACGCGTGGCGTCCGCGCTCCGGTACTCGAACTGCCCGCCGCCAACGGGTGGCCGGCGCGTCAGCACCACGACGTGATGCCCTCGTGACGCCAATTCGCGAGCGATCGCACCACCGACCAGGCCGGTTCCGCCGGCTACGGCTACTGTCCTGTGAGCAGAACTCATTGCGGAGCCTCCTACCCGGCCAGCATAGGCTCAAACAAGGCCGGCGCACCACAGCCACCAAGCTTGTTGCCGGCTCGGCGATTCCAATCCGTCACTCTTGGCCGGCGCCCTCGCCGAGTAAGCTAGGGGCCACACAAATCCGGCCCTACTTCACCCCACCGGAGGCGAACGAATGCGGCTACAGGACAAGGTTTCGATCATCACCGGCGCGGGAGGCGGCATGGGTCGTGTCGCGGCCCTGCGCTTCGCCGCGGAAGGCTCGCTCGTGGTGGTCGCCGACAACCAGGCCGACGCTGCCGCGGAGACCGTCCGCCTCGTGAAGGCGGCGGGCGGCGAGGCGACCGCCGTGACCGTCGACATCTCGGCCGAGGCGGACGCAAAGGCGATGGTCGATCACGCCATGGCGGCTTACGGCCGGCTCGATGTCCTCTACAACAACGCCGGGATCATGCCCCAGGCGGATCATTCGGTCGTGGACACTCCCGTGGAGGCGTGGGATCAGGTCATGGCCGTCAATGTGCGCGGCGTATTTCTGGCCTGCAAATACGCCATACCGAGGATGGTGGAACGCCGCTCCGGCTCGATCATCAACGTGTCGAGTTTCGTCGCAGTGCTCGGCTGCTCGGTGCCTCAGGACGCATACACGGCCTCAAAGGGTGCCGTTCTGGCGCTGACCAGGTCGCTGGCAGTGCAATTCGCGCCGCACGGAGTTCGAAGCAACGCCATCCTGCCGGGGCCGGTTGAGACGCCGCTGCTCATGGAGTGGCTGGTCAAGGACGAAGAGGCCAAGAAGATCCGTCTCGCAAGAAATCCATCTGGCCGTTTCGGCAAGCCGGACGAAGTCGCCTCCCTCGCGGTCTATCTCGCCTCCGATGAGTCGGCCTGGACGAACGGCGCCTCGCTCGTGATCGACGGCGGCATCAGCGTCAACTACTTCTAAGGAGCGTCGATGGCAATGGACTCAAGGCCGGGCGATCTTGCGATCGGGATCGACTTCGGCGGCAGCGGCATCAAGGGCGCCGTCGTCGACATTCGGACGGGAGAGCTGGTGGGCGATCGGCTTCGTATTGCCACGCCGAAGCCGTCAATTCCGAGCGAAGTCGTCGTCGTGATGGGTACCCTGGTGAAGCGGCTGCTCGAGCCCTGGACCGCGGACGGGACGGGTTCAATGACCCCCTCGGACGCTGCGGCTCTGCCCGTGGGCGTCGGCATTCCGGCTGCCACGAGAAGCGGAGTGGTTCTCACCGCCGCCAACATCGACTCGGCCTGGATTGGCTACGAGGCGGAGCGCGAGATGGGGTTGGCGATGGGCCGACCCGTTGCGATCGGCAACGACGCGGATGTCGCGGGCCTGGCCGAGCTTCGTTTTGGCGCCGGACGGCGTCAGCGTGGCACCATCATCGTTCTGACAATCGGCACGGGCATGGGAACCGCCATCTTCGCCGATGGGCGGCTGCTGCCCAACACGGAACTCGGTCATCTGGAGATGAAGGGCCGCGACGCGGAGGAACGCGTTGCCGAGTCCGCCCGCGACCGGCTCAACTTGGGCTGGAAGGAATGGGCCGCGGGCTTCAACGACTATCTGCTCATGATGGAGCGGCTGTTCTGGCCGGACCTGTTCATCCTGGGCGGCGGCGCGTCGAAGCGGTCCGACAACTACATGCAGTACCTGACCGTGAAGACGCCGATTGCGATCGCGACGATGAAGAACAACGCCGGGATTGTTGGTGGGGCGCTTATCGCCCAGGAGAAGCGGGCTCGAGAGGCGGCGCGGGTCACCGGCGTGCCGATCGGCTAGGGTCGTCTCCCGGGCCTACGCGCCCGGAACCCTGAACTCCACCTTGCGGCAATTCGGGCAGGCGAAGACTTCGAAGTCCAGCGTGCCTTCGCCGAGGTCCGCCAGGTTGCCGAAGATCATGTGCCAGCCGCCGGATGTTCCGCATACTCGGAAACTCTCCACGCCCACGACCTGCAGGGCCACGCCGCATCGCAGGCAATCGCCGTAGTCGGGCTGCGGTTCGGTTTCTTGCGCCTTCGACATCTCGCCCCCTTGTTACTCGGCTGCTCCGCCCGGCTAGCGTCGGACCTTGAGGCCCCTCTTGATCTCGACCGCTGACCAGCGGTAATGGTTCGGCCCGCACTCGTAGACGAACCCTGCCAGCGTGCCTCGACCGGTCCAGGCAAACAGGCCCGGCGTATACAGCTCGGCTTCGGCCGTAGTCGAAGCCATCGCGAGAAGCCGTCGCGACGTTTCGCGCCAGTCGGCCAGGACGTGCTCCAATTGATCGTCGCGATGCCGCTCGTAGATGCGCTGGTTCAGGTCGTGGAGAGTGGCCCACGTGTAGCCTGCCGCCGGCACCGGCGGGTCTTCGCCGCGCAGGCCGGCGTCGTACCAGCCGAAGAGCAGTCGCTCCCACTCCGCCAGGTGAGCGACGTGGTCCTTGGCCGACCAGCCGTAGGCTCCGGCCCACATCAGCTGCTCGCGGCTCCTCCCGGCAATAAGCGCCGACAGGCTGTCGCGCTGCTTCTCGGTTTCGGCTACCAGAAGAGCACGAGTCGATGGAAGGCTCACCGGTCAGGCCTTGGTGTCAATGCCGCGCAGTTCCTTGAGCCGCGGGACGCTACCTGAAACAACGAGGGTTTCGCCGGGGCGGAGGACTCGCCCGGCGGGCGGGTTCGGCTCGTAGCTATTCTCGCCCGTGACTATGGCGAGGATGAAGACGCCGCTCTCTCGGAGCGAGCCCACTGTGACGCCATCCGTGGCGGCGTTGCCGGCGACGACCTCCACTTCTTCCATCGAGAAGGCGAGTTCGCCGTGAGAGAGGGCGGCATCGATGAAATCGACCACGCGCGGTCTTGTGGCCAGCTCGGCCAGGCGATGACCGGCCATGGTGTAGGGCGAGACGACCCGGCTGGCCCCGGCCTGCATAAGGCGCGCCTCCGAGTCTTCGGTGTTGGCGCGCGCGACCACAAAGAGGCCGGGGTTCATGGCGCGGGCCGAGAGAATGACGTAGACGTTGTGGGCGTCCGAGTCGATAGTCGTGATCAAGCCCTTCGCCCGCTCGATGCCGGCAGCCTTGAGGGTTGCTTCCTCGGTGGCGTCGCCTTCGACCTCGAGAAAGCCCTCGCGCCGGGCTCTGGCGAGCGACTCGGCCAGGATATCGATGACGACGACCTTGCGGCTGGTGTGAACGAGTTCGCGCGCGACCGTCTGGCCGACGCGGCCGAAGCCGCACAGGATGTAGTGGCCCGACAACTTGTCGACCGCCCTGGTCATTCGTTCTGCCTCCCGTCGTCCGCTGGTCGCCTCCACAACGAGGTACTCGGCCACAATCCCGACCGATCCAAAGATGAGACCCACGCCGGCGAGCGAAAGGGTCATGGTCCAGACCCGGCCCGCGTCGCTGAGATCGTTGACTTCCCGGAATCCGACGGTCGTGAGCGTGATTACCGTCATGTAGAGGGCGTCCAGGAGGCGCCAGCTGGGATCCAGGAGCATGTATCCGGTGGTCCCGACCACAATTGCGCCGATAACGACCCCGAGCCATATCCGTACGTGGGTCGCGGTTATCGCCGTCGGCGCCAGTGGAGCCATCGGGGTGGCGCGGCGGCCGGCCCCGGGATAGGTCCGCGGCGTCCGATTGCCCTGGCCTGGTGCGTCGTCGCTCATGCGCCGCGATTCTAGTCCGGGCGCTGCTGCGGGGAGTGGCCGCGGCGCGGGGCCCGCCCGGCACCGCGCTGGAGCGACCGCCGCCCGCCTCGGGCTGCGCCGCCCGCCTCGCGCTGCGCAG
>DASVJA010000184.1:0-1631 GCA_036386115.1 Candidatus Limnocylindrales bacterium
CGGCGTCAGCTACCCAGGATTACGACGGCGATCTCCGGGTCGATCTCTTCCGTAAGCACCGCGGCGAGGCGATCGATCGCCTTCTGAGCCAGCGGGCTTCCCATCGTGAAGCGCGAGTTCGGCTTGCCGAGGTCCATCTCGTCGAAGCGGGACTGGCTGAACCGGGCCCGGTGACGCTGGCACGCGTTGATGGTGATTTCTTCTTCGCTCTCCACGCCGAAGCCGGTGATGTAGTACCGGCCAACCTTGGCGACCACTTCTACCGGTCCGGTCCCGTTGGCGTAGAAGCCGAGAGTCTGGACGGCGTCTGATCCGAGCCAGGCAACCACCGAAGCCACGAGGACCGCCGAGGCCTTGGCTTCGTGCCAGCCGTCGCCGCGCACGATCTGGGCCACGGCGCGTCCGATGCCGGCCACTTCCTCGTTGATCAACACGGCCTGGAACTCGCGGTGTAGCGAAACAACCGCCGGGCCCAAGCCGGTGGCGGTCGTGACGTTCTGCTGACGGTCCGAATCCAAGGTGGTACTCATGATTGCGTGCGTGTGCGGGTAAACGTTAGACGAGCCTGACCGGGCGTCAAGACCGGCCTTACGGCCCACCCGATCAGTACTTTTGGCGTTCCGCGGGGTGGTTCTCCAGTCGGGTGGCCCGATGCCGAACGGCGGCTTGTGTGACCTCCGCTTGTGAGCTGGCCTCTGGAGGCTTCGCGATGAATGGACTGCAGAGCCGCATCGCCCCAGGAATCTAGCACGCGCTCGACGGTCGTATCGCTCCGGCCCAACGTCTAGCTCGTTCCCAGAGCCTGAGCCACGACCGACTGTGCCTCGGTGAGGATTCGGTCGAGGTGCTCATTCCCGAGGAAGCTCTCGGCGTAGACCTTGTAGACGTCCTCGGTGCCGGACGGCCGGGCAGCGAACCAGCCGTGCTCGGTTGTCACCTTGACGCCGCCGATAGGAGCGTCGTTACCGGGGGCGCGGGTCAGGACGGCAGTTACCGGCTCGCCGGCGAGGGTGGTCGCCGAAACTTGAGCCGGCGACAGTCTCGCGAGAATCGCCTTCTGGTCGCGTGTGGCCGGCGCGTCGATGCGGCGATAGGCGGGCGCCCCGAACTTGGCGGTCAGCTCGTTGTAGGCCACTGCCGGGTTGCGGCCCGTGACCGCGGTCAGCTCGGCGGCGAGGAGGCAGGCGATGAGCCCGTCCTTGTCGGTCGTCCAAACGCTGCCGTCTCGGCGCAGGAACGAGGCCCCGGCGCTCTCCTCGCCACCGAACCCGAGCGAACCGTCGACGAGCCCGTCCACGAACCATTTGAATCCGACCGGCACCTCCAGCAATCGGCGCGTCAACTCCCCGGCGACGCGGTCGAGCATGCTGGTGGAGACGAGGGTCTTGCCCACGGCCACTTCCGGGCGCCAGTCGCGGTTGCGATAGAGGTAGGCCACCGCGGCCGAGAGAAAGTCGTTGGGGCTCATTAGTCCCGCGGCGCCGGCCACGATGCCGTGGCGATCGGCGTCGGTGTCGTTGGCGAAGGCGACGTCGAAGCGGTCCTTCAGGGCCACGAGCCGGGCCATCGCGTAGGGCGACGAGGGATCCATCCGAATCCGGCCGTCCCAGTCCACGGTCATGAAGCCGAAC
>DASVJA010000185.1:0-27361 GCA_036386115.1 Candidatus Limnocylindrales bacterium
CCGGCGTGGAGAGCCGCGAGGGCAACCGCTTCGTCGCCCGAAAGGAGTTGCCGATTCATCCGCTTGCTCTCGCTGGGAGGGGGAAATGGTGGGCGATACTGGACTCGAACCAGTGACCTCACGGATGTGAACCGTGCGCTCTAACCAACTGAGCTAATCGCCCACGCTTGCGTCAAGCGTGAATTGCCGATCCCTGTGGGGTCAGCCTCCTTCGCGCCGAATTCGGGGAGTATACCCGGCTCAACATCTCCGGTCAGGGCAACCTTCGACTCGCCCCCTTGGTAACGACCAATCCGACGCGAGCCGCCACCCGACGTTGCGACTCGATCCCCTATCGCATCGATCGCGCTCAGGGTGGTCGACGCACTAGAGCTGATCGCCACAACCGTGTCGGAAGTGCCCAGATACGAGTAGGCAGAGCTTGGTCCGGAGCCGACTGTCTGACTGGCATGGCGGCCCAGGGCATCGAGCGTGAAGCTTGTGAGCGAACCCGACGGTGTCGTTATGGCCGTGAGCCGATCGCCGATGTCGTAGGTGTAGCCGCTCGCTGAGGGCAGAGGCGTGTTGGCGCTGGCGGTTACGGCGGTGCTTGGCTCGGAGCCGTTGGCCGAACCATTGAGCGCCACTACCGTGTATGTGTGTGAGGTTCCGGCGGCCAGGCCCAGGTCGGCGTACGAGAGCGAATAGGTCGTGGCGATGACGAGACCGTCACGCAGGACGTTGTAGCCCGCGATATGGCCGGTTGGTTCGGTCGAGGCGGTCCAGGCCAGATCGATCTCTCCGGGCGCCGGCGTGGCCGTCAGGGCAGTTGGGGTCGAGGGCTTGGCCGTATCGGTCGGTGCCTGCGCCGGCGGGGTTGTGACCGAGACGCTGCCCGATGCAGTGCTGTTCCCGGCCGCATCTGACGCGGTAACGGTGTAGAGGTAGGTCGTTGAGGGCTGCGTGGCGACATCGGTGAAGCTCGTGGTCGAGCCGTTGACGACGGCAACGACCGAACCGTTGGCCTTGATCGTGTAGCCGACGACAGCGGTGTTATCGGTTGAGGCGGTCCAGGCGACGGTTGTGGCGTTCCATACAGGAGCGCTCACGGTTACGTTGCTCGGAGCCGATGGAGCGGTGGTGTCGGGCGCAGGCGTGGTCGCAGACGCAGTGTTGCTCGCGACTGAGACGTTATTGGCGGCGTCGAACGCGACGACGTAGTAGGAATTGCTGACTCCGGACCCGATCGGAGTGTCGGCGTAGACCGTTGATCCGGTTGTGGCAGGCGGCTGCGATGAGCGTGCCCGATCTAGACCTTGATCCCCGGCCACTTCGCGGCAACTTCGTGCGGTGACATACCATCGACCATGATCAGCTTGTGCCGGCCTGTCGCGCCCGCCACGAGGCGAACTGAACTGCGCGAGACATCAAGCTCATCGGCGAGGAGACGCACAAGGGCCGTGTTGGCCGCCCCTCCCACCGCCGGCGCGGAGACTCGGGCCTGAAGCTCGCCGTCTTCAGCAACGCCGTCTACGCGGTCGGCACCGCCACGCGGCATCAGACGCACGGCGAAACGGGACGAGGGCGGCGCTGGATCCATGCGATGGCGGGAATTGTCCATGACGACCTGATTATCCCCGGATCAACCGCCGGCGCCACCCGTATCTGCAGTCATCTCGCTCGGCGAAGCAGCGGCGGGCGCAGCTCGAGCACCGAAGAGAGCTCGCCCGACACGTATCAGCGTGGCGCCCTCCTCCACCGCAACCGCGTAATCGCCGGACATGCCCATCGAGAGCCCGGCTCCAAGCGCCGCCTCGCGGGTCCGCAGCTCGACGGAGAGCTCGCGCAGGCGCACGAAAGTGGGCCGCGCCTCTTCGGCCGCACCCGTAAGGCGCCCGACGGTCATCAGGCCCAGCAGCGCGAGGTTCGGTAGACCTGCCAAAGCCGGCAACTCGCGCGCCAGCGTCTCCGGCAGGAACCCGGCCTTCGACTCGTCCCGGTCTACATTGACCTGCAGGTAGACCTCCAGCGGCGCACGCCCGATTTCGCCGGCGATCCTGTCAAGCCTTTGGGCCAGCTCGACCGAATCGACAGACTGGATGACGTCAAAGAGTTCCACAGCACGGCGAGCCTTGTTGGACTGCAGCGGCCCGATCAGATGCCAGCCGGCGTCGGGCAACGACGGCGCCTTCGACTCTGCCTCTTGAACCCTATTCTCACCCAGCACCGTCAGCCCGGCTGCAACGGCAGAAGCCAGGCGCCCGGCATCGACGGTCTTGGAAACGGCCACGAGCGTCACATCGGCCGGATTGCGACCGACACGCCGGCAGGCTTCGGCTACGGCAGCCAAGACTTCGGCGCGAGACGCACGAAAGCTCTCGATGGAATCCAGGTGAGCGGGCAAGCCCAGGGCCGAAGGGTTACCCCTTCTCCTCCTGAGCCGGGCGTCGCAGGAAGCTCGGGATCTCGAGATCCTGATCGTCGTAGGTGTGCTTGGGCTGCGGCTGGCGATCCGGCATGGGCCGATGAAGCGGCGACTGCTGGACAACCGGCACCGGCACCGGCTGGCGATCCGGCGTGCCCATGGGCCCGTACGTCATCGCCGAGCGCTGCTGCACAGCCACGGGCTCCGCGTTGTTCATGCGCTGCCGTTCCATCTCCGCGAGGAAGTCGAGCGACTCTCCGCGAGCGCTGTGAACTGCCACAGGAGTCTGGACGCGTGTGTCCGTGCGAAGGATGTCCTTCTTGCGGCCCGCATCAAAGCCAGTAGCAATGACCGTGATCATGACGTCGTCGCCCAACCTCTCATCGAAGCTGGTCCCGAAGATGATGTTCGCTTCCGGATCCGCAACCGCGCGGATCTCCTCCGCGGCCTCGGTAACCTCGAAGAGGCTCAGGTTGGCCGAGCCGCTGATGTTGAAGAGGATGCCCTGAGCGCCATTTATGTTGATCTCCAGCAGCGGGCTGGCGATGGCCTGGCGCGTGGCATCCAGAGCGCGGTTGTCTCCGCTCGCGCGACCAATGCCCATGAGGGCAGAGCCGGCGTCCTTCATGACGGTCCGGACGTCCGCGAAATCCAGGTTGATGAGACCCGGCACGGTGATGATGTCTGAGATGCCCTGAACGCCCTGTCGCAGAACGTCGTCCACGAAGCGGAACGCCTCGACCATGGAGGTGTTCTTCTGGACGACGTCACGCAGGCGATCGTTGGGGATGGTGATGAGAGTGTCCACCTTGGAACGGAGCTCTTCCGCGGCGCGCTCGGCGACCAGCTTGCGGCGAGTGCCCTCAAAGGCGAACGGCTTGGTGACGACGCCGATGGTGAGCGCGCCGAGATCCTTGGCGATCTCCGCCACGATCGGCGCTGCACCGGACCCGGTGCCGCCGCCGAGGCCGGCAGTAATAAAGACCATGTCCGAGTCACGCAGAGCATCGGCGATCTTCTCTGAGTCTTCCTCCGCCGACCGCTGACCGACCGTCGCATCTCCGCCGGCGCCAAGACCGCGGGTGATCTTGTCACCGATGCGGATCTTGTGAGGCGCGTCTGACTGGAGGAGGGCCTGGGCGTCCGTGTTGCAGGCGATGAACTCAACGCCCATCATCTCGGCCCGGATCATTCGATTGACGGCGTTGCTTCCCCCGCCTCCGACACCTATCACTCGGATAAGCGCGAAGTTCTCGGAATCGGACCGTAGCGGCATTCCTGATCCTCCGGTGGATCTCCCGGCAGATGCTTTGTCGTTCGGTCCGGCCCCCCCGGGACTCATGAGCACCAGTGTGTGACGGGGCTGGCTCGGATGCCACGAAGTATACGCCTACTTCGGGAATATTGGGGACAAAACCGCACACCGAAACGAATGTTCCACGAAGGACCGGTGAACGTGTGTTCGAACTTTCGAGAGGAAGAGCCCGAAATCGGCCTGGGGGCCGGTGCGGTCTGTGGAGAGTCGCCCTCAGCCGGCCAGGAAGGCCAGTCTCACGGTACGAGTTGCGTTGTCCTGATTGGGGTCCAGAAGGGCCACAGACTGCCACGTTCCGAGCGTCAGACGACCCCCAACGACCGGAATGGAGACCGACGGTGAAGCCACTATCGACACGAGGTGGTCCGCCCCATGGCCGGGTGAGCCGTGCCTATGGACCCAGCGCTCATCGCGAGGCAGGAGCCGATCCAGCGTGGCAACAAGGTCCGTGTCCGAGCCCGCGCCGAGTTCGATGATCACGACGCCGGCCGTGGCGTGTGGCACGAATACGGTCAGAAGCCCATCGCCCTCATCGGCCACGAATCCCTCGCACGCCGCAGTCAGGTCATACAACCCGCGGCGATGCCCGGTCTGGACGGCGATCTCCTTGGTCTTCATCGTGGCGCTCCGCCCGCGACCGGCGCGAGCAAGACGCTCGCTTTACGGGAAGAGGTTTCGGGCGGCATTGCGAACCCGCCCGAGGACGCCTCCGGCCGGAGCCGTCGGGTATGGCCCGCGCTCGCTGGCCTCGAGACCCTTGGCGCCCCAGTAAAGCAGTCCGATGGCGGTGCTGTAGGCCGGGTTGATGATGTTATCCGTGAGACCGCCTACTCCCGTCGGCCCGGCGACGCGGACCGGCATGTTCAGGACTTCGCGACCAAGCGCGGCCGCGCCCGCCAATTGGGCGGCTCCGCCGGTCAAGACCAGGCCCGCCGGAAGCATCCCGTCTCCGGTCGAGCGGATCTCGGCCGCCAGCATCTCGAACGTCTCCCGCATTCGAGCTTCGATGATCCGGCATAGATCCAGCCGGCTGATCGTTCGGCCGGCAGACTCACCCAGAGTCGAGACGTTGATCGACTCGCCGCCCATCACAGTTGAGAGATCGCAGGTGCCGTGCTGGATCTTCAGCTCCTCGGCAACTTCCAGGCTCGTCTTGAGCCCGATGGCAACGTCGTTGGTGACGTTGTTGCCGCCGACCGGCAGAACGGCGGTCTTGTAGGGCGATCCATCCAGGAAAAGGGCCAGGTCTATCGTGCCCGCGCCGATGTCGGCGACGGCCACGCCCAGTTCCTTCTCCGTGTCAGACAGAACGGTCTCGCCCGATGCGAGAGAGTTGGAAACCAGCTCGTCCGTCTTGACGTTCGCGGCCTGGACGCACTTGGCCAGGTTGCGAACTGCCGTGGCGGAAGCGGTGACGATGTGGGTCTCGATCTCCAGGCGGATGGCGCTCATCCCCAGCGGATCCTTGACGCCTTCCTGGCCGTCGACGATGAAGCCGCGCGGCAGGACGTGCAGGACTTCGCGGTTCGACGGAATGGTGACAGCGCGGGCGACCTCGAGGGCGCGCTCGACATCCTCTCGGGTGACTTCCCGGTGATGGCCGCTGACGGCGACCGCGCCGCGCGAGTTCTGGCTCTCGACATGCTGGCCGCCGACGCCGACGAAGGCCCGGTCGATCTGGAGCCCGGAGAGGCGCTCGGCGTGATCCACAGCACCGGCGATGGAGCGAACGGTCTGGTCGATGTTGACGACCACGGCCTTCTTGAGACCGCTGGCCGGCACGACTCCCTTGCCGATGATGGTCAGGCTGCCGTCACTCGACACTTCGCCGATGAGCGCGCAGACCTTGCTCGTGCCGACATCGATACCGACGAGCACTGCTTCGCGTTCCACTCGCTCCCGTCCTCGGTGATGGGCCTCGACCTCGAGGCGTTGTCTGCTTGGGCCGTCCGGCGACGCCGAATTGTTACCGATGTATCACGTCAAGGCTAACCGACCTGAGGGAGACCGGGCAACCTCGGGCCGCTGGGCCGGAACTCAGCGCAATATGACTGTATCGGAATGGTTTGAACTGACGTCCGAAACGAGGATCACCCAGGCCACCTTAGCCTCTCCCCACTGTGCCAGAGTGGAGCGGAGGTCGCGGACCAGTGTCGGAATAGCCGAGACCTGACGCACAGTTGGGGCGAAGAAGCCAAACTGCCCAACCCAGCCGTTCGGCACGGCACTGAGTGTGAAGCCGTGGGTGTCGTCCAGAACGACCGCCAGGGAGCCGGCCGTGCTTCCGACATCGGTCGGAGTCAGGTTCGCGAGTCGATATCCGGCGTCCAGGTTGACCGGGTCCACGATGCCACCGAGCCCCAGGCCGGCGTCGGAGGAGCGACGGTCGAAGACAACGGCCAGCCCCAGCGCCATCGGGCCGGAGATGGCCGCCGGATCAGAAGTCGGCGCGGCTGCCAGCGACGGCAGCAGCGAGGCGTCGTAGGTTGGGCCGGGTGAACCCGTCGACTTCGCAGTGGCTGTCGGGGTCTTGGTCCCGGGCTTCGGCGTTGGGGTCTTCTGGGGCGTGGGCGTCGGCTTCGGGGTTGGACTCGGCGTGGGCGAGGACCTCGGACTCGTCCGCGGCGTATCGGAAGGAGTCGTTGTTTGCGACGCGCCGGCAGAGGATGAGGGCGACGCCATCGGACCGGCCGAGGAGGGAATCGGGTTGCCGGCCGAGTCCACCAAGCCGAAGATCTGACCGTCCTGATCGACGACATAGCGGTTGTCACCGATTGCCCAGATAAGCCGTGGAACCCGCTCCACCAGAGTGACGACAACCGTAGAGGGAAGCTGCACGACGACGCTGGCGGTCAGGACGGCAGGCAGCTTGACCAGTTCCGCCGCCGCCCGATCGGTCTCGATGCGAAAAGCATTCGGAGATACGTCAATCCCGACGATGGAACGTATCTTGGCCTCACTCGTGAACGTAGCTCCGTGAATCTCCAGTTTCTTTGTGGCAAACGAAGGCGCGACGCCGACAACGAAGATGCCCGTAAGGCAGGCACACATGAAGATGAGTGCCGCCATCTGCGCGCCACGAAGGCGGGGCGTAGTGCGCCGGACCCGCGTCCGCCGCACATGGGACGTCGAGTTGCGAGGCAGCAGAGGTCGGTTCATGCCGACGCCTCCGGCCAACCGTCCCAATCGCCGACAAACTGGATCTCGTACTCCAGCATGATGTCGAACCTGGCCGATACCGCCGCGCGGGCACGATCGCCGAGGCGGCGAAGGTCCGCAGCGGTGGCGCCGCCTCCGTTGACGACGAAGTTGGCGTGCTTCTCGCTGATCGCGGCACCGCCGAGCTTTGCTCCCCGGAGACCGCAGGCGTCGATGAGCCGGCCGGCCGAGTCCCCTGGCGGGTTCCGGAAGACGCTCCCAGCGCTCGGCAGACTGAGGGGCTGATGCTCGCGACGCCAGGCTCGGATCTCGTCAAGCCTTGCCTTGATGATCTCAGGGTCGGCCGGCGCGAGCCGGAATGTGGCGCTCAGGATCACCTCGTCGGCGCGCTTGAAGTGGCTGTCTCGGTATGACATGGCTAGGTCCGCCACCGGCCGGGTCGTTTCGGCGCCATCCGGTCCAAGAACAGTCACGGACTCCAGGACGCCGGCCACATCCGCGCCGTGCGCCCCGGCGTTGGCCCAGACCGCCCCACCAACGCTACCCGGTATCGCCAGACCGAACTCCAGACCGGAGAGACCCTCCTTCTGGGCGATCGTCGAGGCTCGCGCGAGTGGCAGGCCGGCGGCGGCGGTGAGCCTCGGGCCGTCAATGCTGTAGCCCTCGGCACAGGAGAGAATCACCAGACCGCGCACGCCGCGGTCCGATACGAGGATGTCGCTCCCGCGCCCCAGGATCACGTGCGGCAACCCGACGGCCCGGGCGGCCACGACCAGGGCCGAGAGGACCCGAGAGTCGGCTGCCGTCGCGAGGAAGTCGGCCGGGCCACCGACCCGCATGGTCGTATGCCCCGCCAGAGACTCGTTGCGGAGTAGCGGCACGCCGGCCCGGCGCGACACATCTTCCGCGGCCCCGGCCCACTCAATTGCGGGCGAGCTCGCGATCGGATCGGCGGAACCGCCGGTCGCCCGGTTCACCCTTCAGAACCTCCCCTGGATACCGTCTCGATGTGAGCGTAGTCCGGCAGCGGCCGCCTCAACGCCGCGGCCATAACGAGTTCCGCAACCGCGTCGGCAGCCCCCGGCCTGGCCAGGACGCGGGCAGCGGCGGCCATGGCGTCATGTTCGTTAGGGTCGTCGACTATCGCGGCAGCGATGAGAAGCGCCGACGCATCGAAGTCCGCGTCCTCCACGAGGCGGGCGGCCCCGGATCGAACCATCTCCTCGGCATTGCGGCGCTGGTGGCCGGCGGCGTGCGGGTACGGCACCACGACCATCGGCAGCCCGAAGGCGGCTACCTCCGCCAGCGTCGAGGATCCGGCCCGGCCCACGACCAAGTCTGCCGAGGCAAGCGCGAGAGTCATCTCCTCATTCAGGAACTCTTCGGGCCGGTACCGCCCTCGCATCTCCTCCGGCAGCGCCTCCCGTCCGGCGGCCGCCTCGGCGTAGCCGGCATCCCCCGTGACATGGATCACTCGTGCCTTCTCGATCAGACGCGGCAGCGCTTCGGCGACGGCGGAGTTAAAGCGGCGAACGGCCTGAGAGCCACCGAAGATCAGGATGACCTTGTCCTCGCCCGAAATTCCCAGTTTCCGGCGAGCCTCCGCCCTTGTCGTCTGACCCGCGTCGCGGATCGGCGTCCCGGTGACGAAGCACGGCCGACTCCGGCCCAGAGTCCGGCAGGTGCTTTCGAAGGCGACCGCCAGACAGCCGGCAAACCTGGCCGTCACTCGAACGCTCCGCCCGGGAACGACGTTGCCGTCCCACATTACCGCCGGAATCCTCAGGATCGCCGCGGCCACAAGCACCGGCAAGGCGACGTACCCACCGGTCGTAAAGATCGCGGCGGGGCGGCGCCGTAGAAGCATTGCCATCGCGAGGGGCAGAGACAGGGCGAGCCGGATCGGGTCCAGGACAATGTGGTAGTTGAGGTCGACAGATCGAAGCGAACGCAAGAACAGCCTGTTGAACGGGATTCCCGTGGGCGGAATCACCGACGACTCGAGACCGCGATGACCGCCGACCCAGCGCAAGGAAGGCGCGTCGGGCCTAGTCTGCAGAGACCGAGCGACGGCGAGAGCCGGGTAGATATGTCCCCCCGTACCCCCGGCCACTATCAGTAGACGCACTAATCCAACCTCGTTCAACGGTTTCTCGCGAGATGGAGAGCAAGATCCCAACCGCAGCCAGACTAACGGTTAGGGACGAACCACCGGCGGACACGAACGGCAACGTGATCCCGGTGACGGGAACAACCGCGACCACGACTCCGATGTTGATCAATGCCTGGAAGCATATCCAAGCCGTAATGCCCGCGGCGACCAGCCCCCCGAATGTGTCCGGTGCCCGAAGCGCCGTTCTGATGCCGGCATAGGCAAAGGCGACGAACAGTCCGATGACCACGGCGCCTCCGACCAGACCCAGCTCCTGGGCGATAACCGAGAAGATGAAATCGTTGACATCGCCGGGCACGACGATGCGACTGTTGCCAAGGCCAGTCCCGAAAAGGCCGCCCGTGCTGAGCGCCTCCAGGCCTGTCACCGTCTGGTAGCCGGCTCCGGAGCGCTGCGACCATGGATCCAGGAGGATCTGGATGCGTTTGAGCGGGTAGTCGCCGATGGCCAGCACCAGCAGAACGGCGCCGGCAAGACCCGTCAATCCGGCTATGAGAATGTGGATCAGGTTCGCGCCGGCGACGAAGAAGAGCGAAAACGCGATCAGAACCAACACCGCGGCGGTGCCCAGATCCGGCTCCCGGGCGATAAGGACCAGGAAGGGAATGACGATAATCGCGAACGGGACTGTTCCTTTCAGGAAGCTGCGTATACCCAGACCCCGCGTAGCCAGCCAGTGGGAGAGATAGACGACCAGCCCCAACTTGGCAATTTCGGCGGGATGAATCTCCGGCAGTGGACCGAGATGGATCCAGCGAGCCGATCCGTTGTGGGAGACGCTGAGGTCCTTGAGCGGACCCGGCAACGGCACGAGAACGACGACCAATAGCACCAGAGCCAATATCGCGAGTGGCACACTGACGATCCGCAGGTAGCGGTAGTCGACCCGCATCAGGATCGCCATCGCAACGAAACCGAGCAGGCCGGCCATGACCTGCGGCGCGACGAGCTGGAAGGTGTTCTGGTTGTTTCGGTACGAGTCGATGGCCGAGGCCGAGTAGACCATCAGGATACCGATGGCTGTGAGCGCGATGACCGTCACCAGAATGACGAAGTCCGGCTCGTGAGCGTCGCGCTTGAGACCCGCCGGATTGTCCAGAATGCCGGTCTGGCGGGTGCTGACCGCGCTGGGACGGCTCGGCCCGTTATTGCGCCGCAGCCGCTCGCGCCTCACGAACTCCTCCGTGTCCTCGCGCCGCTCCTCGCGGTCCTTGTAACCGCCCATCAGGTTTGACCCGCGGCCCGGCGTCGCTCTGCCACCGCCGCCGCTGCGGCCCGAAATGCTCGACCGCGCGCGGCATAGTCCACGAACATGTCAAAGCTGGCCGCGGCCGGGCTCATCAATACGGTCGCGGGGCCGGCCCAACCGCCGTCAGCCAGAAGGCCGCGAGCGATCTCGTCGGCCAGATCAACGGCGGCTTCGAGCGAGCCGGCCATCTCGACACGGGCGAGACCGTCGGCCTTGAACATCGTCGCCAGAGCCGGGCCGGACTCCCCGATCAAGACCGCGGCATCGGCCCGCTCTGCCGCCACCGGCCCCAGGCCGGAGAGATCCACTCCCTTGTCGCGGCCGCCGGCGATGAGCACCAGCGGGCGCGGGAAGGACCGCAGCGCGGCAATCACCGCGTCCGGTTGCGTCCCCTGCGAGTCGTTGATGAACCGCACCCCGCCGATGAAGGCGACCTGCTCCAGACGATGCTCCACGCCGGTGAAGGCCGCGGCGGCGGCGCGAATCAAGTCTGGCGCAACCCCGAACATCAACGCCACGGCGATAGCGGCCATCGCGTTCGAAACGTTGTGGGCGCCGGGGATCGCAAGCTCGGAGACCGGCATGACCTTGACCTGACCGGCCGCAGCCACGGGCAGGGCAACTCCCCCGTCCGCGCAGTCAAGCCAGTTCAGCCCATTCGCCACGATCCAACCGTCTTCCAGGCCCAAACCGACCGGGCCGGGGAGTCCGCGCCTGTAGGCGACCACCGGCACCGTCGCCGTCTCGGCGTAGCTCGCTACGACCGGATCATCAGCATTGAGGACCAGAACGCCGGCCGGGTCGACCAGCTCGGCCAATCGGTGCTTGACCTTCCGATACGCCTCGAGCGACCCATGACGGTCCAGATGATCCGCCGTCACGTTCGTGTAGACCGCCACCGTTGTCCCGCAAGAGAGCATCGGCATCTGCAACTCAGACAACTCGATGACAACCCGATGTTCCGGTGTCAGCTCGGGCAGCCTCTCGACCAGCGGGATGCCGATGTTGCCGCCCAGGACAACCGGGTGGCGCGGGTCGGCCGCCAGCAGCGCCGCCAAGAGCGAGGATGTCGTGGTCTTGCCCTTGGTCCCGGTCACGCCGATCGTCGGGCATGGGCACATACGCAGAACTAGATCCGTCTCGCTTACGAGCGCCGGAGCACCGAACGGATCGGCCAGATGCGCCGCGACCACAGCCCGGAGCGCGGCCCGCAGCTTCGGCTCGGCAGTTGGAAAGTCCGGATTGATGCTGGGTGATGTCGCAATCAGGTCGGCGCCGGCCCATGTGGTTTCCGGAGCGACATCCGGCCCGAGGCGAAGTTCGACGGAACGCCCGCCCAGGGACTGGATCGCCCCGGTCAGTTCGACGGCCGGCCGGCCGTCGTAGACGGTCACTCTGGCTCCGGCGTCGGCAAAGAACCGGGCTAGAGCTATGCCGCTCCGGGCCAGCCCCAACACGGTGACGGAGCGGTCTCGGAGCGCGCCGGATCTGACCGCGTCCGCCGTCAGACGGTCCAGCTGAACTACGCTTCCGGCCACGAACGCCCTAACCCGCCGGGATCGAGGCGACGAAGAGCGTCACCCCCATCATGCCCGCGAGGGCACCGACGATCCAGAACCGCATCGTGATCTTTTCCTCGTCCCACCCACCAAGCTCAAAGTGATGGTGGAGAGGCGCCATCCGGAAGACCCTCTTCTTGCGCGTCTTGTAGCTCACGACCTGGATGATGTCCGACGCGACTTCCAGCACGAAGATGATTCCGACAAGCGGCAGGATCAGGACCTGGCCCTCGATCAGGGCGATGACGGCCAGCATGCCGCCGAGCGATAACGCCCCGGAATCGCCCATGAACACCTGGGCCGGGTGGACGTTGAACCAGAGGAAACCCATGATCGCGCCGACGGCTATGGCGTTGACCATCGCCAGGTTCGGCTGGAGTGGCTTGTTCAGCAGGGCGATGATCAAGAAGCTGATGAAGGCGAAGACAAGAGTGCCGCCGGCCAGACCGTCCAGGCCATCGGTCAGGTTCACGCCGTTGCTGCAACCGACGATCGCAAACACGGCCACGATGATGAACAGGATCGCGCCCACCTCAACCTGCCCGATGAACGGAACCGGGATGCCGGCCGAGTAGACGACGTTGCCCATGAACGGCACGCGGAAGCCGTTGAAACCGAAGTGGTTCTGGACATAGACGGCCACGACGATGGCGACGATCAACTGCCAGAGGATCTTGTGGCGGCCGCGAATGCCGATGCCGGTTCGGGCGTTGAGGTAGTCGTCCACCGCGCCGAGGGCGCCGACGAGGGCCAGCACAAAGAGCGGCGAGTAGGTCGAGGCGTCCAGGGCGTCGAAGACCACCGCCAGAACGAGCGTGACGGCAACGATCAGGACGCCGCCCATCGTGGGCGTTCCCTGCTTGACCAGGTGGGTTCCGGGGCCATCCTCGCGGATCTGCTTGCCCATCCCCAGCCAGCGCAGCACTCGCAGGAACGGCGGCATCAGGATGACCATGCAGGCAAAGGCAAGCAGCAGTCCCTGGATGAACTCCACGCCGTGCTCTTTCACCGAACCTCCTCACAGGTCCGGCGCGATCCTCCCTGCGCGTCGGAACCGGCAGCTCCGCTTCTGCCTCCGAACCCGACAGATTCATATGTCGATCCGGTGGACGGGGACCTCCGTCTCGCCACGGCGGACTGGCCTGTTTCGGGCCGCGGCTGCCGGCAACGAGTTTCGGTCACATCGTCAGTGTCGCACAGCCAACCCCGCCGAGTGCGGAACTCGGCCATCAGCCAAGCGGCTTTGCGGTCTTGCCGCTGGGCGGCGGCGGGCCGTTCTTGCTCGGCGGGATCTTCTCGGCCACAACCGCGTCGGTGGCGATCCGCCTGAACAGTTCGGTCGACTGCATAGGCATGGCCAGGATGCCCTGGCCGATCTTGGTCGGCCTGCCCTGGTAGATGACCACGCCGATCGCGAGGTCGGGCCTATCCTGCCCCACCCAGCCGTAGAAGCTGTAGTTGTAGATGTCCTGCATCCAGTCGCCCTTGCCTTTGTTGAGGGTCTGGTCCCAGATCTGGGCCGTGCCGGTCTTGCCGCCGACGAAGTAGTTCGGGATCCAGGTCGCCTGGTCATACGACGGAACGGCCGTCACCACGTACTGCATCAACCCCGTAAGCTGCCCGGCCAGGGCGGCGGGAATGACACGCGTCTGAGCTGCCGACGACGCCGCCGACTGAGTGCTGCCGATCGGCTCCGGGTCACGGACATACGGCGTTACCGCCAACCCGCCGTTCGCCATTTCGGAGTAGGCCTTCATGATCTGGATCGGCGTCACCGCAACACCCTGACCAAATGACGCGTTGGCAAGGTCTATCTGAGCCCACGGCGTCTTTGCCGGGTCGCGAACGCCGCGCGTGGCCTCGCCCGCCAGGTCGATGCCCGTCGGGGTTCCGATGCCGTACGTCTGCCAGGTCTTGTACAGCACGGCCGATGCGGCGGCCGTGTTCTTGCCAAGCTTGAAGGCGACCTGCGAGACGCCCACGTTACGCGACCAGGCCACGATGTCGGAGAAGGTCCGCCAGCCCGTGGACTTGCGGTCGGCATCGGCGACCTCCTGACCACCCGGCAACGAGAGGACGCCGGTGTCGTTGATCTTGGTTGTCAGGGCGGTCGTCTTGGAGTCCAGGGCGGCCGACGCGGTCAGCATCTTGAACGTGGAGCCCGGCTCGTAGACCTCGCTGATCACGGGATCGACGAAGAGCGACGGATCCTGGGCCGCGACCTGCGAGTAGTAGTTGGCGTCGTAGGACGGGTAGGTCGCTTCGGCCAGAACGGCGCCGCTCTTCGGGTCCATCACCACCGCCGAGACCGCCTTGGCCTTGTCCGCAAGCCACGTCGAGAAGACCTCCTGCTCCACCTGGAGCTGGAGGCCGGCGTCTATGGTCGTTCGGATGTCTTCGCCGTCCTGGCCCAGGTCGACTATGTGCTCACCGCTGGAGCCCGCCTGGTTCGGATCGACGCTGATGACTTCCGGCTTGCCCGTCAGGATCGTGTCGTATTGCTGCTCGAGACCGTACTGGCCGACGCCGGCCGCATTTACGAAGCCCAGCAGCTGTGCCGCCAGAGAGGTGTGCGGGGCGCCCCCGGCCTGCGGATAGACCCGGACCGGCGTAGGCTCCAGAGTCACTTCAGGCAGGGCGTTGTTCTTCTGCGCGGTCGAGATGTCCTGTGCGATCTGGGCGTCGATGTTCTTGGCCAGGATCACGTAGTAACCCTTCCCGGCCATAGCCTTGCGGAGAGTGGCTTCAGGTCCGGGATCCAGGCTGAGGTAGTCCACCAGCGCATCGGCGTCCCGCTGGCGAGCGGCGTCGGAGAGGTCGTGGAGGTCGGCGACGAGTCGGTAGCGGTCCACGGTCTGGGCCAGCACGATCGTCCCGGTCCGGTCGTAGATCGTCCCTCGCCGCGCGGCAACGGTCCTCTGCGTCGCTGTCTGGTCGGCGGCCTGCGGGCCACTAAGCTGGTCGTGCTGGCTCACCTGCCAGTACGCCAGGCGCGCCGTCATTCCGCCGGACAGAAACACCAGTACGGCGAGAAGGAGCAGCAAACGGCGGCGCGAATCCGTTCGACCCAGCATCAGTACCGCTTTCTCAGCGAGCCGGGATGACGATGGGCGGCGGCAGCTGTGACAGACCGTCAGCTATGGCCTGGCGGCGGATCGCCGACTCTCGATTGAGCCTGTTGACGTCTGAAAGGTCCTGCTGCTTCTGGTTCTGCAGCTGGACGAACTCCTGGGTCATCTGATCGATGTCATAGCCGGATGTCGAGATCCGAACCGTCTGCACGAGCGAGAAGAAGCTCAGCAGGAAGGCAACCACGATCAAGCCAATCGCGATTCCGAAGAAGCGCGGGCGGCGTCTGGAACGAAGGATCACCCGAGGCCGCCTGCGGGTGGATGACGGCGCCTGAGGCCTGAGGACGGGGGCGTCCAACCGCCGTCGTGGAGAGAGAGCAGAGCGAGGGCGGGCGCCCTCGTATACAGCCATCAGTCGGTGCCCCAGGACGTGTTCCAGCCGGCGACCGTGGAGCGGGCGTAAGACGCCGCCCCGGTCCGATCACCGGGCTCGGGCAGATCCATCTTGCTGATCCGGGCGAGCGCGCCGACGGGTCGCTCCACTCGCTCCTGGACTTCGTGCTGACGGCTGCCGTAAGTACGGCGTCGGCTGGTTTCGCTTGGCTTGCTCATCGGTTCCCTCCTTTCCTGAATCGAACTAGGCGGCGAGACGCTCGGCGGCCCGAAGACGGGCACTCCGAGAACGAGGATTTGTAGTGACTTCCGCCTCACTCGGCGTCTGCGACTTGCCGAGCGAGCGGAGCTGGGGCTTTCGTCCGCAGACGCAAACCGGAACTTCCGGCGGACAGATGCAGCCGCGCTGTTCGGCGGCGATGAACTGCTTGACGATGCGGTCCTCAAGCGAGTGGTAACTCAAGACCACGAGCCGCCCGCCCGGCCGCAACAGCACAAGCGACGCCGCCAGACCGGCCTCCAGAGCGCCCAGTTCGTCATTCACGGCGATGCGCAGCGCCTGGAAGACGCGCGTGGCCGGATGCGTCCGGCGGGCCTTGGGCGCGGGCACGGCCCGTTCCACGAGAGATGCCAGCTGTTCCGCGGTCTCCACCGGGGCGTGGCTGCGTGACTCAACGATGTGTCGGGCGATGCGCCCGGAGAATGGTTCTTCGCCGTACTTGCCGAAGAGGGCGGTTAGATCGCCCTGGCTCAGCGTCGCCAGCAGATCGGCCGCAGATTGGCCCCGGCTCGTGTCGAAGCGCATGTCCAGCCGCCCGCCTGCTCGGAATCCGAAGCCCCGCTCGACATCGCCCAACTGAAAGCTGGAGAGGCCGAGATCCAGCAGCAGGCCATCCACCTGGCCGAAGCCCGCTTCCGGAGCGACCTCCGCCATGTGCTGGAAGTTGACCTGGCGCAGAACAACACGTTCCCCGAAGCGAGCCAGGCGCTTGACGCTCCTGGCGATTGCGGCGGGATCGGCATCCAGGCCGAGCAACCGGCCGTCCGGCGACGAAGCCTCGAGGACCCGCTCGGCGTGGCCGGCTCCACCGAGGGTGGCGTCGATCTGGAGACTACCGGGACGCGGGGCGAGAGTCACAAGGACCTCGCCTGCCATCACCGGCAGGTGCCCTAGCTCCACTTCGGCGCCCCCCTCGGGAGAGGCGGCGGGGCTCATGGCCCCGGCCTTCTCGTCAAGCGGGTCCTTCTTGCTCGTCTCGCTCATCAAAATCACCTAGAGGCCCAAACCGTCGAGCGCACTCGCGAGCGCGTCGGCGGAATCGAGAGACTTGGCCTCCCAGGCGTCGGGTGCCCATATTTCGACGCGGTCCCCTACTCCCACGATCACCGCTTCGGACTCCAGGTCTGCCCACTTGCGGATTGCCGCGGGCAGAACGATCCGGCCCTGGCCGTCACGCTCGACATCGAAAGCGCTGGAAAAGAGAAAGCGGGTCACGGTTCTGGCGTTCTCGTTGCCGAGCGGCAGGGATGTGACCTTGGCCGCAAGAGCGTCAAAGGCGGAGCGCGGGAAGATCGCGGCGCACTTCTCGACCCACCGGACGACGACGGCTCCTTCGTCGAGTTGCAGCCGGAAACGCGCCGGAATCGCTACGCGACCCTTGGCGTCTACCGAATGCCTGTACTCACCGATGAACATCTGTCGCTCGCCTGTCTACCCACAAAAGCGGATTGGGTTGCCGGCTCCGTTTTCGCCTGATTCACCACCGGAGACCGCGTGGCCGGGGAATTGTTGCCGCTTGTACCCACTTATCACCGCTTTTCACCGCTGGATGGATCATACACCGACGTTGCGGGCAGTCAACGGATGGTTTTGAGTGGCCCGGAGGGCGGGCGGGGGCGCAACTTTTCGCAATCAAGGCGAGCCAACGTAACCAAACGGAGCCCCGCAACGTACTACCATCGAAGCGATGCGCCGATGCATCCAGGGGACTGGGGGATATCGATATGTCGATCTCACGGACGTTTGGCAAGGCAGCAACCGAAAGGCTGAGCCGAGGCACTTTCCTGGCAGGTTCACTCCTACTGGGAGGCAGCATCGTCTGGGGTTGCAGCGGCCAAGCCGCCGCAGTTGGGGTGGCATCCTCCCAGGCAACACGCGGGGCCGGATCGTCGAGCGAGGCTGTCCGGGCGGCCGCGGCCGTCGACGCCTTCGGCTTCGACTTCTACGACGCGGTTCTCACCTCAGGCGGCAACAGCGTCGTCTCTCCCGTCAGCATCGCCCTGGCTCTCTCTATGGCCCAGGCCGGTGGCAAGGGCGAAACGGCGACGCAGATGGACAAAGTCCTCCGCTCGGCTCTTGGATCAGGAAACGGCAACGGCATCAATTCGCTGGACCAGGCGCTGGCCGGGCTTTCGGGCACCTACAAGGTCCCGGGCAAGTCGGATCAGACATTGAGCCTACGCATCGCCAACGCCCCGTTCGCCCAGTCCGGCGAACAGTGGCAGCAGGCGTACCTCGACACGCTGGCCAGCAAGTACGGGGCCGGCATTCGGCTCGGGGATTTCGGGGCCGACCCCGCGGCCGCAGTCAAAACCATCAACGGCTGGGTCAACGACCAGACCGAGAAGAGGATCCCGAAGCTGCTGGATAGCCTGGACGCCGCGACTCGGCTGGTCCTGGTCAACGCGATCTACCTCAAGGCGCCGTGGCTCAAGCCATTTGACAAGGGCCTAACCGCCGACGCGCCATTCACCCGACTCAACGGCGCCCAAGTGAGCGTGCCGACGATGCGCGGTTTGTTGTCTGAGGCGAAATACGCCTCCGGCTCAGGCTGGCAAGCCGTCGAGATCCCGTATGTCAACACCTCGCTGGCGATGACAATCGTCCTGCCCGACGATCTGGCCACCTTCGAGAAGGGCCTCGATGCCGCCCGCTTTGGCGGGATCACCGCGGCCCTCCAGAACGCTCATGTGGACCTGACGCTCCCCCACTTCAAGATCGAGACGAAGTCGGACCTGGCATCGGTACTCGCCGGGATGGGCATGCCGCTGGCGTTCGATCCGGATAAGGCGGACTTCTCCGGCATGACGACGCAGGAGCGCTTGTTCATTACCAAGGTCATCCACCAGGCCAACATCTCGGTCGATGAGGATGGAACGGAAGCGTCCGCGGCCACCGCCGTTGCCATGGCGGCCGGAGCCTCACCGCCGACGCAGCAGGTGACGGTCAAGGTGGACAAGCCGTTTCTTTTCGCGGTCCGGGACACCGGCACCGGCGCAATCCTGTTCCTCGGGAGAGTCACGGATCCGGCCAGCTAGTGCCCCGATCCGGAAGTCCGCTGCACGGTTGTCCGCCTCGTTTCCGGCAGGCCACTCACCTGGCTGGTATCTGGCGGGAAATCAGCGCAGTTCTCGTCATTCACTACTGGTAGTGGTGCCGGACGCAGCTCAAAGCTCGGTGGCCACCGTCGGCGCGCCTAATGGCGCTTGAATGGCCCTACTTAAGCGTGGGTCGCGACCCGGAGTGGGCGGACCGAGCTGCCGCCGATCCCGCAATTGCAGGCGCCACTACTGGTAGGAGTATTCAAAAGAATCCAGCCACGGGGGGCTTATTGGAGCCGGGTGAAAGAAGCCGGCCGTCCGGGCCTCAGGCAGCCGCTGCTACTTCGAGCTGGGCGCGCAAGGCAGGGCCGTCGTAGGACCGGGAATGTATCGCGCAACCCAGCCGGAAAGCTCGCATGAGAGATCCGCGGCCGCTTCCGGGGTCGAGCCACGTCGTTCGAAGGACTCGCGGAAGTCGGCCACGATCTTGATCAGCTCCGACCTAGCGGCGCCGTTCCACTGCAGGGCCGGGCAGATGCCTCGATTGCGGCAATCTTCCTCAGACGAGAAGTGGCGGACGGAGTAGGCCCCGAAATCCACCATGGCGCGCTCGACCGTCGACCTGTCGCCGCCGGCCTGAATTGCGGACAGCAGCGTGTTGGCGCGTTCCACGAGGGCTCGGCGCTGCGCATCCAGAAGCGGCGCGCCGGTCTCCATGCTCGGTTCCCAGCCGATCGACATCCGAGGGCTCCTTTGGTTCGCTACGACCCAGCCGGGCCTGCCTAATGAAGCCCTACGACGCGCTGCGCCCGGAAGGGCCATTGGGCCCGCCGAACAATGACTGAACCGCTTTGAATAGGACCGACCGGGTAGGCCGCGGACCTATGCCGCCCAGCGTGGTCGCCGATCGCTCCGGGCCGGCATCTGGCCCGGCGTGGCGAAGCCCGAGTCGAAGCCGCTGTCCGATTGGCCGTCGATCGCGAAGCCTCCGGCCATGCCCTAGACGGCTTTGGCGACCTGTTCGGACAAGCCGAACCGAGGTTTGCGCGACCGCGAGTACCTGGGTGGATGCCTGACTGAAGCGGGGCAGATCTAGGGCGATACCCACTTGGTCGGCGTGGGGATCTTGAGCTTGTCGCCGGATTGGATTGCGCTGCCGCCGTTTAGCCACAGATTCATCTGCCGTACGGTGGTCACATTCACACCGAAGTAACTGACGATCCCGGCGAGCGTGTCCGCCACGGCCGAACCATTGCCGTCGGGCGGAGGACCCGCACCTCGGACCGTATAGATCCAGCAATCGCTTTGACCGGTACATGGAACCAGAAGATCCATCCGAGACGCAGTCGCTCCGGGCGGCCAGGTCGATGACGGGGCCGGAACTGCCGTCGGAGTGACTTGTGGGGTCGAGGAAGGGGGCGCGGTGGGCTCGGGCGTGGCGGTCGGCGGGGCGGTGATTGTGAGGGTGACTCGAACAACGGCAGTCGGCGTCCCCACAGCGGTGGCAGACGAGGCGGAGGCCGACGCGCCGGCAATGTGCGAGGCGGGCGCCGCGGCGCCGCTTCCGAACGGAGGCAGGCCCATCAGGGCCGTGGTTAGTACAACAATCGACAGGATGACGAGGACCACGCCTGCGATCGTCCAGAGCGGCACCCCTCCGCCACGGTTCTCCTCGGCATCCGTCTGAGGCTGATTCTCATTGGCCAGCAGCGTCCCGCGGACGTATCGCGGACAGCTGACATGGACCCTCTGCAGGCAGACCAGTTCTTGCTGACGCAGCGATAGGGGCAGTGGATCGCCAAATGCCGCGCATCGATGCGTGGGTACCGCAGTCCGCTGGGCCTCGGCGAGGCGGCCGTCCGGACCAACGCTCCTGAGGAAGTGGCAGCGCATCGGGCCGGCCCCTGCCGGGCCGGGCTCGGACCAGGCTCGAAAGCGTGGGCTGAGATCTATCGCGTCCGACTGCGTCTCAGCGGGAATTGGCGGGCGACTAGCCTGCGCGAAGGCCGGGTTCGGCGGCGCATAGGGGGAGTCAGCCGGAGCGGCAGCGCCGATGAGTCCGCCGGGCACACCGGTCCCGTCGAGAGGCCGTTCCTCGTCCGTAGGATCGAACCCTCTGGCCAGGCGCGACCGCCCGATTCTGATCTGCTCCTCGTCGGGTGGGTTGCGATCCGCTCGCCCGTCCTTACCGCTGGAGCCTCCGCCTGCCTGCACGCCTCCCTGAACCTCCACTTCCCAAAGATAGACGGCCGGACCGCTGACGCGCCGCAGTCTAGTACCTTTCGATGATTGCCGTGCCCTCGATCACGATGCTAGCCTCCCGGACTTCGGAGGTCAAAACAGTTCGATGGCTCTGCCCCAGCGCCTGGCCGACATTTCACCCGCCGCCTCACACTCGGACGGGCAGCGAATCAGACGCTGCACGTTCCGGCGGCTGAGTCGTGTCGCGGCCGGCTCTGAGAGATATTACGAGGTCAGCTGCCTGTACCCGGACCGCCGAATGCCTCTCCCGATCGGCGATCTGGAGTCGAGCCGGGACATCTGCGCGACCTGCACCGCCGGGCATATATTCCGCCCGGACGAGGACTGATCGGCCTCCGGCCGATCAGGACTGAAGCGCCAGAGGGCGGCATCAGTTTGGGAGAATTGCCGGGGCAATTCTCCGGGCGGGCGACCAAGGCACCGCGATCAAAGGCTGAAGGCTAGCGGCGAGCCGGCCTGTAAGCCGAGTTCTGTACCGTGGCCGAAGCCACGGCGACGATCATCCATCTCTGGCCGCCGGTTACCCGACGGCTCAAGCGGCCGACCCGAGGACTGGGCAGCGCGACCTCTTCCGTTCTGAACGTCCGGCTTCCCGAGCGCCCGAACCGCGTCCTCCTATTTGGCCTTGCTCCGAGCAGAGTTTGCCGCGTTTCACTCCCCGATCCCGGCAAGCCGAGATCTGGGCTCGTCTCTGTGGCACTGGTCCTCGCCTCGCGGCGGACGGGCGTTACCCGCTACCCTGCGCTGAGGAGCTCGGACTTTCCTCGAGGCCACAACCCGAAGGCGTGGTCTCGCGATCATCCAGCCGACTCGCCGAGGCGGGATTGTAGTCGAAGTGATCCAGATGACCAACCGGCCCAACCTGCTGATCCGCCGCGCCACACCCGCCGATGCCCGAGCGATCGCTGAGATCGGGGTCCGCAGCTGGCAGGCGGCGTATCGAGGGATCCTTCCTGCAGGGTTCCTGGCCGGGCTGTCCGTCACGGCTCGCGAGATCGCCTGGGAGTACATGCTCGGGGCGGACGAAGCGGGCAACGCCCCTTGCTGGATCGCGGAACGGGACGGGACCACGATCGGCTACGTGGCGAGTGGTCCGCCGCGGGACGATGACGTGCCACTCCCTGCCGCCGAGATCTACGCCATCTACGTTTCACCCGATGAGTGGCGGTCCGGCGCCGGCAAGGCGCTGCTCACTGAGGCCGTGGGGCACTGGCAGGCCCTGAGCGTCACAACGCTGGTGCTCTGGGCTCTGGAGGCCAACCTGGTCGGCCGCGCCTTCTACGAGGCTCTCGGTTGGCGCACCGACGGGACCAGGCAACAGGTAGACCTCGGCGGCTTCAAGGCGCCCGAGATTCGCTATCGACTCAACCGGGCGCCTTCTGGCTAGATTGCCGGCCGGCACTACCATGCTCTTGAACCGGTCGCACAACTTGGAGGCAGCACATGGGCTCGAAACACGACGGCACCGGCGCCTTTCGCGACTTGCTGCGAGTGAAACGCGGGCAAGAGCTGGACCTCGCCACCTACGACTGCGGCCAGACATTCGGCCACAAGAAGGACTACGGCGAGCCGCTGCTGGCCGCCAACCTGACCCGCCTCACTGATCTGCAGGAACGCGTCTACGCCGAGGATAAGCACCCCGTTCTGATCGTTCTGCAGGGCATCGACGCTGCCGGCAAGGACGGCACGATCGCCGTCATCGCCGGCGCCTTCAACCCCCAGGGCACGACGGTGACTTCGTTCAAGGTCCCAACGCCGGAAGAGGCCGCCCACGACTTCCTGTGGCGTGTCCATGCGGCGGTGCCCGGCAAGCGCCAGATCGGTATCTTCAACCGCAGCCACTACGAGCAAGTACTGATCGTCCGCGTCCACAAACTCGAGCCTGAAGAGGTCTGGCGCCGCCACTACGGCGAAATCCGCGACTGGGAAAAGATGCTCACGGACTCGGGCGTGACGATCCTCAAGTTCTTCCTGCTGATCGACAAGGACACCCAGAGGCAGCGCTTCCAGGACCGCATCGACGACCCCAAGAAGCGGTGGAAATTCGCGACGGGTGACCTGGCCGAGCGCAAGCTATGGGACGACTACATCGCCGCGTTTCAGGAGATGCTCACCGAAACGAGCACCGACTACGCGCCGTGGTACCTGATCCCGGCCAACCACAACTGGCTGCGGAACCTTGCCGTCAGCGAGATCGTGGCCGACTCCATGGACGAGTTGAACCCGCAATATCCCGAACCCGAGGTCGGGATAGAAGGGCTCAAGATCGTCTAGCGACGGCGGCGACCGCCACCGAATAGGGAGCCCATCACCCCTCGCAGGACGGTTGTCCCGACCTGTGCGATCTCGCGCTCGCGCTGGAGTCTGGCTCGCTCGTCGGCTCGACGCTGAGCCTCCTCACGCTTGGCCGCCGCCTTGGCGTCCCGCTCCATGGCGCGATTGGCTCGGTCGACGGAAGCCTGGGCAGCCCGCTCCTGCGCCCGTACCTGAGCCGCCGTTGGCCCGCTCGGAGCGCCGAACGAGACGTTTGGCGGGGCTGCCGCGGCGGCCGTCCTGGCAGAATCTATTCGGGCCGAGATTATCTCGTGGGCGCTCTGCGGATCGACCGCCTGGGCGTACTTGGCCGTCAGCGTGCCGGCCTTGATTCGAGCCTGGAGATCAGCCGGCTGCAGCGCCGCCATGAGGGAATCCGGTGGCACGAGGCGCGTCGGCGCAAGCGGCGTTGGAACACCGTTGGGCGATAGCACGGTCACCAGCGCCTCTCCGATCCCGAGCGAAGTAAGCCGCTCGCCGACCTCGAAGAAGGTCGTCATCGGGAAAGTCCGAACCGTCTTCTTGAGGTTGTCCGAATCCTCGGGCGTGAAAACGCGCAGCGCGTGCTGGATTCGATTTCCCAACTGGGCCAGCACGGACGACGGGACGTCCGTCGGCACCTGAGTGATGAAGTAGACACCAACACCCTTGGAGCGGATGAGACGGACCGTACGTTCGACTTCGTCAAGCAGGGTCTTGGACGCCGCGTCGAAGAGCAGGTGAGCCTCATCGAAGAAAAAACACAGCTTGGGCTTGGGCAGGTCGCCGACCTCGGGCAGCGCGTGATATAGCTGAGCCAACATCCAGAGCATGAAAGTGCTGAACAAGGCCGGCTTGTCCATCACGTCGGACAACTCAAGAATGCTGACGATCCCCTGGCCGTCGGGCGTCGTCCGAAGCAGATCGTCGACGTCGAATTCCGGCTCACCGAAGAAGTCGTCCGCGCCTTGCTGCTGGAGCGTGACGATGGCTCGCATGATCACGCCCAGGCTTGCCGGAGAGATCCCTCCGTAGTCGGCCAGGATCGGCTTGGCCTCCTCGCTGCCCAGATACTTCAGGGTCGTGGTCAGGTCCTTGAGGTCCAGCAGGGCCAGGTTGTTGTCGTCGCAGTACTTGAAGACCAGCGACAGGATGCTCGTTTGGGTGTCGTTGAGTTGAAGGACGCGACCCAGGAGAAGCGGCCCGAATGAATGGACGGAGGCCCGAATTTGGGCCCCCAACTTGCCTGTCAGAGATAGGAACTCAACCGGATGGCCGCTCGCCTTGAATGCGAGCTTGAGGTCCGAGACGCGCGCCATGACTTTCGGGTTGGCGGCGTCTCCAGGCATTGCCATGCCGCTAACGTCGCCCTTAATGTCCGCCACCAGGCACGGCACTCCCGCCATCGAAAGCTGGCCGGCGATGCCCTGGAGGGTCTTGGTCTTGCCCGTGCCGGTGGCCCCGGCTATGAGTCCGTGGCGACTCAGCATTGAGAGTGCGACCTGGATCCGAATGTCGGGAAGTACGGTAGTGCCATCCAGCGGGCTGCCCAGAACAATCCCAGGCTCGTTGAGGGAATAGCCCGCGGCCATCGTGTCCTTGTACTTGCCCGCCATCAAAGGGACCTCCACGAATCGCGACTGCCCGCCCTCGTCGGCGGTCCGGGTACCGGTGACCGCAGCAGAGGGTATCACCGGCAATCCGGTGGATCACCTGAGGGCAATCCGCGAGTCGCCACGCCACTCCCCTACTTCGGCCGAACCACCACCACACGCGGCCCGCCGGCCAGAGCCCTGTCGATGGCCTCGTTGCAGAGGGCGTCGGCCTGCTTGTTCTGGGCCCGTGGAACGTGGGTGGCACTCCACCGGGCGAAGCGCGAAAGGTGTCCCTTCGCTTCGGCGTGAAGCGGGATCAGCTTCGCGTCCTTAACCCGCCAGCGGCCGTGCAGCTGCTCCACGATCAGCTTGCTGTCCAGGAGCATCTCCACTTCACGCGCGCCCAACTCATGAGCAAGCGCCAGGGCCCGCACCACCGCGATGTACTCGGCCACGTTGTTCGTTTGAACCCCGAGGTATTCCGAAATGGATGCGATCGGGGCCGCGTCCGGCCGGCGCGAGGCAGCGCCAACGGCTTCGATCAGGGCGGCACCACTCGACGCCGGCCCCGGGTTGCCCCGAGCCGCTCCGTCGGTTCGAATGATCAACTTGAGGCCGGACGACGCAGCAGGGCCGGGGCTCGAGGACGCCGGTCGGGCGGGCGCGGCCGGCATCGCCCGAGCAGAAGACGGCACACCGGCAGCAGGCTCGGCCGACCGTCTCGGGCGCTCGTCCATCAGATTGGGGTCATGCCCGCCGGCGGTTCCGGTCGCGCCGACCGAATCCCAAAGGGAATCCCAGCCGTTGTCGTCCGCGCCGGGCCGGGGTCGCCGGTCGCCGGTCAGCCTCGTCGCCCCACGATCGCCGAGGAAACCTCGAGGATCGCCTTGGTGATATTGATCCCGCGCGGACAGGCGTCGACGCAGTTGAAGATCGTGCGGCAACGCCAGACGCCGTTCTCGTCCGCCAGGATCTCCAGCCGCTCCTCTGAGCCCTCGTCACGAGAGTCGAAGATGAAGCGATGGGCCTGAACGATCGCCGCAGGTCCGACGTACTCGGGCCGCGCCCAGAAGGACGGGCAGGAAGACGTGCAGGCGGCGCACAGAATGCACTTGGTGGTGTCGTCGAACTTGGCCCGGTCGGCCTGGCTCTGACGGCGTTCCCGCTCCGGCTCAGGCTGTTCGTTGATCAGGAATGGCTTCACGGACCGGTATTTGCCGAAGAACCCGTTCATGTCGACGATAAGGTCCTTCACGACCGGTAGGCCCGGCATTGGCGCGACCGAGATCTTCTTGCCAAGCTGATCGACGCGAATTCGGCAGGCCAGGCGGTTGCGGCCGTTGATCAACATCGCGTCCGAGCCGCAAATTCCGTGTCCACAGGAGCGCCGAAAACTGAGGGCTCCGTCCTGGTCCGCCTTGACCTTGATCAAGAGGTCCAGGACGCGATCCATCGGGTCAACCGCAACCTTGTACTCCGCCCAGTGCGGCTTCTGATCGTTCTCCGGATCGTATCGGAGGATGCGCAGCGTTACTTCCATCAATGCAGCCTCAATACGTCCGCGGCTTGGGTTCAAACTTCGTGATCGACACGTTCTTGTAACGCAGCGTCGGTCCGTCCTTGCCCTTGTAGGCGAGGGTGTGCTTGAGCCACTTCTTGTCGTCTCGTTCGGGGAAATCCTCGCGAGAGTGGGCGCCGCGGCTTTCCTGGCGCGCCAGCGCCGAGGAGACCGTGACCTGGGCGATGTCCAGCAGATAGCCCAGCTCCTGGGCTTCTATCAGTTCGGTGTTGAAGACCGTGCCGCAATCTGTGATCGCGATCTTCTCGTACCGGCCCCGGAGCTCCTTGACCTTGACCAGGGCCTCGGTCAGGAGCTTGCCTTCGCGGTAGACGCCCACGTTATCCATCATCACGTTCTGAAGTTCGGTCCGGATCGTGGCAACGGACTCGCCGCCGGCCTGGCGGCCACGAATGGCCTCGAGCTCCGCCTTGACGGGCTCGACAGCGCTTTCGATCGGCCGGGGCCGTTCGACCTTGGCCGAGTAACGGGCCATCTGCCGGCCGGCCCGCCGCCCGAAAACGAGCAAGTCCACCAGCGAGTTGGTGCCGAGCCGATTGGCGCCGTGGACACTGACGCAGGCGCATTCGCCGGCGGCAAACAGCCCCGGCACAACTTTGCCCTTGTCATCGATCACGACTTCCGAGTTGGTGTTGGTGGGAATTCCACCCATGGCGTAATGAGCCGTGGGCTGAACCGGAACCGGTTCCTTGAGCGGCTCTACGCCCTGATAGATGCGGGCGAAGTCTGTGATGTCCGGCAGCTTCTCCTCGATGACCTTGCGGCCGAGGTGGCGGACGTCGAGGTAGACGTAATCCTTGCCGCCGATACCGCGGCCGGCCCGGATCTCCTGGTACATCGCCCGGCTGACCATGTCACGAGGAGCAAGCTCCATCAACTTGGGCGCGTAGTCCTTCATGAACCGCTCGCCCTTGTCGTTGAGAAGCGTGCCGCCTTCGCCACGGGCTGCTTCGGAGAGAAGAATCCCGATGCCGACTATCCCGGTCGGG
>DASVJA010000186.1:0-2247 GCA_036386115.1 Candidatus Limnocylindrales bacterium
CCTTGGTGAGTTCGCGCAGCTCGGGCCCGATGATCTGCATGCGCTTCTGCGACATTATCTGCTTGGCAGAAAGCTTGACCGTGACGAGTCGGATCATCACGGTCATCAATATGATCGCGACGACGATGTTGCCGGTCACAGAGTAGAGCTCGATCAGGAGCAGGAAGAGCCCCTGGAAGATCGGTGTGAACAGGAATCCGATCAGCGAGTCGGGGCCTGCGCCCGGAGTCGCCGGCGCAAGCGCGACCGGCTCGGCAGTGGGTTTCGACGTCGGTGAGGCCACCGGAGTGGGGGTGGCGACCACATCAGGTGCGCCGGCTGGAGCTGCCGCACCGAGGTGGGCGACCGGCGAAGATGCAGATGCCGTCCCTACGGCCATGACGGCAAAGGCGGTCAGGGCCAGCAGCAGGCCCAAAGCGGCCCAGCGGGTGCGGGGTCGCGACTTGGTGAGGGGCTTGCGCCCGAGGGAGTCCATGTCAGCGCACCGGGTCGTAGCCACCGCGACTCCATGGGTGGCAGCGAGCGATTCTACGCATTCCCATCCAACTCCCTCGAAGCAGACCGTATTTGGCGATGGCTTGCTCGGTGTAGACCGAGCAAGTGGGTTCGAAACGACAGACCGACGGGCGCCAGGCGAACACGCGGCGGTAGAGTCTGATAAGCCCGATACCGACCGTTTTCACTGGACGGCCCGCCCTTCGAGAACTCCTCCCCGGCGGAGAAGGCTTTGAAGTGCGCCCGCCAGCGTCTCTAAATCGGCGCCGATGACGGGCGGTCGGGCGATGATTAGGACGTCCCAGCCGGGCTGGAACGAGGGCGCCATCACCCTGAGTGCTTCGCGGATTCTCCTGCGCACCTTGTTCCGGACTACTGCTCCGCCGAGCTTGCGTCCGGTCGATAGGCCGAAGCGCGTCTCCCCGAGACCGGTCCTTCGAATCCGTACCACCAGAAGGGGATGAGACCTGACGGTTCCCTCTCCCTGCAGTGCCGCGAAATCCTCGGGCCTGGAGAGCATCACCAGCCGCGGCGGATTGTGGCCGCGGTCCGTCGTCAGACCGTTAGCTTCTTGCGGCCGTGAGCGCGGCGGGCGGCAAGAACACGGCGCCCCCCGGGTGTCTTCATCCGGGCGCGAAAGCCGTGTTCCTTGGCGCGATGCCGCTTCTTTGGCTGAAAGGTCTGCTTCATCGGAAAGGCTGCTCTTCTCCATTCGGCCTCAGGGTCAGGATACCCCGAAAGGCACGCGAACGCGCCGGGCGCACGAAAGCGCTTTGGCGCGTCTGCCGGCGGATTATATGTACGTGCAACTCATAGTGTCAAACGGACGACACCGCCGGCACCGCCGGGCAGTGCCGTTCGGGAACCTGGCCGCCGATACTCCTAGGGAGTATACGAGAAGTAACGGACCTGAGCCTTGCCCGCGCCGCTTGGGCAGTGCTATTCTTCCCCGGCCCGCGGCGCCAGACAACCTTGGGCATCGGCCCAGAGGGAACCGTGAGGACCGCCGGAAGGCTCGGAGGAGCGTCCGGGGGTCGGAGGCTCACGGCGCCGGAAAGGCGATATTTAGACCGGGTGTCCGTCTCGATTCTGGCTATCCATCTCAGTCTCTTACAGGACTAGTCTGCCTCGATGGACGCAAAGCAAGTCTGGCGCGCAGCCCTCGGAGAGCTTCAGGTCTCCCTGTCTCCGGCCAACTACGAAACCTGGCTGCGCGACACCGTGCTCGTCGACGTCGACGACAACCGGTTCAAGATCGCCGTACCCAACGGATTCGCCAAGGATTGGCTGGAAACGCGTTATCGCTCCCTGATCTCCCAGACCCTGGCCCGCATCGTCGGCTACAGCGTCCAGGTCGAGTTCCAGGTCCGACCTGCCAGTGAGACGAGCGGTAACAACGGCTCGAGCTCTACGGCCGGCGTCGCACCCGGAGCTGCCGCTCCCGCGACGGCGCAACCCGTTCGAGTTGAAGCCACGCGCGTCGGAGCTCCTGAGGGCGCCTCGACCAACATCAATCCGCGCTACACCTTTTCCAACTTCATAGTTGGATCGGCCAACCGCCTGGCCCACGCGGCCAGCCTGTCGGTGGCGGAGCGGCCCGGCCATGCTTATAACCCGCTCTTCCTGTACGGCGGCGTGGGCCTGGGCAAGACTCACCTGATGCACGCGGTGGGCAACGCCGTGATTGCTCGCTTCCCGCGCAAGCGCGTCGTGTACGCGACCAGCGAGAAGTTCACCAACGAATTCATCACC
>DASVJA010000187.1:0-5991 GCA_036386115.1 Candidatus Limnocylindrales bacterium
AAGCAGCGGCCATGCACGCGCGGGACCGGTTGCGGGCCTGCCAGGAGCGTGTTCGCGCGGCCGAGGAATACGAAGCGATCAAGACGCGCCTGGACGGCCTGGACGCGCAGCGCACGGACCTGACCGACGCGATCTCCAAGACGCGGACTCTCATCGAACAACTCAACGCCATGATCGCCGAGCAGTTCCGAACCACCTTCACCGCGCTGGAGACGGCTTTCGACGGCCGCTTCCGCCAGCTCTTCGGCGGTGGCTATGCAAAGCTCAGCCTCACGGACCCGGAAGATCTTGCCTCCACGGGCATCGACATCGTGGCCCGCCCGCCCGGCAAGAAAGCCCAACCGCTGAGCATGCTCTCCGGCGGCGAGCGAACTCTCACGGCCGTGGCGCTGCTTTTCGCGATGCTCGAAGTCCATCCGGTTCCGTTCTGCGTTCTGGACGAAGTAGACGCAGCCTTGGACGAGGCCAATGTCGGCCGCTTCGCCGATGCGCTCCGGAGTCTCGCGGCGCAGACTCAGTTCGTCGTAATCACTCACAATCGCGGCACAATTGAGGCCGCGGACGCGCTATACGGCGTGACCGTCGGCGACGATGCCGTCAGCCGTGTGATCAGCCTCAAGCTCGAGGAAGCGCGCGACCTGGCGGATCAAGTGACCAAGAAGCAGGCAGCGGCAACGGCCGGCTGACCGGGAGGTTTCCCCTGTTCCTCCGACGCAAACCGAAGGACGAATCGAAGAGCACGGCGGAGTCGAGTGAGCCGGTCGAGCCGGCCTGGAAGGTCGAGCCGGCCGAAGCCGCCGAGGCTGCCCGGCCGATCGAACCGACCGAGACCGAACCTGCCGCCGACGAGACGCCCGGCGATCTGTCGGCCGGCCTGGAGCGCAGCCGGGGCGGCTTCATGTCGCGATTGCGCGGCGCGCTCAAGAGCGGGCCGTCCGGCGCCGACTGGGACTCCGTCGAAGAGATGCTGATCGCCGGCGACATTGGCGGCGGCTTGGCAATGGAGGTCGTAGAAGAGGCTCGTTCGCGCAAGGACGCCGTCTCGGCGGAGGCCGCGGTTCGGGCCGAGCTGGCGGCACGTCTGCTGCCGGGCGACGTTTCGTGGCGGCCGCGGCCTGCGGCGCCGGGCCAGCCGGCCGTGATCCTGATGGTCGGCGTGAACGGCACGGGCAAGACCACCACGATCGGGAAGCTTGCCCACCTCTACAAGGCTGAGGGGAGCACTGTGCTGCTGGCAGCGGCGGACACATTCCGCGCCGCGGCAATCGACCAACTGAAGATCTGGGCGACGCGGTCGGGCAGCCAGTTCGTGGCCCACGTTCCCGGCGCGGATCCATCGGCCGTGATCTACGACGCCCTGGACGCGGCCGTCGCCCGCAATGTCGACGTGGTCATCGCCGACACCGCGGGCCGCCTGCACAACAAGGCCAGCCTCATGGACGAACTGGCCAAGATGCGGCGCGTCATCGATAAGCGCCTGCCCGGCGCGAAGCCCGAGGTCTTCTTCGTCCTGGACGCCACCACCGGCCAGAACGGCCTGGCCCAGGCAAAGGTCTTCCACGAAACCGTCGGACTGACCGGTATCGTTCTGACGAAGCTGGACTCGACGGCCAAGGGCGGTATCGTCTTCGCCATCGAAGACTCGCTACACGTTCCCGTCAGGTTCGTCGGGGTAGGGGAGAAACTCGGCGACCTGCTGCCCTTCGATCCGGAGGCGTTCGTCAGCGCGCTGTTCGCGTAACTGCGCCGTCGACCTACTTGGTCTTGCGTCGCCAGCCCACCGGCAGCAGCCGCCGCCCGCCGACCTTGAGGCGCTTCAGTCCTTCGTAGGCCGGTATCACGGAGTTGTCCAGGCGGATGGCCTCGCGGTACTCATCGCCGGCGCGCTCGAGTTCGCCGTGGCTTTCCAGGGCATAGCCGATGCTGGCGTGGAGCTGGGCCAGATCCGGATCCTCCAGGAGCGCGGATGTCAGGACCTCCTGGGCTTCGTCCGTGCGGCCAAGGGAAACCAGCGCGAGCGCCCGGCAGTGCAGCGAAGGTAAGTGCTGCGGGTTCAGCGAGAGGCCTTTGCCGGTGATGTCCAGCGCTTCGCCGAATCGGCCGGCCCGCCCGACGATGCCGGCCAGGTCAGAGTGCCGATTGGGGTCCGTAGGCGCCAGGGCTACTGCCTGGCGTCCCTCCATTTCGGCCTCCCAGGCCATTCCCAGAGTCTCGAGAGCGCAGGCGCGGGCGGCGTGGGCAAGGGCCAGATGCGGGTTGAGTTTGATGGCCGCGTCCGAGGCCGTGAGAGAATCGTGGGATCGGTTCTGGTCCGCCAGCGCCATGGCCAGCAGGGCGTATGCCACCGACGATTCCGGGAACGACTCCAGGACCTCGCGAAAGGTCTGCTCGGCCGTCTCCGGCCGGTTTCGAGCGAGGAGGTCCGCGCCCTGCTCGAGCCTCGAGTCGTTGACATCGGCCCGGTGCTTCTCGAATGCCCGCTCGAACCTGGCTTGAAAACCCACGCAATGTCCCTCGCGTCGCTTCTCGGCGTGCCGTGGCCCGGCTGCAGGCTGACTCTAGCGTACGGAGGGTAGTGGGGCGTGGGGAAACGCGATCTGATCGCTTGATCTCGATCACCCAGGCCGACGCGAGCGTAGTGGGCTTCACCGTCCGCGCCTTGCGAGTCGTCACTACACAAGGCGTGCTGATGCGTGTACACCGGCGGTCATGAGCAGAACTTGACGTTGAGGTCGTCGAGCACGTCAACACTGACTCCATTGAAGTCCTGTCCAATCTCTGGCCGGCCGACATGCCTCCTCTCTGGGAGGGTCAATTGGGGCCGCTTGCCGCCGCTTCAGCCCGAGAGTGGGCCGCGTTTTGGGGTGCGCCGCAATAGGCGTTCGTCCGGAATGTCTCCACCGACGGAACAGCGGTAACGATCAAGGCAGCAATGGACCCGGCCGGTGATCGACTCGCAAGCTCCACAGCATGTGGCTTCGCCTGGATCGTGCCCAATCTCCACGGCAGCGCGTGGGGAGGCGATCGCAACCAGCCTGGGTGTTTCTATCAAATACGACTACCAGGAGTGCCGTACGCAAAGGCGGCTGGGGCGGGCACACGCCACTCCTGGATCGGATCGTGATCCACGCCCAGAACGGAGCAAACCGCGCGTTTTGAACGGCCGGCCGCGGTCGTTGAGCGCCGGTCCGCGTCTCGCACCACTACCAGGGGTAAATGGTGGAAACCGTGTCGATTCGTTACCAAATACCAGGCCGCCGAGTGCCATGACGGAAAGGTACCGGTTCTGGCCGGCGCCAGCCGCCCAAAACCCGCCGGTCGGCGCCGTCTGTGCCGTCCGCGCTGTCCGCGCCCGTCGCGCCGTCGGCGCCCGCTATCCCTTGCCCTTCACGCACGGGGCCATAAGCGTGTCAGTCCTCTTGATGTGGCCGCTGAGCCAGCGCATCAACTCAGTTTCGATCCGGACCACGAGGTGGGCGGGGGCGCCGTCGTGCTCGAATTCTTCGCGGAAGGAGGCGAACGTTACGATGAATTCCTTGTGTTGGGCGACGTTCTTCGGGGCGATCGGGCACTGGTACTTGGCCATGCAGCCCTCTTCGTGACCGAAGTGGGTGACGGCATAGTTGCCGAGCTGGTCGAGGAGGTCCTGCAGTTCAAGGCGGCCGCGGCCCTGGCTCATGGCGACGAGCAGGTCGTTCAGCCAGGCGATCAACTGCTTGTGCTGGTCGTCCACGCTGTCGACGCCGGTTGTCATGGACTGGTCCCAGACGATGGTGGGCACGATGTTCTCCGGTGCGAGTCGGCCGTGAAGGCCTGCATTGCCTGTCACTGACGGAGTCGGACGTCTGTGGCCTTGCCTGCAGCCCGTGACACCGGACGCGGAGCGAAGCTTGCAAACCGAGATTCGGCCGGCGCCGCGCAATCGATGTGGCTCGACTGACGCTTGATGCGGTACACTCCCCGAGCCTTCGGTGCCGCCAGAATCCGCGGCCCAACGTCGCCCCACACTTCCGGGGCGGCGGGACGGATCAGGAGAGTCCTCACCGCCCATGTTCGATGCTCTGAGCGACCGGCTGCGCAAGACGCTCGGCGCCCTGACGGGCCACGGCCGAGTCAGCGCCGCCGACGTCGATGCAGCCATGCGCGAGGTGCGGCTTGCCCTCCTGGAAGCCGACGTCAACTTCAAGGTCGTCAAGGATTTTGTGGCCCGCGTCCGCGAGCGCGCGACCGGCGCCGAGATCCTGGAGAGCCTGAGCGCCGGCCAGCAGGTCGTGAAGATCGTCAACGAAGAGCTCGTGGCGCTCCTTTCCGCGGGCGACCGAACATTCCGACTCACCGGCAATCCCTCTGTCATCCTGCTCGTCGGCTTGCAGGGCTCGGGCAAGACGACCACGGCCGCCAAGCTGGCGCGCTACCTTCACAAGCAGGGCCGCCGGCCGATTCTCGTTGCGGCGGACCCGTATCGACCCGCGGCAGCGGATCAGCTTGAGACGCTCGGTAAGTCGCTGGACATCCCGGTCTATCGGGCGCCGGTCGGTACGAGTGTTTTGGACATCGCCAAGGGCGGCCAGGCTGCGGCGCGCAAGCAAGTCCGTGACACGATCATTCTTGACACCGCCGGCCGTCTGACCGTCGACGAGCCTCTCATGAAGGAGATCGCGGATCTCTCCAAGATGATGGGCGCGTGCGAGACGCTGCTCGTCGTGGACGCGATGACCGGCCAGGAGGCAGTGCACGTGGCCGAGGCGTTCCACGCCGCCGTGCCTATCACCGGCCTGGTCCTCACCAAGATTGACGGCGACGCCCGCGGCGGCGCCGCCCTCTCCATCAGCGCAGTCACCGGTTTGCCGGTCAAGTTCATGGGTACCGGCGAGAAGACGGACGCGCTGGAGCCGTTCTATCCCGATCGGCTGGCCGGCCGCATCCTGGGGATGGGCGACATTCTCACCCTGGTGGAGCGGGCCCAGGAAAACTACGACGAGAAGGAATCGGCCAAGATGGCCGAGAAGTTCCGCAAGAACAGCTTCACGCTCCAGGACATGCTTAATCAGATGGAGCAGGTTCGGAAGATGGGCCCGATGGGCCAGATCCTGGAAATGATCCCCGGTATGGGCGGCATGGCCAAGCAGGCTCAGGAGTCGGTCGACCGCGGCGACCTCAAGCGAGTCGAGGCGATCATTCGCTCCATGACGCCCGAGGAGCGAAACGACCCCAATATCCTCAACGCGCGACGGCGCAAGCGCATCGCCACCGGCTCCGGAACTCGCCTGCAGGACGTCAACAACCTGATCAAGCAGTTCACGGAACTCAAGAAAATGATGAAGCAGATGTCCGGCGGCCGATTGGGCAAGCGAATGCCCGGCATGTTCGGATAGGAGAGAAGAGTCATGGATCCAAACACGCAGCCGATCGGCGGGCAGGTACCGGGCGTTCAGTCTTCAGCCGGCCAGCCACAATACGATCCCAATCAGCACGCGAACATGGTGCCGATGCCCGATGGCTGGGCGGCCGGGGTGAGCCCGGTCATGGTCGTTCCCTCGCGCTCGCATCGCGGGCGCTGGGCGATTGCCGGGGCCGTGGTCCTGATCGTGGCCCTGTTGACCGCAGGCGGCGCTTTCGTGCTGGCCGGTGCTGGAGGTCAGAAGTCGCTCACGGCCGGTGCCGCGCCGAAGAACTCCATCGCGTTCCTCGAGACTCGCGTCGATCTGCCGGGCGACCAGCACGCCAAGCTCCAGGACTTCATGAGCCACTTCCCGGGGTTCCAGGACAGGGCGCAGTTCGACACTGCCCTGGATGAGCTGCTGAACAGGCTCACTTATTCCGGGGCCAACCTCAGTTACACCACCGACTTCAAGCCGTGGATGCAGGGCGAGGTTTCTGTCGCTGTGGTTGGTGAAGGGCAGAACGCTTCAACCGGAGTGGTTGCGATCTTCGCGATCAAGGACCGGGCTGGTGCGGAGAAGTGGGCTGCGTCGCAACTTGCCCGCGCCG
>DASVJA010000188.1:0-1993 GCA_036386115.1 Candidatus Limnocylindrales bacterium
CCGTGCTGATCGGGGTCGGTGTCCGACACGACGCCTTCTTCGTCATCGAGTGGGTTGTCGTGGTCGCGATCTCCATTCTCATCCACGAGCTGGGCCACGCGTTTGCGTTGCGGAGCTACAACATCAACCCGGAGATCCGCCTCTGGGGCATGGGCGGGCTGACGACCTCCGGGTTCCAGCTCTCGCCGCGGAAGTCGATCCTGGTGAGCCTGGCCGGTCCGGCAATAGGCATTCCGGTGGCGATCATGGTGATGGTCATCCGCCCCTGGCTGCCGGACGTGGAACCGATTCGGACCATCGCCGGCGACCTCATCTTCATCAACTTGCTCTGGGGCGTCGTCAACCTGCTGCCGATCGCGGGCTTGGACGGCGGGAACATCGTCACGAACCTGTTCACGCTGGCGATGGGGGATCGGGGCCGGACGCCGGGACTGGTTCTGGTGGGTGTCGCGAGCATCGCAATCGCGGTGGCGGCGGCCGTGGTCGGCTTCATCTACCTGACCGTCGTGATCGCGTTCTTTGCCCTCATGAGCCCGGAGCCGTATCTGACTCTCTGGCGGGTCGTCTCCGGCAAGCCCCGCGGTTACTCCGGCGGGTATGCGGGTGGGCGGGCGCCGTCGGCGCCATCCCAGCGCTCCGGGCAATCGGCGCAGAAGCTGTTTAGGGCGGATCGCGAGGACAAGGGCCGGGGCAAGAAGGACGGCAAGCGCGGCAAGGATCACGCGGCCGTCGCAACTACCGCAGATACCCGGCACATCTTTGGCGAGGCCTACGCCGAGGTGATCGGCGGCGCGTCCACTTCCGACATAGACACTGAAGACCTGGAGAACCGCCCGGCTCCGCTTCTCCCGGACGTGATCCGCATGGTTGCGGGCCGCGACGATGTGGGCCTGGCCACTCGTCTGGCCGATGAGACGGATCCTCTGGCCGTCCTGGGGATCGTGGCCCGGGTCGTCGAGGCAAAGCGAGTGGCGCAGGTGCGCGATGCCCTGTCCGCATCCGAGTCGGAGAGAACCGGCGGACTTCTGCGGTTGCAGGTCGCCCTTCATTCACTCGGCCGGTTCGACGACTCGATCGCAACCTCGGCCGTGCTGGGTCACGCCGGCGGTGCGGCCGGCGCGGTTCTGGAAGCTCGAAGCGCCGCCCGCTTGGGTGACAAGAAGCGAACCGCGGCCGCGCTGGAGCGAGCCGTGGATTTCGGTACCGAACGATTGTCCGAGGCGGCCTTGGGCGACATCGCCCGAGTCGGTCCGGACGCGCGCGTGGGCGCTGTGCTCGCCCGAATTCGGAGCGGCGCGCCGCAAGGTTGATCTTTAGTCTCGGGGATCGCCCGTCAAACAAACCCAAGGGGAAACGTGGCCATCAAGTTCAAGCTTCTCGGCATCCCGATCGTCATCGGCATGGACTTCTTCTTCATCATGCTTGTGTTGGGCCTCTTCTGGGGGAACCCGGAAGATCTGCCCGCCTGGATCGTGATCGCCACGGTCTCAGTTCTACTCCACGAGCTGGGGCACGCGCTCTTCTACGACCTCTTCGGCATCCAGCCGTCCATCCGGCTGCACGGCGGCGGCGGGGTCACTTACGGGCTGGTCCTGCCGCCGGCTAAGCACATTGTTGTCTCCGCCGCCGGGCCGCTGGTCGGGATCGTCATCGGCGGCGTAGCTCTGTTCGCGGCCGTCTCGTCACCGCACCTCGCCGCCAACACGATGATCGCCGAAATCATCTGGATCAACCTGGGCTGGAGCATGGTCAACCTGCTGCCGTTTCCCGGCGTTGACGGCGGCAACATCGTGACTGACGTAGTAGCGATCGTCCTCCGCCGTCCGGCTCCTGAAGCCGGGCGCGCGGCGGGCTGGGTGATCGTGGGGGTCATCTTTGCGATCACTCTTGCCCTGGGCCAGATCTACCTGGCGTACATCATCGGCTTCTTCGCCGTCATCCAAATGCTTCGCACCGGCTTTCGGACCGGTCCGAAAGCGGGCTCCGCGGTCGC
>DASVJA010000189.1:0-5952 GCA_036386115.1 Candidatus Limnocylindrales bacterium
GGGCCACGGCACAGAGAGGCGCCGGCATGTCCAGACGGCGGCTGCCCCAACGATCACGAGCCAGATCGCCATGACCAGGATCCGCGGCAATGCGGCTATCGGCGCAAGCAGAGGCAGGACCCAGGGCGGATACAGGAACGGCAGCGTCGGGCCGGTAGTCTCCGCGAAGCTCGATGCCAGATACGGCTGCCCGCCGGATGCCCATCGGCTCGCGGCCCGAAGCGGTATCTCGAAGTCGACGCCCGGATTTCCGGCGATGTAGACCCACAGAGACACCACCGTGACGAAGAGAGCCAGGGCGAGCACGCCACCGACGAGCTGGCGTCGGGCCGGGCCGGGCTCGGCAACGGCCGCTCGCGCGGCCAGAACCGCGGATTGGATGGCGGCTAGGGGTTCCCGAGGCCGATACGCGGCGGTCATAGTGACCGTACTCCTCACATTGGGCGACGGTAATTGGTTGGCGCCCAGGCGTGTAGGTATTGTGCCAGAGCCAGGTCTCGTCAGCGCGGAAGGGCGGCGACGATTTCTACAATCGAAGGCGCGATTGCGTCCGGCGCCCGACCTCCTCGGCCCGCAGCGACGCGCGTCAACTCGGCATCGCCGTGCTTGCCGGATCTGGCGAAGACGCCGAGCAACCCGGCCTTCTGAGCGCCGAGAATGTCGTTCCAGAGATCGTCCCCGACCATCGCCACTTCCGAGGCGGCCAGGCGAGGTCCTGAACCGGCACTCAGAGCCCGGACCGCCTCACCAAAGAAGGCCCGCGACGGCTTGCCGGTGACGAGAGCCTTCCTTTCCGTCGCGAACTCCAGGGCCGCAACGTAGCTTCCCGAATCCAGCAGAACCCCGGCCGGCGTGATCCACCAGCGGTTCTTGTGCATGGCCACCAGCTTGGCTCCATCCCGGATGAGCCGGAACGCCGACTGGATATTGCGGGGCGTGAAGTCGTCACCGGCATCGCCGACGATCACCCCAAGCGCCTTCGTGTCCGGGTCGGCGGCGTCGTCATGGGAGAGCAGCCGGAGGTCCGAGAATTCGGTCATCGCGTCCACCGAACCCATCACATAGATCGGCGCCGGGCCGAAGCGTCGTCGTGCCAGACCCGCCGCCGCAGATGCCGCGCTAACGATCTTCTCTGCCGGGACGGGCAGACCACCCCGCGTCAGCTCCCGCGAGAGAGTGGCCCGGCTCGCCAGGGACATGTTGGTGCCGATGACATAGGGAAAGCCAAGGGCGTCCAACTCCGCCAGGGCCGCTTGCGCCCCGGGGATCAAGGCTCCGGCCAGGACCAGAACCCCGTCGAGGTCCAGGACGAGGCCGCGCACGCCGGCGAGCTTCTCGCGCAGGTCGGCGGATGGCTGGTTGGTCATCGGCGGATATTGGCACACCTCCCCGGCCGCCGGAGGAGCCGGCCGCCGGAGGAGCCGGGCGCCGGAGGAGCCGGGCGCCGGAGGAGACCGAGCGGCCTGGTCTCCGGGCCCGTAACTCGCCTAACTACCCTGGAGTGGAAGTTAGGCCTGGAATTCGGGCAAATTGGCTGAATCTGGGCGTTGAAAGCGGCCCGTAGTCGAGTTCTCACGCTCAGCGGCTCGCCGGATGCTGGACCCGCAGCGCCCTCATCTTGCCTAACTTCCGTGGCAGGGAAATTGGGCCAGATGCCCGGGCACGAACTCGCCCAGGCACGGCGACCGCCACTCCCCCACTCGTGACGAAATCCGTCAACGAGAGCGCACCACGACTCCCACCCCGGTCAGGGTATCCTTCACCGTCGGAACCGTGCCTGCGTCCCACGCTGGTTCCGCGCCATCCCGGAGGCGATCAGCCCGGGAAGCCATGACACCATAATCCGCCTGGCATTGTCGGGCGGTCTCCGGAGACTTGGATGACCGACTCCAGACCGATCAACTGCGTGGTCCTGGTAAAGCAGGTACCCGACACGCACAACGTCACCGGTGAGGTGATGTCCAAAGACGGGACCATGAACCGCGGCGCCCTGCCGGCGATCTTCAATCCTGAGGACCTCAACGCGCTGGAGATGGCGCTCGAGATCAAGGAGCGAACCGGCGGCACCGTCACCGTCGTGACGATGGGTCCGCCCAAGGCCGCGAACATCCTGCGCGACTCGCTCTTCCGCGGCGCGGATAAGGTGGTCCTGCTGACGGACCGCCGGTTCGCCGGCGCGGACACTCTCGCAACAAGCTACGTGCTCAAGTGCGCGGTCGAGAAGCTCGGGGGCTACGACCTCGTCCTCGCCGGCCGCCAGGCCATCGACGGCGACACGGCCCAGGTCGGCCCGCAGACGGCCGAGAAGCTCGGCATCCCGCAGATCACCTACGCCGAGCAAGTCATCGAGATCACCGGCGACAAGATCACCGTTCAGCGAGCGCTGGATCACGGCTCCGAGATCGTGCGCTGCACCTTCCCGTGCCTGCTGACCGTGGTCAACACGGCCAACACTCCCCGCCCGGCCAACGTCCGACGCCAGATGGAGCGCAAGCTCGCCGCCGTCCCGAGCGAGTACGCCGCCATCCGAACGCAGTGGCCGGACTTCGAGTCGGACGAAGCGCTCGACGCCTACCTCACCAAACACGATCTGAAGATCCCCGTCTGGTCCGCCGACGACATCGGCGCGACCGAAGGCAGCATCGGCCTGGCCGGCTCTCCGACCCAGGTTCACAAGGTCAACTTCGTGGTCCTCGAGAGCACGGAGAGCAAGACCATCCCCGCCAACGCCGAAGGAATCGCGGCGATGATTGCGGAGCTGGTCCACGAATACATCGTCGGGTAGGCCAGACATGACAGCCAAGAACATCTGGGTATTCATCGAACATACCGATGACCACATCGCCGAAGTCAGCCTCGAGCTGGTCGGCAAGGCCCGCGAACTGGCGGACCAGGTCGGTAGTGAAGTGGTCGGCTTCCTGTGCGGCCACAACGTCGAAGTGCTGGCGCAGGACGTCATCGCCCACGGCGCGGACCGAGTAATCCTCGCCGAGCACGAAGAGCTCGCCCTTTACCGGACGCTCCCCTACGCCCGCGTCGCGATCGAAGAGATCAAGAAGCGCGAACCGGAGATTTTCCTGATCGGCGGCACACCGAACGGGCGTGACTTCGCCCCGCGCGTCGCCAGCGCCATGAAGTGCGGCCTCACTGCGGACTGCACGGATCTGCAAATCGGCGATTACTACGTCAAGAAGGAAGACAAGACCTACAAGAACTTGCTCTTCCAGATCCGGCCCGCCTTCGGCGGCAACCTGGTTGCCACGATCGTCAACCCGCACACGCGGCCCCAGATGGCCACGGTCCGGGAAGGCGTCATGCGCAAGCCGGCCGCCGACGCCGCCCGCCAGGGTGTCGTCGAGAAGATCACGCCGACTTTCGACGCCAAGGATCTCGTTCTTGAGGTCCTGAGCCACCAGTTCCGCAAGTCCACGATCAACCTCAAGGACGCTCCGGTCATCGTGGCCGGCGGCGCCGGTGTCGGCACGGCCGATGAGTTCGCGCTTCTGCGTGAGCTGGCCAACCTGCTCGGCGGCGAGGTCGGCGCATCGCGCGCCGCGGTGGACTCGGGCTTGATCGAGAAGGTCCACCAGATCGGCCAGACCGGCACCACCGTTCGGCCCCGGCTTTACGTGGCCGCCGGCATCTCCGGCGCCATCCAGCACCGGGCCGGCATGGACCAGTCGAGCAAGATCATCGCGATCAACACCGACCCCAATGCGCCCATGTTCCAGATCGCGCACTACCGCATCGTCGGCGACGTCGGCGAGGTGCTGCCGCTGATCATCAAGACTCTGCGCGAGCGCGCCATGGATCAGCGAGAAGCCGAATGAGTGAGAACTTCTACCTCGACAACCCGGATATTCAGTTCCGGCTCGCCCAGATAGACCTGGCCGAGGCTCTGGAGCTGAAGGAAAAGGGTTACGGCCAGACGGCAGAGTTCCCGGGTTCGCCCCGCAACTACGCCGACGCCAAGGACAACTACGCCATCGTTCTCTCCGTCATGGGCGAGATCTGCGGCGAGCGCGTCGCACCTAGGGCCGCGGAAGCGGACGAGGAAGGCGCCCATTTCGAGGACGGCGAGGTCACCTACACCGCGCCGACACTGGACGCTATCCAGGCCTTCAAGGAAGCCGGCCTCTTCGGAGCCATGCTGCCTCGCGAGTACGGCGGCCTGAACCTGCCCGAGTCCATCTACTCCATGCTCGTGGAGATCGTGGCCCGCGCCGAGAGCGGTCTGATGACCGTCTACGGCCTCCAGGAAATCGCCTCGATGATCGACGAGTACGGCGACGAGGAGACCAAGCAGCGAGTCCTGCCGCGCTTCTCGCGTGGCGAAGTTTCCGGTGCGATGGTTCTCACTGAAGCCGATGCCGGTTCTGACCTGGGCGCGGTTGCGACCAAGGCCACACTGGACGAGAACGGCCAGTGGCACCTCAACGGCGTCAAGCGCTTCATCACCAACGGCCTGGCGGATATCTCCGTCGTTCTGGCCCGCAGCGAGGAAGGCACCTCGGACGCCCGCGGCCTCTCGATGTTCCTGGTGGAGAAGGACGACACCGTCAAGATCCGCCGCATCGAACACAAGATGGGCATCAAGTCTTCACCCACGTGCGAGATCCAGTACAACAACACGCCCTGCACCCTGATCGGCAAGCGCCGCTTCGGGCTCATGCGCTACTCCATGAATCTCATGAACGGGGCGCGACTTGCCGTTGCGGCCCAGGCGCTCGGCATCGCCGAAGCCGCCTGGCGCGAGGCCGATCGATACTCCCGCGAGCGGATCCAGTTCGGCAAGCCGATCCGGGTTCTGCCGGCCGTCGGGCGACTTCTCCTGGCTATGCGAGTCGACCTCGAGGCGACGCGCGCACTGCTCGCCGAAACCGCCAGCTGGGTTGACCTCTGGAAGGTCTACGAGAAGGCCGTGGGCGACGGCGGCGAGAACGTCGATCCGGCCCAGCGAGCCCGCCTCAAGGCCTGCCAGGCCGTGGCAGAAACGATGACCCCGATGGTGAAGTACTGCTCCACCGAGATGGGCAATCGTGTCTGCTACCAGTCCATGCAGGTCCACGGCGGCGTGGGCTACATGAAGGAATTCAACATCGAACGGCTCTTCCGCGACGTTCGAATCACGAACATCTACGAAGGCACGAGCCAGCTCCAGGTTGTTGCCGCCATCGGCAAGATCCTGAACCGAACGCTCGATCCCCTCCTGGCCGAGTGGGCCGCAGCCGAGTACCCGGCCGACATGGCCGCCGAAAAGGCGACTCTGATCGACCTGACGGCGACCTACCAGAAGGCCGTCGACTCGCTCAAGGCTCAGTCCGATCGGGCCAAGGTGGACTACTACGCCTGCGATCTGGTCGATCAGGCCGTCTGGCTCGTCTGCTCCTGGCTTCTGCTTCGCGACAGCAACAAGCTCGAGTCGAAGAAGTCCATCGCCCGGAGCTACATCGCCTCCATCGCTCCGCGTTTGCGGGCCGCCGCGGGCATCGTCACGGAGACCAATTCGGTTCCGCTCGACGCCATCGAGGCGCTGTTGGCGTAACTCCGGTCCAACGCAGTTCAGTGGCCGCCGGGCGAAAGCCCGGCGGCCACTTTGTTGTTGGCGACTAACGCTTTGGCCGACCCGAGCGCCTGTATCGTGAGTCTCTCCAGCGGCGGGATCCCGGCTCGATCAGCGAGGGACCAAACGTGACCGAGGAAATGGCGGATAGCGAGGCGCGGCAGCGAGACGAAGAAGAAGTGCGGGCAGTTAACCTGGCCGCCGATTGGGAGGTCATGAGTTGGCCCGAGATCAATCTTCGATGGAGGACGCGTCGTAGGTGGCCCACGGCCGATGGCTGGTGGATCTTGGCGATTCCCTTGGGCCTGTTGCTGCTGACCCTCGCGTACACGATCTATGGGCTCTTGACGCCGCAGGGCGTCAACCGATATTGGGTCGACTTCTACCGG
>DASVJA010000190.1:0-4581 GCA_036386115.1 Candidatus Limnocylindrales bacterium
CGGCACGTTCGTGGATCCGCGCAACCCCGATGAGATCCGCGCGGCCATTACACCGACGACCAAGCTCATCTTCACGGAGAGCCTGGCCAACCCCGGCGGTGTGGTGGTGGACCTCCAGGCGCTCGCGGAGATCGCCCACGAAAACGGCATTCCACTAGTCGTGGACAACACGCTCGCAACGCCATACCTTTGGCGGCCGTTTGAGTGGGGTGCGGACATCGTCATCCATTCCATGACCAAGTTCTTGTCCGGCCACGGGACGTCGATGGGCGGAATCGTCGTTGAGTCCGGCAAGTTCGACTGGGCGGCGAGCGGCAAGTTCCCGGCCCTGACGCAGCCCGATCCGGCCTACCACGGCCTCAACTTCTACGAGACCTTCGGCGACTTTGGCTTCTCGATGAAGACGAGGGCCGTCGCCCTGCGTGACCTGGGGCCTGCGCTCTCGCCGCAGAACGCGTTCTACATCCTCACCGGCGTCGAGACTCTGCCGCTTCGAATGGAGCGGCATGTGGCCAACGCCGCGGCGGTCGCGGAGCATCTGGCGGCACACCCGGCGGTGGCGTGGGTGAGCTACGCCGGCCTGCAGGATTCCCCCTACGCGGCGCTGACGGCGAAGTACCTGCCCAAGGGCGCCGGCTCGGTCTTCACGTTCGGGCTCAAGGGTGGCTACGAAGCGGGCATCAAGGTCGTCGAAGGTGTTGAGCTCTGGTCCCACCTGGCCAACGTCGGCGACACGCGCTCGCTGATCATCCACCCCGCCTCGACGACGCACCGCCAGCTGACCGATGAACAGCGCGAGGCGGCCGGTTCCGGCAACGACGTGATCCGGCTTTCGGTCGGCATCGAAACGGCGGCCGATCTGATCGCGGATCTGGATCAGGCGCTCGAGCTGGCGGGCTGAGACTCTAGCCGACCGCGCGGCTAGAGCGCCAGTACGAATCGCAGGGCGGCGTCCAGCTCCGCGAGCCGGTTCGGTGACAGGCGTCCCGCCCGATCCCCCAACTCCGCGACGTCGATCGTGACGATCTGATCCGCCTTTATCCAGCCATCCCGGCTGAGTCCCGACTCGCGCGCGGATACCGCAACAAGATAAGGGGGATTCAGAGGTCCGCTGCGTGACTTGCTGGTCATCGGGACGACCATGACCGTGGAGGAGCGCGACATGGCCGGCGTCTGCACGACCACGGCCGGATGCGCTCCGGCGATGACAAGCCCCGAGCTGTCTGGGAACGCGACCCAGTGGATGTCTCCTCGCCGTGGCCCGGGAGGAAGAAGCGTCGGACCAGCGCCTACCATTCGCTCTCGCTGAATACCTCGCGGACGGCCGCCGACGCCATCCGGGCAAATGCGCGGTTGTCCTCTGCATCGAGAGCCAGGGCTTCGTCGAGGCGGCGTTGCCGGTCCTCCGCTCTGGCCTCGGCGACGATCTCGGCCAACACCGCGCTTACGGCTGTGCCACGTTCTTGGGCGCGGCTCTCGAGGAACGCCGCCAGGTCCGGGGGTAGGCTCACAGACATCTTCTTGACTCGTTGACGGGCGCTGGCGGTGGGATAGGTTGTCACGGCGGCCACTCCGATTGAGAACACCATGGTATTACCGAGTGGTGCTACCGACAACCGCTACGGCCCTCAACCCGCCTACGCGCCTCTCGGCCCCCGTTGAGCCGGCGTATACAGAACCCAGTTGGCACCGCACGCCGCCTGGTTGCCTTCGTGGACCGCGGCGCTGATCTGGTGGTCGTGCAGGTCCGTGGCGTCACCGGCGGCGAAGACACCCGGGATGTTGGTGTGCTGTTCGGAGGTGACTACGATCTGCCCGATCGGGTTGATCTCCAGACCGAGCTGGCGGGCCAGCGTATTGGCGGCGAATGAACGACGGACCGTGTAGACCTGTTCGACGGGGAGCCGGGTGTGGGAGGCATCGTCCAGAAGAAGAGCCTGCATCTGGCCGCCCGCGTTCTGGTACTCGGCGACCGAGCAGGCGTGGGCGGCGATTCCGTTCGCGGTCAGATCCGCCAGGCGTGACGCCGGAACGTCGAAGCCCTCGGGCCGGCCGGCGACGAGTGTGACCTTGTCCGTGAAGACGAGCAGATCCAGAGCCGTCGAAACGGCATCCTCGTCGTGGCCCACGACGCCGACGACCTTGTCGATGGACTCGGCGCCGTCGCAGTGGATGCACCAGAAGAGGCTCTTCCCAACGCACTGGTCGCGGCCGGGGAATTCGGGAAAGTGGCCCATCACGCCCGTGGCCAGGATCACGGTCCGGGCGAGCACTTCCATCGGCCCGCCCTCGGGAACCTCGCCGAAGATCGCCGCCATCTCGGCATCTCGCGGCACCCCAGAACCCGGCCGGAGACCACCCTCGGGCAGGCGTTCGACCGTGAAGCGAAATCGGTCGCCTTCGCGCGCCGCCGTCGCTGCGTGCCCGATTACCAGCTCGGCGCCGTTCTTGGCAGCCTGGCGCCAACCAAGCCGGCGCAGCTCCGTGGCCGGAATGCCGTCCGGGAAGCCCAGGTAGTTGTGGATTTGGTGGGCCCAGATGAAGCGGTCGCGCTCGTCGATCAGGAGCGTGGAGCGGCGCATCCGGCCCATGTTGACGGCAGCCGAGAGGCCCGCGGCCCCGCCGCCGACGATCACGCAGTCGATTTCACGAGTGGCCGGCTTCAGATTCGTCATAGCGGAATGATGCACCGATTAGCGATTGACGGTCAGCCCAGATCGAGCGGTGGCAACCACCGCTTCTCCTGCCGCTTGACTGGTTTCGCCAAGCCACGTTAGTATACCGGCCGGACGGTCTATTAACTAGGAGGACTTCCCATGGCAAGACCATCCCGGCGTGATGTTCTTCTCGACGCTGCCGAACGTATCGTTCGAGACAAGGGCGCCAATCACCTGACGTTTGACGCCGTAGCGGCAGAGGCGAACACGAGCAAGGGCGGCCTGCTCTATCACTTCGCCTCTAAGGACGAGCTGGTTGCGGCGATGGTGGAGCGACTCGTGGCGTCGTTCGACGGCTCGCTGAACGCGCACGCCGCAGCCGACAAATCGGCGACTGGTCGGTGGACGCGGGCCTACGTTGCGACCACCGCTGCCCCGGACGGCCGGTCTGCGGACGACATGACCGCCTCGGCACTCCTTGCCGCTGTAGCGTGCAACCCCGGATTGATCGAGCCGCTCCGAGATCGGTATCGGGTGTGGCGCGAGGCGGCCGCAGCGGACGGCATCGCCCCAGAGGACGCGCTGATTGCGATGCTGGCCGCGGACGGGCTTTGGATCGCCGACCTTCTCGGCTTCGCGCCGCCAACGGGCGAGTTGCGCGCGCGCCTCATCGAGCGGATGGGCCAGCTTGCGCGAGGGGCAGGATGAACGGGGCCGTCTGGTTGGCGATAGCAATCGCGGCGGAGGTTACGGGAACGGTGTCGCTCAAGGCTTCCAACGGGCTCCACCATCACCTCGCCGATGTGATGGTGGTCGCAGGGTACGGAATCTCGTTCTTCAGCCTGTCCCAGGCGCTGAACGCCATCCCGCTCGGTCTCGCATATGCGATCTGGTCGGGTATCGGAACTCTCGGCGCCGTCGTGGCCGGACGATTGCTGTTCGGCGAGAGCCTGGGCCTGACACAGATCGCTGGCGTTGTGGCCGTCATCGGGGGCGTCTCGTTGCTCAACGCTGGGGGGACGGCCCGGTGAGCCTGCACCTCGCGACGCCGCCGGGCGTCCCGCGATGGCTGCCTGCTGCGATGCTGGCCGTCGACTTTGCGTTCCTGGCGTACTGGACGATTACCGCCGCGCACGTCATCCCAGGCTCGCTGCTGTTCGCCAACTACAACGACGTGACGATGCAGACCTGGAACTGGTCGTTTCTGCCGCTCGACGTCGCTGCCTCGTTGACTGGCATTGCCGCCGTGGTCTTCCTGGGTGCTCGCCCGGCAGCGGCCATGCGACTCCTGCCGGTTTCGCTCACCCTGACTGCCACCGCCGGCGGCATGGCTATTTCGTTCTGGACGTTGCAGGGTTGGGTGGACGCGACCTGGTGGTTGCCGAACCTGGCCCTCCTGGCGTTCGGCGTGGCTGGCCTCCTGTCCCTGGCTCGTCCCGGCAATGAGACCGAGCCCATCCCCTGAGGGCTTACGCAAGCGGAGCGGGAGGCGCCCCGCCACGCTCGTAGGCGTGTGACCCCACCCATTTGCATACCACCCGATTATCCGGTTATCATCCGCGACCTGATGACTACCTCGTCCGCCTTCCGTTTCGTGGCCGCCGACTGCGCCATGCCTATGGGCATGATGTGTTGTCGCCGGCGGCCCCGATGTTGGGAGGACGCGATACAGGCAGCCTGATCCGGAGGAGGATCTCCGAAGAAGGATGGGCAGCCTGACGGGGCGCCCGGGGCCGCGGTACCGAAAGGACCGCGGCTTTGTTGTTCTCCAGACAGTGACATCGGTCAGCCGCCGAGCCAGCCACTCGTGCGCACCTGTCGTCCGCCACTCATCCGTGGCGCTCGCCAACCCCGACAGTAAGTCTGGAGAAACCTTCCGTGAGCAATTCGACTACCGCGGCGGCCAACCCGCCAGCGGCTCCCG
>DASVJA010000191.1:0-4867 GCA_036386115.1 Candidatus Limnocylindrales bacterium
GGACGCCGCTGCGGCAATAGACCAGGATCCGGGCCGTCTTGTCGGCAGGGAGTTGTGCGGCGCGAGCCTTGAGCTGGTCGTACGGAATGTAGAGGTCCGTCTTGTCGATCTCGCCGATGTACGGCGTCTTGACGTTGACCAGCGTGAAGTCCTTCTTGGTCATCATGCCGGCCAGTTGATCGGCGGTGACGTTGGTCCAATGACCGCCGACGCCCTGAACTATCTCACCGAACTGGGTTGGCCCGGCGGTTGTTCCCGCGATGGGCGATTGCGACGCGGCGGGTGTCGAGCTCGAGCCGTTGGGGAACACCGCTCCCAGCACGAAGTCCGTCCCGAGGACAACCACGGTGGCCGCCACCAGCGTAACCAGAATGAGTCCGAGGCGGACGCGGCCGCTGCTCAGCGGGCTGGGGTTCACCGGAGGCTTTGCCGAACTTCGGGTGCCGCTGGAGCGATCCAAAGGTCGGGCCGAGGGCCGGCCGGCAGCGGAACGGTTCTTCTTAGCCATCGCTCAGTTGTCCTCGTGGTTGTGGCCCTTACCGCCGCAGGAACTCCCACCGGACCCGGCGCAGCTGTCCTCCGGGCCGACCACATGAAGTGAACTGCGGCGAAACGAGGCGATGGCCGAGGCGACATCCGGGCCGTCCGACTTGAACACGGGAATGCCGGCCTCGGCCAGCCGGGCGATTGCACCACCACCGATGCCCTGGCAGACGACGGCGTCGTAGCCACCCTCGCCGAAGGCCTGAGAGGCGCGAACGCACTCGCCGTGCCCGTGCGAGACCGACGGATTCTCTACGACAACGATCGTGTCCGCTTCGGTGTCGGCGATCGCATAGAACGGCGCGCGGCCGAAATGGCCGGAAAGCTGGGCTTCGGCGCCGTTGGTGTCGGTGGTCGGGATGAGCAAGCGCATTTGGAACTCCTGGGCATGGTCGTCCCGCTACATCGCGACGATTTGATCTGAGGTCCCAATTCTGCGCCTTGCGGAGGCGCGCCGTGAGGGCGTGTCAGCCGGCGTTCGTGCCGGGCTTCAGGGCGTAGAAGAAGAGCGCTACCGGGCGATAGATAACATGAGCAAGCTTCATGAACGCCAGGAACTCATGCCCGACTTTGCCGGACCAGGCGCCGATGTCGGACTTGGTGACCGGATCGCTGGACCAGATCTCGAGCACAGAGCCGATCGAGACGGAGCCGATGCCCTTCTTGGCTTCGAGGAGGGGACCCGGGCATGCGCTTCCGCGGGCGTCGACGACCTTCGCTACGGCGGCGGCGATCTCGGAATCGGTCAGTGCTGTTGTCATTGGTTTGACTCCTAGCGCGCGGCAGCGACCACTTCGGCGTTTTCGAGCATGTCCGCCGCTTCGATGTGGCGCGACTTCACGCACGGTCCGCAGAGCAGGAGCTTGCCGCCAAGCTCGGTGTAGTCGGCAAGGAGCTTGGTCAGGGGCGGGAAGCCCTCGGCGGCGACTGAGTCGGCGGCACCCTTGACTGCGATCTATACGCCGTCGGCCTGAGGCCCTATCACGACTTCGACATCGGAAGCCAGGGCGGCCACGGCCATGACGAACGGGATGGAAACGTGTTCCGGGTGCTTTGCCCCGTGGGTGACCATGATTACGAGCTTCTCAGCCATGAGACGTCTCCTCGCTGGTTGCCTGGATGTACGCGGCGGAAATCACGAGAGTGCTTCGGCAGCATCCGGGAGCGCTGGCGCTTGATTCGCGTAGGACGCCGCCATGTCGCCCATGCGAGCCATGCGGCGGATCAGGAGCTGGCGCATCAGATCGCAGGCGGCGACGAGGTCTGGGTCCACCAACTGGTAGCGGACCTCGCGGCCGGTCCTGACAGCCTCAACCAGACCAGCGGAACGCAAGGCGGCCAGGTGCTGCGAGATGGTCGGCTGGGGAAGGTCGAAGTAGACCGCCAGACGGCGAACCTCCATTGGGCCCATCTCGCCGAGGACGTGAATCATCTCCAGGCGCCTGGGGCTGGCGATCGTCTTGAGGATCGACGCCTGCAAGGTGTAGATCTGATCTGCGAGTGGAAGCATCGGTCAGACTCCCGCGCAACCAATTGAACTATGCATGTTGTATGAATAGATCTAGGGAACGCATGGGTGAATATGCCGAAGGTCACACCGGCCTGGAGGTTCGGCCCTAAGTGAGTTGGTTAGGGATTTCGCCCGGTCGTGAAATGCGTGGATCGGAGCGGTTCCCTACACTTCGCGTCCATGACCACCGCAATCTCGTCGGGCGCGAATGCTGCGCCCTGGAAGCGCATCTGGTTGAGAGCCGTGGCCGGCTTGCCGCTGAGCGGCCTTGGTGGCTGGGTGCTTTGTGTTCTCTTGGCAATCGACGTTATCAGTGTTACCAAAGCCACCGACTTCTCGATTCGGAACATGACCGGCGAGTATTGGCTGGTCTGGTTGCTGGTAGTTGCAGTCGAGCTGCTTCTGGCCGGTTGCCTGGTCGCGCGGTTCCGCCCGGACGCTCGCCTTCTTCGCCCCGTCGAGGTGATAGCCATTCTCGCGGTCACCGCGATGGTCATGACCGACGTAACGATGATGTGGGCGCCGTTGCGCGACCTGGGGATCTATCTCAAGGCCGGCAATCACTATCTGGCCGGCTCACCCGTGTACATGTCCGCTGCCATAACGGCCGCCCCGGCCGACCCTAAAGACCTTCCCTATCTCTACCCGCCGTTCACTCTGCCTGTCTTCGGTGCGCTGGCGATCCTGCCGCAACGCCTGGCGGAGGTGGTCTGGTCGCTCGGGTCTGTCGGTCTTGCGATATTCGCCCTTCGCCGAATCGGCTTGCCCGGCCGCTTGGCGGTGCTGGCGCTGCTTTGGCCACCCATCTTCGTAGGCGTGTGGGTAGGAAACGTTGCCGTGCCGGCCCTGGCGTTGTTTGCCATCGGTCCCTGGCTCGGATCGGGGCTGGTCTTGGGCGCCGCGTTCAAGTCGTACACGGGCCTCGCGTCGCTCTGGCTGGTTAGGGAACGCCGCTGGGTAGAACTCGGCACCGGCATCGCGCTGCTGCTGATACTGGCCGCATTGACCATGCCGCTGGTCGGCGTAGATCTGTGGTTCAAATGGCTGGCCGCGTTGGGTTGGTATCAGAAGTCCCAGGACTACCTTCCGGGCCTGTACGGATTCGGCCTGGTCCGCTATGTCCCGTTTGTCCTGTACTTGGCCGCTTCGGCCGCCGCCGTCCTTGCCGCCTTTCTTGTCAGAGGGCGCGAGTCGCTGGCGCGCTTCGGGACGGCCACGATCGTCGCGTCTCCGTCCCTGTTTGGGCACGGTCTGCTGGTAGCGGTGCCGTCGTTGTTGAGCCTGCGCTCGCCGTGGCTCTGGTTGGCGCTCGGTCTCCTTTCTACGCCCCAAAATCCGCATTGGCTTCTCGCAGTCGGCCTGATCTTGCTCTCGTGGGTGGTACCCGGGATGCGCCGGCAGCCCCAGGCCGACCTGGCCGTCAACGAGCCGCTCCATCCGCTGGGGGCGGGCGGAGAGGTCTGGCCCGACACGGCCAGTTGACGGCGCAGGCACGGCTCGCAACGGCGATGACGGCCGGTTCTTCCGCGCGGAATACAATCACCTTATGAGCGTCGACAAGGACACAAACGCAGGGCGGATTTTCCAACGCGTGCTTAAGGGCGAGTTGCCGGTCGCGGCCCGCGCCGAGGGCGCCACGGTCTGGGACAAGGACGGGCGCGCGTACCTTGACGCCGCGGGTGGCGCAATCGTCGTGAACGTGGGCCACGGCCGCCAGTCCGTTGTGGATGCCATGGAACGGCAGGCGCGGGCCTTCACATATGTCCACGGGACCACCTTCACCAGCGAGCCGCTGGAGGCCTACGCCGGGGCGGTCGGCCGGCATCTGCCTGTGGATGATCCGGCCATCTACCCCGTCAGCGGCGGCTCGGAGGCGATTGAGAGTTGTCTCAAGCTGGTCCGCTCATATCACCTGGCGCGTCGCGAGCCGGAGCGGACGATCGTCTTCGCCCGCCACGGGAGCTATCACGGCAATACGATGGGAGCCCTGGATCTGTCCGGCCGCGAGCCACTGCGCAAACCCTACGAACCGTGGCTCGGCCGCTTCGAGCACCTCAGCGCTGCGTATCCCTACCGTGCGGGGGAGATCGCGGCCCATGCCCTGGGTGACGTGGACGAGCTCGTCGCGGAGCTGGAGGCGGCCATCGCCGCGGCCGGGCCCGGGCGCGTGGCCGCATTTGTGGCGGAACCGATCGTCGGCGCCACGCTTGGAGCAGTCTCCCCGCCGGACGGCTACTGGCCGGCAATGGCGGAAGTTTGCCGGCGCCACGGCATTCTGGTCGTTGTGGATGAAGTCATGACCGGGTTCGGGCGGACGGGGAAGTGGTTTGGGATCGACCACTGGGGCGTGCGGCCGGACGTGATGGCCGCGGCCAAGGGCGCCGCCGGGGGCTACTTCCCGTTCGGGCTGGCCGTGGCGAGCGGCGAAGTCTACGAGACGGTTACGGGCGGCGGTGGGTTCGTCCACGGGTTCACCTACAGCCACTCACCGGTGGGGGCGGCGGTGGCCGGCGAGGTTCTGCGCATCCTCGAGACGGAGCATCTCGTAGAAGCGAGCGCGACCAAGGGCGAGCGCCTCAAGGCTCTCTTGAGCGAGCGCCTGGCAGACCACCCCAATGTCGGCGAGATCCGCGGCAGCGGACTGCTGGTGGGCCTGGAATTGGTGGCTGATCGGGATACTCGCCGGCCCTTCCCGCGCTCCGCCCGATTGATCGAGCGCGTGATGCGACATGCCCGCGCCGGCGGCCTCTTGCTCTACCACGGCACGGGCAACGCAGACGGAACGAACGGCGACACCGTGCTGCTGGGGCCGCC
>DASVJA010000192.1:0-5885 GCA_036386115.1 Candidatus Limnocylindrales bacterium
GCCGGCAGCCACCACCGTTTCCGACGAAGCGCGCTTTCGGCCCAACCTCGGAAATGCTAGTCGTGGGCTCATCGGGCCACCTCTGCCGCAACCGAGACCTGAGGAGCCCTGTCCGTGCGTCCGTCGGGCCACAACCAAGTCTTGCGCGGCGTCAGTTCGATGAGCGCCCTCTCGAAGATGAGCGGGAAGCCGAGCCTGGCCTTGAGAAGGGCCACGGTCTCCTTGTCCTTGCGGGACCAGTTGTCCATCAACCGTTCCCAGCCCGCGGTCAGATCATCTTCGGCGACGCGGGCGTCGCATTGGATGTTGACCCGACCCGTGAAGGTCCCAATCGCGTCCATATCCGTGATCGAAAAGCAGACCCGCGGATTCGCCTTGATGTGCGCGATCTTCGAAGAATCCAAGACACTCGACGTCAGGAAGATTCGATCGCCCCATAGCAACGGAACCATGGGGTATGTGACCGGGATTCCACCCGGGCCGACGACGGTCAGCTCACCGACAAGTGCGGCGTCGATCAGCCGGGCGATCGGATATGGCAGCGCGGGCAATGTGATCTCCATGCTCGAGGCGCCTTGGTGTGGCGGCGCCATTGTAAGGACCGAGGGGCATCCACCGCCGGTTGGGTCCCGTGACCCTCTCGCCGGGCCGGATCAGCGGGTCCGGCCAGCGGGTCCGGCCAGCGGGTCCGGTCAGCGGGTCCGGTCTCGATCCGGGCTACCCCCGAACAGGCGTATGGCAACTGCCAGAGCCTGCTGCTGGTCGGGCGTGATGAGGTGGCGCCTATCCGAGGTGCTGTTGTGGGCGAAGCCGGACAGCAGTTTCTGGAGTTCCTCCAGCCGCTTCAACTGAGCCGCAACCACCCCCGACCATCGAATCTGCACGTCCCTGGCGCCCCCTGCCGCAGCCGACCACAGCGCAACGGTGTCGTCCAGGCAGATCTCCGCCGACCCGAGAGCCGAACACCAGGCCTCAGCCGTCGAAAGCTCGAGCAGCCGCCTCACGGTCGCGGTGGAGGCTTCGTCGGTGCGGGCGCAGACGGGACAGCGCGGCGCAATCAAGCCACCAAGTCCGCGAGTCTGACTCGAGGCATCGCTGCCGGCGAGTTTCTTGAGGCCGGCCAGACGGCGGCGAAGCACCGCGTCCAACAGGACGGCGGTCGCGAGTTGGCTGCTCGTCTGGAGCAATTCCATCCTCGAGAGCGCGACACTATGGGTTCGGCAGAAGCCGAGCCCGTCATCCATCTGGGCCCGCAGGCCACGATCCGTGGCGCCCTCCCTGGCCAGACCGCGCAGGGCCGCGTAGCTCGCTTCCTGACGGGCGTCGCAAACCGGGCACAGCCCACGCTCGAGCGCCTCCGCCAGGCGAATCTCCTCGAAGTCGCGCGCAGGAAGTCGGGCGGGCATCGTCACCGGCGAATCAGGGCGGGAGTGGTTGCGGTCATAGCCACAGCCTAACGCGCGTTCCGTCGGGCCGCCTGGTGTGGGGCCCGCGCCGCCGCATCGTCGCTCAGCCTCGCCGCGTCAGGGCCGCGTAGGTGGCGCCAAAGCCGATCACGCACCAAGCGATGAGGATGACAAATGCCTCCAGCGGCAGCCCGAATTCGTTGGGCGCGATAGTGCCGCGGGTCACTTCGCCCATGGCCTGGATCGGCAGAATGCGGTGGATGACCTCGAACCAGCCCGGCAGCTTGTCCGGCAGGAACGTCAGCGGCGAGAACATGAACACGAACACGACGATCGCCTGGGTGATGACCACGGTCAGCATGTACGGCAGCAACGATGCGATTGCGTAGCCGATGCAAGCCGAGGTCAGGGCCACGAGCAGCACCGCCGGCACGACGAGCGGGCTTACCTGAAGGTCGAGGCCGAAGCGCAGTGCGCCAACCAGAACGCCCAGAACCACACCGGGGATGACGATGGCAAGCCAGACCGTGAGGTCGGCCGCCAGATAGGCCAGGCGCGGGACGGGCAGCGACCGCATATACGCCAGGCTGCCTTCCGTCTTCTGTTCTCCGATCGTTTGCGGCAGCGCCACGAGTCCGACCGACACCATCGAAATAGCCGGGGCGCCCGTGGCGATCAGATAGATCGCCGTCCGGTCCAGGGTCGGGAACAGCAGCGGATAGCCGAGGACGATCCCCAGGGTGAAGAGCGTCTGAACTGCCAGCATCAGCGGCAGGTAGTCCTTCTTGCGAAGCGCCTGCCATGTCACCAGGAGCCGATAGCTACGCAGCAGTTGCATCGAACACCTCCTCGGCCTGCGACGACCTGGCATTCGCCCCGCCGACCAGTGCCACATACACGTCTTCCAGGGTCGCCGGGCCGAGGGTGAACTCCTCGACGAGACCCGCCCGTTCAAGCGATTCGGCCCAGGCCACGGCCTCACCTGCGGCGTCCGTTGGGACCCCGACCATCAGCCGATTGCCGACCGGCACGGCCGACAGCCCGAACGGCGAAACGGGGATTTCCGCAGCGTCCGGCTCGAGGACCAGTTCCAGCCGCAGAGCGGCGCCGAGCCGGCCTTTGAGTGCTGCCGGCGTACCTTCCGCAATGACGCGGCCTTCGTCCAGGATCGCCAACCGGTCCACCGATCGCTCCGCCTCGATGACGTTGTGAGTCACCAGCAGGACCGCGGCGCCGTGGTCGGCGAGCGTCCGGACCTGCCGCCAGAGCAGGCGGCGGCGGACCGGATCAACGTCGTTTGTGGGCTCATCGAGCATGACCAGCCGGCCGGGCATGACCGCGGCCATGGCGAATGCGACGAGCCGCTTGACGCCGCCGGAAAGCCGAGCCGCGTCGACGTCCAGCCAATGGCCGAGCTCCAACGCCTCGATCAGCCGCTCGCGACGAACCCTGACTTCCGGCGCCGAACCGCCGCGCAACTGGCCGAGCAGATCGATCGCCTGCCTGGGCGTGAGCCCATCGATCGGAACCTGGGCCTGCGCCTGGAACGAGCAGAGTCGTCGGGCCAGGCCCGGGTCACTGACCATGTCACGGCCGTCGATCCGGATCGAGCCAGACGTGGGCTTCAGCAGCCCTACGACCTGGTTGACCAGAGTCGTCTTTCCGGCGCCGTTGTGGCCGAGCAGGCCGAAGATCTCGCCTTCGCTGATGTTCAGGCTGATCCCGTCGTTCGCCCGCGTTCCCGTGCGGTAGACCTTGGTGAGCTGATCGATCTCCAGCAACATCGTCCTTCCCCTTGTTTCAGGCAACAGCTATCCAGGCCGGTCTCATTTCGAGCACCGGATCAAATCGGTGAAGCGGAAGGCGGCACGCGGCCGCCGAAGTCATTCGATGACTATTCGGACCTCGTCGCCGTGGTCCGAGACCTCCAGGATCGGTCCAGACATGCCGGTCTGGATCGCCTCGACGATGCGTGACCGGTGATCCGGCGAGAGGCCGGGCACCTGGTCGATTGCAAAGCCGGCCGCCGCCAGCGGGATCTGCAGGTTGATGATCTGGTTGCCATTCTCCGCCACGAAAATCCTGATGCGTCGTCCCGCCAGTAGTGCCTGAGCCGCCCCAGCCCGCCGCGAGTCATCGCGTGGATGGGACTCGGTGGAGTCGCCGCGGCCGCCGTTCTGTGATCCCGCTGCCGACCCGGCCTGCTGCTCGAGTATCGCCACAATGGGGGCGGCCTCCTCGGCCGTCAGCTTGCCTTCCGAGACCAGCTTGAGAAGTGCCTCTAGTTCGCCCGACATGGCCTAGCTCCTCACCTTCTCGAGACGCTCAGCCGCCTCTTCGACGCTGATATCGCCTCGCTCGAGGGCCTGCAGTACGGCCAGCTCTTCGTCGTTGGTATCGGTCTCGGGCTCGGCCGCCGCGTCACCGGAGTCGTCCGGGCTCCATGTTTCGCCCGTTTCGCGCGGCGCCATGTCTTCCGCCGCTCCGGCCGGGGCGGCCCCTTCCGCTGAAGGTGCGGGCCGGGAGGGCGCCGCGGCAGAAGTGCCAGCCGAAGTGGCAGCCGAAGGAGCGGGCGCCGGTGGCGTGTCCGCTACGACATGATCGCCGGGACGCACGGCCAGGATGCGCAGGCTGCCGGAAGTGCAATTGACCTTGAACGTGGCTCGGCCATCGCCGACGATCGAACGCCAGTAGCCGCGGCTGCCTTCCAGCCGGTGCTCGACTTGCGAAACGATCGAACCGGAGATGGCCCGCAGCTCCGCGGTGACGCCACTCAACGGCGTAAGGTCCACGCTGCCCGATATCGATTCGGCGCGGTAGTCGCCCGACGGATCGAGTTCGCCGACGACGCTGATGCCGCCGCTCGTGGTCGACAGGGCCAGGCCGTGGAACCGTCGGGCCCGGACCCTGATTCCTCCCGACACCGTGTTCGCCCGAAGGCGGACGTCACCACCGCGATCCAACGCGATCGACCCCGAGATCGAGCCGGCCTCGACGAGACCGCCCAGACTCCATAGCCGAACGTCGCCGGATACGGTCTTGTATCGCTGATCGCCGACGAGGGCCATCGCTTCGATCGAGCCGCCGATCGTCTCGTACCTGATCTTGGTTCCCCACGGCACCTCGATACTGATGTCGGCAGTGACCCTGGCGCCGCCGAAGAGCCACGCCAGACCGGTGGCAAGGCGCCGCTCTGGAGCCTCCACCGTGAGCGATTCGGGGCCGCGATCGACGATCACGCGGCCGGTCTCGAGCGCCCGTTCGGCGGTGAGGTGGTCTGTCGCACGGATGCGATAGGTCACCGACAGCTGAGCCATCTCGCCGTCGATACCACGCACTCGCAGATTGCCTGTGACGGTCCTTACCGTGATCCGGCCCTGCGACCCGATCCGATGGGCGAGCGTCTCAGTTCGCTCCAGGGTTCCCATCTCCTACTCCTTCCGAGTCCGCAGGAGAACGGCCGCTTCATCCGCCGTGATCTCATGTCTCGCCAGACGCTCGAGAACGTCGCGGCGCAGCTCCGCGGAGTCCGCCGAACGCCCGAAACCGTCCTCTCCGTCTTCCCCGATCGGACCGCCATCGGTCAGTCCAAGAGCCTTGACGAGAGCCTCGATGCGCGCCCGAACCGTCGGGTACGAGACCTTGAGCTCGCGCTCCAGTTCCTTGGCGTTGCCTCGAGCGCGGAGGAAACTCTCGAGGAGTGCCAGCTGCTCTCGGCTCAGGCGACCGAAACGGCCGACATTGAACTCGCCCTCGATGGCGGTTCCGCAACCACGGCACTGCAGCCGGGTGATCGCGAGCTCGCTCGAGCAGACGGGGCAGGTTGAGATGACGTCGCGTGCCATTTGATCGGTGCCTCTTGAGCGAGCCGGATCGCCGTCGGACCGGCGGTCTTGTCCTCCGCCGTTGGAGATCGGTTTGCTCGCCGTTGTTGCCACTATGCCAGTGGGCCTTTCTATTTGTCAAGTGACACCTACCAAATTGTGAAGTCTTGACAGTAGAACGTGGAGACGACGGTGCCCAAACCACCGATCGGCGCCGGCGGCCGACCGGCGGGCGCTGTTGTGGCCGCCGAAGCACGCCGTGTTTGCCGGATGAGACTTGAGGCGGCGAGGTATAGATTCGGGTCGTCGGGGCACAAGGCGCCCGATCCGTCCCGGAGGCACAATGGCTCGGCGCGTCTACAACTTCGAACATCCCGATCGGTTCACGGCCGGTACGGTCGGCGAGCCGGGAAACCGCTCCTTCTACCTTCAGGCACGCGAAGGCGACAGGATCTCGTCCGTTCTGCTCGAGAAGATCCAGGTCGCTCACCTGGCGGAGCGGCTGACGCAGCTGCTGGCAGATGTCCATGACAGGGGCGTTGATCTGCCGGCAGAGCCGTCGCCGGCCGAAGTGGACAGCCGCCCCCTCGATGAGCCGCTCAACGAGTTGTTCCGCGTCGGCTCGATGACCATCGTCTGGAACGGCGAGGATCAA
>DASVJA010000193.1:0-19138 GCA_036386115.1 Candidatus Limnocylindrales bacterium
ATTCTCGCAACTCAAAGTCGACCGGCTCGCATTCCAATAGGTCCCGCTTGGCGACTGACTTCTCGTACCTGCTCCCCTAGCCTTCCGTCATCGCCAGTTCGACCGAACGGCAAGTCGTACCGGAGGAGAGCAGTCATGCACGACATCGCGCTTGTACTCGCTCTGATTCTGATCGGCGCCGAGGTCGGGGCGGCGGTTGCCCACATGGTCGGTCAACCGCGTGTCGTCGGCCAGATCGCGGCCGGCATCATCCTGGGCCCGAGCCTTCTGGGGGCGATTCAAGACAGCCCTACCGTGACCGCCCTTTCCGATCTGGGCGCACTCGCCATCCTGGCCGCAGCAGGTCTTGAGACGAACATCCGCGCCATGCGCTCGGTCGGGTTCGTGGCCCTCTACGCCGCCACCGGGGGCGTAATCCTGCCGTTCGTCGGCGGCGCCGCCCTGGCGGCCGCGGCCGGGTTTGACATGCGAGCCTGCCTCTTTGTCGGAGCAATCCTGACGGCGACGAGTGTCGGTATCACGGCGGCCGTGCTGAAGGAATTGAACCTCCTCAACGGCAGAGCCGGGACAGCCATCCTCGGCGCGGCGGTGATCGATGACATCCTGGGCCTGGTCATCCTGGGCCTGGTGGTGTCCGATACGACAGAGGGCAATTCGCCGCTCGGCGCTCTTCTGCCGATGGTCATCACACTCGTGGTCACGGTTCTAGCTCTCCGCTGGCTTCCCGACCACCTTTCGGCAATCGTGCAACGTCTCCACTTGCGGGGCGGCGGGCTGGCGGCAACGCTCGGCTTCGTTCTCGCAGTCGGCTGGGCATTTCAAACGCTGGGCGGCCTCGCGGCCATTACCGGGGCATACGTCGCAGGTCTGGCCCTGGCCGGATCGCCCCTCGCCAAAGATCTCCAACACGGAATCGGCCGTGTGGGAGAAGCGCTGCTCGTGCCCGTCTTCTTCGTGACCATCGGGCTCTCGGCGGACCTCCGCACCATCGGGCCGGTCCTTCCGTTCGCGCTGGCGCTTCTTGGGGTGGCCGTGTTCGGCAAGATAATCGGCAGCGGCCTCGGAGCCCTCATCGGCGGCATGCAGAAGGGCGCGGCCGGGCTCGTTGGACTCGGCATGGTGGCCCGCGGCGAAGTCGCTCTGGTGGCGGCAAGCCTGGGCCTGAAGAGCGGCGCAATAAGCGGCAGCCTCTTCTCCGCAATCATCCTGGTCGCGCTCGCCACCACCGTCATCACACCCGTTGCGCTCGGCCTGTGGGCCAAGCGGCCGTCGATCCCAACCCTCAGCGACGTGGTCGCGGACCCCGGCCTCGCCTTCTCCAGCAACGACCTCGACTGACACCCCAGGAGACACCCGTCATGGCAACCACCAGAGAACGACTCATTCCACGCTCTCCGCGACGCAAGGATGTCGCCGCAACATCGACCCTTACGGCCGATTTGAGCACCGCAGAGATCTTCACCGCCGGCCTCAGGGCGATGCTCCACGAGCATCCCGAGGAGGCGCGAGACAACCTTGCGGCCATCGCGACCCCAGAGGCACTCGCGGCCGGCGAACCACTGGCCATCGACGCCCTGGCCTACCTCAGCAGCGTTCGTTGGAGTCTGGGCGACGTTGACGGTGCCATGGACGCCGCCGATGAAGCCCTCGAGCTTGGCCCCGCGCGTTTCGCGCCCAACCAGAAGGCCGGCGAGATGGCCATGCGCCTGGGCGACCTTGAGCGTGCCGCGGATCTCTTCCTGACGGGCCTCCGGGCAAGCGAACCTGGTACGGCCGACTCGAAGGCCGCAGAGATCAGCCTGCGTGAGACGCGTCTACGGGCGAGTCGTGGCATTCGCCACGGAGCCAGTGCGCCACGCCTCACAGGCTGGCTCAGCCGCATCGTCCCGAGACGTCGAGGCGATCAGGCATCCGGCTCGGTGACCGCAGGATGACGCCAGTCGCCTGACGCGCTCCCGAACCAAATCGACCCGGGACATGCCCGGGAACCGTTGATCTTCCCGTCTTTGAGAGGAGGTTTCTTAAGTGATACCCAAGATACGTCGGTTCGCCTCGCACTTGATCCCGTCATCCAGAGCTCTCGCCGTAGGCGGATTGCTCGTTCTGACCCTGCTGGTCGCCGGCGCCTGCTCGACGCAATCCACTGAAGTCGGCTCCGCGACCAACGGCGATGCCTCGGGTCTGCAGACGAGTTCGGGTTCTAACCTCGTCGGCGTAGCCCCAGGCAACATCACCGCAGACGACTACGCTGCCGCGCAGAAGAGTGAGCCCTACGCGGTCAAGCTGGCCGACATGGTCGACCAGAACCGCATGGGCATCAACTTCACCTGGCTGCTGGTGGCCGGCTTCCTGGTCATGTTCATGCAGGCCGGTTTCGCTCTGGTTGAGACCGGCTTTACTCGCGCCAAGAACGCCCTTCATACGATGAGCATGAACTTTATGATCTATGCCATCGGTATCATCGGCTTCTTCTTCGTCGGGTTCGGCATAGCCTTTGGCGGTGTCGGCATAGCAGGAATTAGCAATCTAGGCGGATTACATCCGCTCCACAACATGCTCACGGTCGACGTGGCGGGTCACACCTGGGGACTCTTCGGCACGACCGGCTTCGCCCTTACGGGTGCCAGCTATGACGTAGGCGTCATCGCATTCTTCCTGTTCCAGCTTGTGTTCATGGATACCGCCGCGACAATCCCGACCGGCTCCATGGCAGAGCGCTTCCGTTTCAAGCCGTTCGTCATTTACGGACTATTCATCTCCGCAATCCTCTACCCGGTGTATGCGGCCTGGACCTGGGGCGGCGGCTTCCTCAGCCAGCTCGGCTCGATCGGTTTCGGCAACGGCTATGCCGACTTCGCCGGCTCCGGAGTGGTTCACTCCGTCGGCGGTTGGTGTGCCCTGGCAGGCGCGATCGCGCTTGGTCCCCGCATCGGCAAGTTCAACAAGGACGGCTCCTCCAACACCATCCTGGGCCATAACCAGGTTCTGGCAATCCTCGGCACATTCATCCTGGCCTTCGGCTGGTTCGGCTTCAACCCGGGCTCCACGTTCGGTGCGAGCGGCAACGGTGCCCTGCGAATTGGTATCGTCGCCGTCGTCACTCTGCTGGCTTCCGGCTTCGGCGCCTTCACCGCGATGGTCTACACATGGATGACTGAGGGCAAGCCGAACCCCGGCATGATGGTCAACGGCATGCTCGCCGGCCTGGTCGCGATCACCGCCCCCAGCGGCTTTGTCGGCCCTCTCGCCGGCGCTCTCATCGGCGCCATCGCCGGTGTCCTGGTCTGCCTCTCCGTTGCCTTCTTTGACAAGATCCACATCGACGATCCGGTCGGTGCGATCTCCGTCCACGGCGTCAACGGCCTCTTCGGAGTCCTGGCCGTCGGCATCTTCGCCGATGGCACCTCCAACTACGGCGGCTACTCGATCAGCGGTCTCGTCACCGGCAACGTGGGCCAGTTCGGTGCCCAGGTCATCGGCGCGGCCGTCTGCTTCGTGTGGGCCTTCGGTGCCTCGTTCATCTTCTTCAAGGTCCTCAACAAGGTCGTCAAGCTCCGCGTCAGCCCCGAAGCAGAAATCGGCGGCCTCGACATCCCGGAGATGGGCAGCCTCGGGTACATCCCGGACAGCGTCCCCGCAACCGCGTAATCCCCCGGTGCGGCATTCCTCATGCCGCACCACCCACTAGACGGAACGAACCCGCCGTTGGCTGCCGTGCCCGGCGGGTTCGTTCCGTCTCTCCCCGGCACCCATCGCGCAACCCTCCGGCAACCTGCTTCGGCACTACTCACAACCGGCCCGTCCCTGAACCGCTACTCCGGCACTGCTGATTCCGGTAGTTACATCGCCGAATATCTCAATCAGGCACGGCAGCCACCGGTCAATTGCGTGATCGGGTTCAGTGGTTCATAACGTGCCCGAACAGGAGGACCATGATGGCCGCCGCGCCAGGGACGGAAATGAAGCGAACCCTGACGATGACCGGGCTGACGATCAACGCGATGGCTCTCATCGCGCCCGGCGCGTTTCTGTGGACGACATTTCAGGCACAGGTCGTTCAGCAGAACGGTGGAATCACCACCGCAATGGACATGGTTCCCGGGTTGTTGTTTGTTCTTGTTCTGGCCTTCTTGACCGCCCTTTCCTACTCGGAACTAGCAGGTATCTTTCCCGAGGCAGGGGCCGGTTCTTCCTACTACTTTGCCGAAGCCGCCTTCCTGCAGAGAGAAGAGCAAGTCCACTACAAGTTCGCCAGACTAGCGAAGTTCATTGTCGGCTGGGTCTCTCATCTCTATTACTGGATCTATCCGGGCATCATGGTCGCGTTTACCGCAACATTGCTCGTATTCATCCTTGGGCAGTTCGGAATTGTGCTCAACCAGCCGCTTGAGATCGGGGCGGCGTTCATCTTCTCTGCTCTCGTTGGTTTGATTGCATACAGGGGTATCTCCGGCTCCACGATGACGGCAATCGTCATCAATGCGATTCAACTGACAGCCCTCGTGGCCTTCGCAATTCTGGCGATTGCCTTCCGCATGGGCCACCCGGAACTGTCCTATGCACACTCCGGCCTGGGCTCCGTGGTTCTGCCGCACAACCTCACCAACGTCATCTTCCAGGGCACCATCGCGATCCTTCTCCTCGTGGGCTTCGAGTCGGTCACGGCTCTGGGCGGTGAGGCAATCAACCCCAAGCGAGATGTTCGCCGGGCCATCCTTCTCTCCCTGGCAATTCAGGGCGGCGTTGCCTATCTCGTCGAATATGTCGCCGCCAACTTCTTCGTGAACAACGGAACCGTGGCGGGCAAGGACGGCTACACAGCCGCCGCTGCCTCAGGAGCACCCATCGGCGACATGATCAAGCAAATCGGCGACGTGATGCTTGGCGGCACGGGCTTCTGGCTCATGATCATCCTGGCCGCAACGGTTCTCATCGCGCTCATCGGCACAACCCTGGCCTGCCTCAACACTGGCGTTCGCATCACCTATGTGATGGGTCGCGACAAGGAAGTCCCAGGCATTCTCGGAATGCTGCACTTCCGCCATGCAACCCCGCACTACGGCGTCATCGCTCTCGCCATCGTTTCTGCGGTCTTGGGTGGATATGCTGTCCTCTCTGCCGACAACTTGCTCCAGATCACACTGGCCAGCAACACGGGCACATTCCTCGTATATGGAATGACCTGCGCACTTGTGCTGGTCGCCTTCGGGCACAACCACAAGCGAAACCTGGTCAAGCACGTGATCGTTCCCGTCCTCGGCCTGCTCGCAAACCTAGGAATGCTCGCTGGTGTCGTCTACATGAGCGTTTCCGCAGGCGGTTCCACACAGACAGACACACTCATCGCTCTCGGAATTGTGGGAGTGTGGATATTGATCGGTGCAGCGTGGCTCCTGCTGAACTCTGCATCTAGCAATAAGAGCCTGCTCGTCAAGCCGCAAGCGGCCCCGAGCCCGGAGCTCTAGGCCTCACAAACCTCGCAGCCCGAAACCGCACCGCGGCGTCCAGCCCGCGGTGCGGTTTCACCAAATGTCCATCTAGTCTGAGATGATGTGCAAGCCGTGACAGCCACCCTCTCCGTCGAATACGCAGGCCTGACCGTCATAGGTCTGGTTCGCGAACACAACGAAGATAGACTGGGCTGGGTTGCCCTAGATCGTGGCGAACCGCAAGTCACGCCCGCCGCAGAGCACACCTTCGCCCAATCGAGCGTCGCCTCGGAAGTCGGCCTCGTCTTCGCCGTAGCGGACGGCCTCGGCGGATATGGCGGCGGCGAAGTTGCCTCCGGCATGGCGGTCGAGTCCAGCCTCGGCCAGGCCCAGAAAGGCCTCTCCGGCGGAGGCCGGATCCCTGCAGCCCTCCGAGACGCATTCAACCTGGCCAACCACACCATCATGGATGGAGCTCTGACCGGCAAAGGCGGCCGAAAGATGCAATCCACCCTCAGCATGCTGGTCCTGACCCCGGGCGAGGCCCATCTCGGGCATGTCGGCGACAGCCGCGTATACCGACGCCGCGAGGGTGAACTGGAATTGCTGACCACCGACCACAGCCAGGTTATGGAGCTGCTCCGGATGCACATCATCACGCCGGAGCAAGCCATCGAACACCCGGCGAGATATGCGCTTACCCGTTCAGTAGGCGGCAGCTTGATGGTCCGGGCCGACTTTAGGAACGAACGTCTCGAGTCGGACGACATCTTCCTGCTCTGCTCCGACGGCCTCTGGAGCAACGTCACCTCCAGCGAGGTCGCGGCAGCCCTCGCTCACGAACCGGCAGATGCCTGTCGCGAGCTGGTCGACCTCGCTCTCGGGCGCGGCGGCGATGATAATGCAACGGCCATGGTCGTCCGCGTGAGCGAGGCCGGGCCGCGGCCCGAGGCGCCGCAGGGATGGCGGAGGTTGTTCTCGTGACCGCGAATGAGCTCCAAAAGGGAGCACGGCTGGATCAGTTCACGATCGTCGAGGCCATCGGCCACGGCGCTTTCAGTGATGTCTACCTTGCGACGGATACCAATGGCCGCGACGTTGTCCTCAAGTGCCCGCACGAGTCGATCATGGGCGACGTCTCCACCTTCGATCGCTTTCGCCGCGAACTGGAGATCTCCAAGCATCTCCACCATCCCGGCATCCAGCGCCCGATCGAGTTCACGTCGGATCGCAGCCGGCCTTACATGGTCATGGAGTACATCAACGGCCAGACCCTGCGGGCCCTTCTCTCCAAGGAGAAGCGCCTATCGGTGGACAAGACCGTCGACTTCGGCTGCCAGCTGGCTTCGGCCATGGCCCATGCCCACGAGGTAGGCGTCGTCCACCGGGACCTTAAGCCCGAGAACGTGCTGGTGGATACCCAGGGGAAGCTCGTCGTCACGGACTTTGGGGTGGCCTTTATGGCCGGCGCGCGACGGCTGACATGGCGCTGGTTCTCCACTGCCCTCGGCACGCCGGACTACATGTCGCCGGAGCAGATCCAGGGCAAGCGTGGCGATGCCAGATCAGACGTGTACGCGATCGGCGTGATGCTCTTCGAGATGTTGGCCGGCCGTGTGCCGTGGGAAGGCGACAACGCCCTATCCGTGATGAGCCAGCACATCAACGCGCCTGTGCCCCCGATCCACGAGATCAATCCGGCCGTCCCGCCGCCGATCGAGGGCATCATCCGCAAGTGCCTGCGCAAGAACCCGGATGAACGTTACGAGGATGCTACCTCCCTCGAGCGAGACCTCCAGAACTGGCGCGATCTGCCTTTGTCACAGTTCATCTTCGGCGACGAGCAGACGGTCGCGCCCCCGGCCAACTCGGACCTTCGACTCGTCTTGCTGATCTTCGGAGTCAGTGCCGCCTTCCTTGCCGCCAGCATCTTCCTTCTGGTGCTGGCATACCTCATCGGCCATGCCCACTAGTAGCCGCGCTGGCGCCCCAGAACCGCGCGGGAGGGACCAAATGCCTCACAAGACAGGACCAGCGCAGAACGGCGACTCCAGGCAGAACGCCACCTCCTCCGGCGGCGGCGCGGGCGGCGCGGGCGGCTCGCGCCTGTCCTCCACGGACGCAGACCGCCGCTCGGTCGAACGCATCCTGGCCTGCATCAAGGAGGCCGGCATCCAGCAAGTGGAGCTTCAGTTCGCCGACGTAACCGGCGCGGTCAAGACCGTGGCAGTCCCGTCCCGCCGTATCGCATCCGTGCTCGCCGACGGAGAGTGGTTCGACGGCTCGGCGATAGAGGGCCTGGCTCGAGAAGTCGAGTCGGACATGTACCTTCGCCCGGACCCGTCCACCTTTGCCGTGATCGAGCCGTCCGGCGTCCCCTGCGCCCGCCTCATCTGCGAAGTCGTGACACCCAGCGGGGATCCCTATCCCGGCGACGGCCGCGGCACACTGCGAGCCCTCCTGGATCAGGCCGAGTCGGCCGGTCTCGGCTATCTCGTGGCCCCGGAAATCGAGTTCTTCCTCTTCCCCGCCGACGCAATCGGCCCTCTGGCCGATGACCCCAGCAGCTACTTCGAGAGAAGCCGCGGCCGATCCCGGCGCGTCGAATTGGAGATCGTTGCCGGCCTCGAGTCCCTGGGCATCCATATCGAGTCCAGCCATCACGAAGTGGCGAGCGGCCAGTTCGAGTTGGACCTGCCGCTTCTGCCGGCGCTCGTTGCCGCAGATACGATCACGACCCTCAAGCCCACGATCAAAGAATTGGCTCGGGACCGCGGAATGCAGGCTACATTCATGCCCAAGCCCCTCGCCGACGCAGCCGGCTCCGGCATGCACACCCACCAGGTTCTGGTGGATCGCTCCGGCCGCAGCGTCTTCGACGACACCTCGGACGCATACGGCCTCTCGGCCATCGCCAAAGCGTTCCTGGCCGGCCAGCTGGAACACGCGCCCGGTATGTGTGCCCTCGTAGCACCGGTCGTGAACTCCTACAAACGACTCGTGCCCGGCTACGAAGCGCCTGTGGCAGGAAGTTGGGGCCGCCACAGTCGCGGCGCCCTGGTACGGGTTCCAACACCGGTGCGGGGCGACGCCTCACCCGGAGAGGTCTTTGGAACTCGCCTGGAGTTGCGACTCCCCGATCCGTCCTGCAACCCCTACCTCGCCTTCACGGTCATGCTGGCCGCGGGCCTGGACGGTCTGGACCGCGGCCTGGAGGTCGGGCCACCGCTGGAGGAACTGGAGCACGGATTTGGCGGCAGCGGGCACGGATCTGGTCGCAGCGTAACAAAGCCACTCCCCGCTTCTCTCGGCGAGGCGCTGGTAGCGCTTGAGGACGACGATGTGATCATGGCCTCCCTTGGCAGCGAGTTGCTCGAGCTCTTCCGCTCGGCCAAGTCGCTCGAGTGGGAGTCGTACCGTCGCCAGGTGACGCCGTGGGAGCGAGATACCTACTTCCAGCGCTGCTGAGGGAATTGGGGCGGGCTTCTGGACGTGGACCTGTGGACTCTGGTGCCCTTGCGAGCACTGAGTTCCTGTTCGCCCTGACGGGAAGGTCCGGCCGCAACGTTTTCGAAACCTTCTCTTGAGTCACCCGGTCGCAGCCCGCGCTAAGCTAGCGACTAGGGGGATGGAACTAAGAAGAGCCGCGACGGAGGAATTGGTGCGCGTTTCGATAGGAATCGACCTTGGTTCGTCAAGGATCAAGCTGCTCGCGCTCGACGAGGCGGGGGCTTCCCTCGGCGTAACGATGGCCTCCTACGCCACCGATACGCGCCATCCCGGCTACGCCGAGCAAAATCCGGACCGCTGGTGGGACGCTTTGCGGCTGGCAATGTCAGAGCTGCTGGCAAGGCCCGCTCTTCGAGGCGCCCGCGTCGATGCCATCGGCATGACAGGCCAGATGCACGGGGCCGTGTTCCTGGACTCGAACATGGCTGCCATCCGCCCGGCCATCATGTGGTCCGACGGCCGGGCCGATGCGGAGACAGCGGAGATCGAGCGACGCATCCCGCGCCCGGAGCTGGTTGCAATCACCGGCAACCGCTCGAACGTGAGTTTCACGGCGCCAAAGATCATGTGGGTTGCACGCCATGAACCGGACGTGATGGCTCGCACGAGCTGGATCGTCCAACCCAAGGACGCACTTCGCGCTCGCCTCACCGGGGAAATCTACGGAGACGTCTCCGACGCCTCAGCCACGCTCATGTTCGACCTCAAGGCCAGGAACTGGTCGGATGAGATCTGCCGACGCCTGGAGATCGATCGCGGCCGCCTGGCTCCACTGACCGAATCCGAGGGCTGCGCCGGCGGGCTTCGTGAAGATGCCGCCCGAGCTTTGGGCCTTCCGGCCGGGATCGGGGTTGCTGTGGGTGGCGCCGACGCGCCTGCGGCTGCTCTAGGCCTGGGACTGCCCAGCGAGGCCGAGGCGGATGGCCAGGTTCTGATCTCATTGGGCACCGGCGGCCAGGTTCTGGCGCCGGTCGCCAGGCCGACGTTCGATCCCGAGGGGCGGCTACACGGCCTCTGCCACGTCGTACCCGAGCAGTGGTGCGTCATGGCCGCGATTCTCTCCGCGGCCGCTTCGCTGGACTGGGCCGTGCGCCTGCTCAGGCCGGGCGATCCGAACGGAGCGCGCGAGCTCCTCGCAGCAGCAGCGAAGGTCCCGGCCGGGAGCGACGGGTTGCTGTTCCTGCCCTACCTGCGTGGCGAGCGAACACCTCACTTCGACCCGACGGCCCGGGGCGCGCTTGTCGGACTCTCCGTCGGGCACGGCCCGGCAGAAATAACCCGTGCCGTGCTCGAAGGCGTGGCGTTTGCTCTGGCCGAGGGCATGAACCTCATGCGCGGTCTTGGAATTGAGCCCAAGTCCGGCGTTGTTGCCGGCGGCGGGGTGAACCGCCTCTGGCAGCAGATCCTCGCCGATGTCCTGGACATGCCCGTCACGCTGGGAGCCACGGAACATGCCTCGGCCCGCGGAGCAGCCCTCCTGGGTGCCGTCGCGGCCGGCATTGCCCCATCGACCGCCAAATCCACCTGGCCGCTCCCCGAGGATACCCGCGTCATGGAGCCGAATCCGGCGCAGGTCGCGACATATGCGGAGCGTTCTGCGGTCTATCGCGAACTTTACGGTCGACTGCCAAAGGCGTAAGGGTTTCGCCGGTCTGAAGTATCGGCTCCGCGGATACTTCAGAAGTTGGCGTACCACCAGATCCCGATCGCCACGGAAGCAATACTCGCCAGCACCAGGATCCTCTCGCGTCGGCCCGTCCAGCGTCCGGACCCCATCGCCATGAGGGCGATCAGAAACGGTGTGAAGTCCAACGAGTACCGGAAGCCGTATTGGACTACTCCCCCGCCGTAGTACAGGAACACGGGCAAGGCCACGATTGCGGCGGCCACCCAGAGCAGACGCGCCGTTCGGTCGCGAAAACCGGCATAGACAGCGGTCAGCAACGCGGGCGAGACAAGCAGCATGGACATACCGCAGGCATCCGGCGCCAGGAACGGAAATCGCCCGGTCAGGTCCGGCGGCTCAAGCAGGCCGAAGTAGATGTTGGCCGGGATGTGCCACGGGGTGAATAGACCCTGGGCCCTGGCCTCCTGCAGCCACGGCACCTGCAACACGGAGATCGAGTAGCCAGACTCGAGGACGGACCCAAAGCGAACCCAGTTGAACCAGCCGTACAGCGCTATCGCGCCGGCGATCGGAAAGGCGAAAGCCAAACCTGTGCGAGCCATACCGCCCAGTTCGTCCCTGCGAGCCCAGAGCAACCCAACCCCGAATGGAATCGCCGCCAGGACAATTGTCGGGCGGGCCAGGAAGGCGATGCCCAGGCAGAGGCCGAGCAGGATTGGCCGTCGCTTGCCGGCCCACTCGAGCAGGAAGAGACTCAGGGCCAGAAACGCTTCGGCATGGGCCAGGTAGTACGGGACGCCAAAGACGGAGGTCCAGAAGAGCAGCGAGCCAAAGGCCGTGAACCCGGCAATCCAGTAGGCTGCGCGACCCTTGGCCCCGTACGCACGGACAAGTGGCAAGGCCAGCCAGGCGGCCGGAATCCCAAAGAGAAGTCCCGCGATGTAGCCGCCGACTCGCTGCAACTCGGGTATTGCGGCGAACGGAAGGTAGGCCGCGAGTTGCAGCGGTCCGAGCGCGAGGTAGTAACGTCCGCCGACTTGAACGCTGTCGACCGTGCCCTGGAAGGTGCTCGAATCGAGGCGGCCGTGCAGGGCCTGCTCGGCGACGATCATCATCCTGTCCAGACCGAGGCCGTGAAACTCGATCGCCAACGCCGTCGCGGCGACGTACGCCACCAACACCATGAGGAAATACAGGAGATCGCCTCGCCGGAAGCCGTCCGCGGACACAGCCGGGCTGCGCAACCGAGTTGCTGGCGTCATAACGGGGAAGTATACGGAGGAAGGGCGACAGCCCGGTCCAGGCCACCGCCCCGGCCTACGCCGGCCACCCGCTGGTGCGGCCCTGTACCTCCGCCGCCATCTCGATGAACCGACACAAAGCGTTCGCGAGCTGCATCTGGCGCGGCGTATGGGCGCGTACGCGTATGAGGGCGGGACTCGCCACGACGATGGCCAGGCAGCGCGCCCGTGACGTGGCGACATTCAGGCGATTGAGACTGTAAAGGAACTCCATTCCGCGCGGCGCATCTTCCGGGCTCGACGTAGCCATCGAATAGATGGAGACCGGAGCCTCCTGGCCCTGGAATTTGTCGACGGTACCGGCTCTGACTCCGGGCAGGGCTCTCGTGATCGCCGCAACCTGGGCGTTGTATGGGGCGACCACAAGCACATCCTTGAGCAGCAGCTTGCTCCTCTTCCCGTCCGATTCGGTCCAGCTTCCTCCCTCATCCACAAGCCCGCGGATGATCTCCGCAACCGCGGCCGCCTCCTCGAGCGACTCGTTGCGGTTGCCTTCGTGAGCGACTGGGGCAAACCTCACGCCGGTTCCGGTGAAGGGGCCGCGCGCCGTCAGGTCCTGTCGGGCAAGCCACTCCTCCGAGGCCAACCGCCCCTCGTAGAAGACCTCCGAAGTGAAGCGGCACAGGTCCGGGTGGAGCCGCCTCGTCCGCTCCTGGAAGAGACCAACCTCCGGCTGAATCGTGGAATGGCCGGCCAGCACGTGTCCAAGGGCGGACGCTTCGGCTCCGGGTGGATGAGTGCCTTGCAGCGGCTGATCGAGCTGCTGTGGATCGCCCAGCAGGACAAGGCTGCCGCCGGCCGCGGCAACGGCAACCGTGTTGGCAAGGGCAAGCTGCCCGGCCTCGTCCACGATCAGCACATCCACCGACCCTGCGAACTCAGGCCTAGACCAGAGCCAGGCCGTCCCGCCAACGACATTCACCTCGCCGGCCGACAACGCCCCCAGCAACTGACCGGCATCCTTGAACGGCCGGGCCGCGTCGGATGTGCAGTCGCCCGAGAGATCCGGCTTCTGGCCGATCTGAACGGCCACTCCGCGCTTTCCCGCCCTTTCGGCGATCTTGTCCAGCAGATTGCCGATCACCCTGTGGCTGTTCGCGGTCACGCCCACCTTCAGCCCACGCTGAACCAGTTCGACCGCAACCTCTGCTCCGAGATAGGTCTTGCCCGATCCGGGCGGTCCCTGAACGGCCAGCCAGCCGCCCTTCAGCTGCGGCGCCAGGCGTGTTGCGGCCTCCAGTGTCGTCTCCCCGTCCCGGCAGAGCGGCCCGCCCGCAGCAATCCGTGGTGGGCGCCGAAGCAGAAGATCTCGCGCCGCCGAGTATTCGCCGGGCCTATCTATGCCGTTCCCCACGACCCATTCCCCGATCCGAAGCAGGCTCTCCTTGAGCGGAGCGGTGTCCACCCTCGTATAGGGCACCAGGGAGGTTGGGGGCTGGCCATCCGTTCTTGGTCCGCGCTTCAGATCCAGGGTTCGAGCCACCGGATCCACCGCCACCACCGATCCGGGTGACTTGCCGGTGGCCGGGTCGCGGACCTCCGTCCCCGCCTGGATGGCGTGCTCCTGTTCCGGATATCTGAAGCGGTAGACCTTGGAGCGGGCCACCTCACCGACCAGCCCAACCAGTTCCAACCGGCCGATCGGCTCCCGCTCGTCAACCCGGTCATCGTCCGTGAGGCTCTCCATCAGATAGAAGTAGCGCCACCAGAACGACTTCTCCTCCCGCCGGTGCCAGCTCAAGAGCTGCGCCAGCAGCCAGCGGGCCTGCTCCGCGGCCGTTCTCTTCGCCGGATCCTCAGGCGCACTGGCACAGAGCATCTCTGAGACTTCGGCAACATGGGCCAGCTTCGCCGACAACTCCTCCGCAGCCTCCGGCCCCGCGGGCTCCGGCCGGGGCAACCGCTCACCGATAGCGGCCGCAAGCTCCCGGCGCCGACCCTCCAACCAGTCCCGCAACTTCCAATTGGAAACACAGTCGTCGCGGTTATAGCGCTCGATGCTCTGGAGCGTCTCGTCCGTCTGAGGAGAGCGGGGCGTCGCCAGACCGGTATCCGCGTCCGCCAGCCAGCTCTCGAAGGCCACGATGCTGGATCCCGCGTCGCGCAGCCCTTCGTCTCGGGCGAGGTCGTATAGCGGCTCCAGCTTCTTGATCGAATAGCTCTCTACGGAGGCGCGCAGACCCTGGCGAACTGTCCGGAACAGATCGATGAACACCTTGCCGCGCAGCAGGCGATCGACCTCCTCCTCCCGGGTTGCATGGCGGCCCATCAACCGACCCGCGGCCGAAGGCTCGTACGGCGCGTAGTGATAGATGTGCATCTCCGGATCCCCGGCGAGGCGGTCCGTCATCAGGTCAATCGCGGCCTCAAAGGCCCGCTTCTCCGCCTCCGGCGTGACCTGCCCGGCTTCGTCCACGGCCCAGAAGGCGTGGAAGGTGGGCTCGCCGTCCAAGCCGAGGAGGCCCGGTTCCAGGACTCCAAATAGATACTCCACGCCGTCATCCAGCGCGAACGGATCGCCTTCTATGTCGAAGAAGAGGTCTCCGGGGCGCGGCTTCGGCAGACTCGTCAAACCACGGTCCAACTCGATCTCGCCGTCCGGTGTTCGTCCGGACGGCAGCAACTCGTAGATGACGTTGCCCGCATCCTCGCCCCGTACCTGGATGGCCGCCTGCTCCCTGGCCTTCAGCAGCGTGGCCGCATGGACGCCTTCCACCGGCTCCGGAAGTGGCAACTCCATCGCCGCAAGCCCGCGTCGCGAAGCCACGCCGGCCGTCTTCAGCGCCCGTCTCAATCGCGAGGGCGCTCCGGCGACCAGGGAGAGGTCGTCATCAGCGCGCCTCTTCGCGGCGCAAGTGAGTTGCCAGCGGCAGACGTCGCAATGTTCCACCGGCTCCGGATACGTGGCGGTCGGCGGGTAGACCGCATGGGAGTAACCTCCGTCCGCTTCCACGCGAGCCTCGAACGCCGCCTTGACCATGCGGTAGTAGGCCATGTAGTCCGCCACGCGGTGCCGCTCGACGGTTCGCGAGCTGCCTCCCAGGGCCACATGCATCCACTCCGGCTGAAAGCCCTGGATCTCCGTGAGCTGCTCCACGTAGGAGCACATCTGCAGCAACGCAGAGGCTTTGACGTGGCGAGCGAGCTTCGTGTCAACCACTTCGTAGCTCCACGCCCCCAGAGCGCTGGGATACTCCACGCGAAGCAGGAAGTCCGCCAATCCCAACCACCGGCCGTCGAAGAAGGTGGCCTGGTAGATGACGTCGTCTCCACGCCGGAGCGCCTCGGTCGTGGCCGCTGCCGCCGCCCTCAACCGGATCAGGCGATCCTGAGCCGGAGCATCGTGGTCGCCGGGATCTATCCGCGTGACTTGCCGGCCGCCATCCTCCAGACCCCCCAGATAGCGAGCCTCGTGCTCCAACCCCCGTCTGGATATGAGGTCTATCTCGGGATCCAGCCGGACGGGCTTCGCCACCAGTCCCGCCATCGCGCCCAATTCCAGTCCAACGAGATGCTCGCAGGCCAAAAAGCCGACGAGATCAGTCGCGGCCAATACCGGATTGCCATCGATGAGCTGCATTGGCAGCCACGATAACCCCTCGCCGTGCCACCTTGTGTGTCGCTACGGGCCTCAGTTGGACCTGAGGCGCTCGGGTTCGTATCCTGTTGTCCGAGGTGGAGATCGGGTAGGCCGCATCGGGTCGCGCCGTCACCGCCGCCGGAGCGCTTCAGGCTCCGACCGCCGTACAGGAAGGACCACCAGGTGCGAATCCGGCCATCGCTGTTGCTTGCTCCAGTCGTCATGGCCGCTTCCTTGTTCGTTGCGACTCCGCGGTCCGCGCAAGCCTCCGACGGCATGACCGAATCTGGCGTCACGACATACGAGATCAACCCGAGCACCAACGTCATCCAGGTCACGGTTCGAATTTCCGTCACCAACACGTCGCCCAGCCAGACCACGAGTGGCGGTCTCATCTATTACTTCTGGAACAGCACTTCGATCATCGTGCCCGTCTCCGCCGGACCAGTCTCAGCAACGTCGGACGCCGGCTCCGTGTCTCAGTCGATCGACAAGAGCGGCCAGTACTACAAGGTCGTCAAGCTCAGCTACCCGAGCGTCTACTACAACCAGACGCGAGTCGTGACCGCCAGCTACGCAATCCCGGCAGCACCGGGTGCGACGGGCGGCTTCAGGGCCGGATCGGCATACGCCAGCCTGTGCGCGATCGGAAACGGTCAGGACACCGGATCCGTCTCCGTTGTCGTGCCGGACGGTTTCGATCTCCAGGTCCTCGATGGCGATACAGTCACCAGGACGTCCGATCTCGAGGGCAAACAGACATTCTCGAGCGGCGAGATCCCAACCCCGAAGCAGTTCTACTCATGTGTCGAGGCGACCAGGGCGGCCGAGTTGATCCACACTGCGGTGACGGCCGGGGATCAGACGTTCGACCTCCGGAGCTGGCCCGAGGACACTTCCTGGAGCCTGACGATCCGAGACGAGCTGGCGGGATCCGTCAAGTCCCTGGAGGACCTCAGCGGTCTGAAGATGCCGGGCAAGACGATCGGAATCCTGGAGAGCGGCGGCGGGCTGCAAGATCAGGGCATCTCCTACGACCCAACCAGGATGATGATCGGCCTGCCCGAGACCTCCACCCAGAGCGACCTGACTCACGCCCTGGCCCATATCTGGTTCAACTCGGGGTTGCTCAAGGACCGGTGGACGTCGGAGGGACTGGCCAGATACGCCGAGTCGGCAGCGGGCCCGGGCAACTACACGCCCTGCGGAGCCCCGGGAGCCTATCCCGGCTCGGGACTCGCGAACCTCGCCACCTGGCAATCGCTCACGTACGACACCGCACTCCAGGAATCGAACGTTGCCGCATGGCAAGCCGATGCCGCCTGCTATTTCTTCACAACCGTTGCGGGCGCTATCGGCCCGGATCGCTTCAAGGCCGTAATCGCCGCCATCGCCTCCGGCGAAACGGCCTACCCGGACACAAAATCGGCCGCCGGCTCGAAGCCGGTTACTGCCATGCAGGTGCTGGATCTCTTCGATGAACTGGGCATGGTCCCGGCCGGTATCGCAAATCTGGATCAAGCCCAGACGATCCTGTCGACCTGGGGCGCCTTCGATGCGGCGACGTTGACCGCGCGATCCAGCAGCCGGAGCACGTATCACGCCCTGATCGCCACGGCCGGCGGATGGAATCTCCCAGTGGCGGTGCGAGAATCGATGGCCGCCTGGGATTTCCCGGCGGCGGACAAGGAGATGGCCGTGGCCGGCCAGATCCTCGCCCTTCGCGACCAGATCGCGAGGACCCTGCCCAGCCTTTCGCTGGACGGCACGGCGATCGAGAAGCAGTTCGAAGCGGCGGCCACGGCGGCCGATCTCGACGATCTCCTGACGCTCACCAAGAAGGCGGTCGACGCCGCCGCCAAGATCGACAACGCAACCAGACTGCACTCGGCCGGCACGAACCCGCTGCAAGCCATCGGACTTCTTGGGGCAGATCTGGACGGAACACTCAACCGGGCCCGTTCCGACCTGCAGGCCGGCAAGCCGGACTCTGCGGCCTCAGAGGCGCAGGCCGCGTCGGATCAAGTGAATGGCTCAAGCACTCAAGGCCTGCTGCGGATCGGAGCTGCGATCGTGATCCTGGCAGGCCTGCTGTTGGCGATTCTTTGGCAGGCCCGCAGACGGCGAAGACAAGCAGTGGCTCTTGCCCTGGCGGAGATCGGCGCGACGATGGCGCCGGATGAGTCTGTGGCCGTGCCGGCCCAGCTTGAGGCTGCTGCGGAGCCCGCCGTGCCGGCCCAGCCCAAGATCTCGGAGCCGCCCGCCGGCTGACCCTGCGGTGCATCCGGCCAACACTAGATAGGGGAATCCCCTAATCCTTGGCCCCTATCAACCGACTGCTCCGATATGGATGCCATCGGATCGATCAATTCGACCACCACGCAAGCGGCGCAGGCTGTTCAGGCCGGCCAGACGACCACCACTCCGACTGGTCTGCCGCCCGCAAACCTCGCCGCCGCGGCCTCGACCAACACAATCAACGCGGCATTGGTCTCGAGCCAGTGGGGGTTGGATCCGGGGTCCGTCGCCGGTGTGTACGGTGGGGCGGGCGAGAACGGCGGACTCTTCGCCGGTACGTCGCTGCTGCCTCTCCTGACCAATATCTCCCACAGCAGCGCGGAACAGGCCCTGGCCATCATCGGGGTCCAGACGCCGCAACCGAAGTCGACTGCGTCTGCGGCAGCGGCGGCATTCAGCAGCGCGGCGGCCGCGACCTCGACCCAGGGCCAAGCCACTCTCAACGAGGCAGTCGCCGAGAGTTCCAGCGCGCCGAGGATCATCGATCCGCTCTGGGGCCGCTCTGCCTGAGGGCCGATTGACGGGCGCTTGATCACCCCACAGGGCCTTCCCGGCGCGCAAGCTCGACGTGTGGCACGCTCTACATTGTGACCACCCAAACCGCGCCCAAGTCCTCCTACCGCGCCCTCCTGGCCGTTCCTTCGCTCGGACGCGTCTTGCTCTCGATGCAGATCTCACGCATCGCCCAGTCGATGGTGAGCATCGTGGTGATCCTCTTCGCCCTGCAGCGCTATGACTCGCCCCAGCTCGCGGGCCTGGTTGCCTTCTCCAGCATCGCCCCAGGGATGGTCATCAGCCCAATTGCGGGCGCGCTGCTGGACCGACATGGGCGCGTCCGCCTGATCATCCTCGACTACGTCGTGGCAGCCGCTTCGCTGTTCCTGATCGCCGGCCTGGCGCTCGCCGATGAGTTGCCTGCTGCTCTACTCATCGCCATAGCCCTCGTCGCCTCCATCACCGGTCCGCTCAGCAGCAGCGGTCTGCGCAGCCTCTTCCCCCTCATGGTGCCCGAGTCGCTCTGGGAGCGAGTGAACGCCGTCGACTCGAACGGTTGGGTGTTGGCCACCGTGGTGGGCGCGCCGTTTGGGGCCGTCTTTGCCCAGATCCTGGGGTTTGAGGCCGCGCTGGCGATCATCGGCGCGGCCTACCTGGTTTCCGCGCTGGTCATGATCGGGTCGCCGGACCCGCGCACGGCCGTGGCCTCGACCGGAAATCTGATGCGCGACGCCTGGCTCGGTCTCGTCTACACCTGGAACAACAGGACCTTGCGGTCGCTGGCCGTTTCGCTCTCAGTGCTGAACCTGAGCGGCGGCGTCATCGAGATCGTGGTGCCGCTGCTCGTTCTGCACAGGCTCGGCATGGACCAGTCCGTGGTGGGCCTGATGTTCGGCTT
>DASVJA010000194.1:0-60789 GCA_036386115.1 Candidatus Limnocylindrales bacterium
GCACCGGGACGTTCACCTGCACTTCGACCGGAGGATCATCCGTGGGAACGCACACTGTCTCGGTCAAGAACGCGAGCGGTGAGGTTCTGGCGGCGGGTTCATACACCATCAATCCGTAACGGGGCAGACGTCCGCGTCCTATCGACAGAGAACCGGCGGCGCCACCGCAGCCCCGCCGGTTCTCTGCTTCTCTCGCGGGGGTGCGGCGCTAGAGCCCAAGCGAAATCCGCCATGCCGGGTTAGCCTGGGTCCGAAATGATCGACCTGTTCTTCAAGATCGGATTGCCCGTGATGATGATCGGCATCGTCACGCTGGCCAGCCATCGCTACGGCCCCGCGGTCGGCGGGATTCTGGGCGCGGTGCCCGCCAAGGGCGGACCGATCCTCCTCTTCCTGGCTTTGGAACAGAACACGGCCTTTGCCGCGACGTCGGCGGCGGCGTCCCTGGGCGGAGCCGGCGGCTGCGGCGTCTTCTGCCTGGTCTACGCTCGGGTATGCCGCCGCGTCGGCTGGCCGCTGGCCGGAGCCGCCGCCTACGGCGCCTTCGTGGCAACCTGGGCCGTGATGCTGGTAGTGTCGTCGTGGGGGCTCGCCCCGGCGTTCATCGTCACCATCGGCATCCTCCTCGTTTCGCGCAGACTTCTGCCGCAGGCTCAGCCCACGTCCCGGCGAGCTACAGCAAAGTCGGATTTGCCCACACGCATGATCGCTGGGGCCGCCATGGTCGTCTTCGTCACGACTGCCGGCCCGATGTTCGGCGCCACGATCAGTGGGATGCTGACCACGATCCCTACGATCGCGGCCGTCCTGGCGCTTTTCACCCACGCCCAGGAGGGTCCCGAGCGAACCATCGGCGTGATGCGCGGCATGACCCATGGGCTGCTCGGCTTTGCCTCATTCCTCGCGGTGCTGGCAGCAACTCTCGAGCCGCTCGGCGTAGTTCGAGCATTCCTGCTCGCGGCCTGCGCCGTAGTGGCAGTTCAGTTCGTTGAATTGCGATCGGCATTCAGGGCGCGCCGTCCGGCCGCGGACGTGAAGGCGGATGCCGTGGCAGATCTGGCACTACCGGAAGCTGCCGATTAGGCACCCGAATTCGGGCTCGTCGGCGCCCGGCTCGTCGGCACCCGGCGACCGGGCGCCCGGCGCCTCAGACTCCCAGGAACGTCCCCGATCCCAACCCGGAGCGAGACAGGCAGACCGGGTTTGGCGAACGATCCGGATCCCAGAAGGGTGTGTGTTGCTCGGCGAAGCACTCCATCAGCGCGTCCACGCCGTGCTCCTTCTTGTAGGCCCGCTCCGACTCGAAAATCGGGATGGCCTGCAGGAATTCGACCGTGGTGCCGTCGGGCGACTCGAGCGGCGGCAGCAGATCCGATCGCGGACGTGTGATCAGAAAAGTAGTCATCGCCGATCCACGCCAGAGTGCACCGTCCGCCGGCACCGTGTGACCGTGGTCCAGCATCACCCCTTCACGGACGGAGTACAGGGAGAGAGCCGCCAGCGAGTTGGCGACTTGATCGCGAGCCGGGAGCAGCCCGATGAAAAACTCGTGGCGGTGGTCGGCCGGACCATCGGGCAGCGGGAACGCCGAAGCGCCGACCGTCAGGTAGATGACCACGTTCTCCGGGTTGGATTTCGCTTCCCACTTGAGGACTTCAACGGAATAGCCGTCGACTTCGTACTTGGATGACCGTGCAGGCTTTCCCCAGAGAGCGCGACTTGTGTCGCGAACTGTATCTACTACGGTCATCGATCCAACTCCTGCGGCGACTGCGATGCTCAGGATAGCCCCGAAGACAAGCCCTAATGTGGGATTCGGGCGTGGAGCGGAATCCGCCCAGAAGAGTGGTGCGACAGAGTGCACGGCGCGCGGGGACGGGCCCGGCTCCATCAGTGGGCGCTGCCGGTCGGCGACATGTTGCGGAATGCAACTACCAGTTGCGTCGCGCGAGGATTCCGGACGTGAGTGCGCCCCACGACTCTGATTTGTGCGCGAACCCGGGCAATTCACGCATATCAAGCGCCTTACGGCCTCCGCGCGATCGTTCTTTTTCGCGCCGCGCAAGTACCAGTTGCAAAACGCAAGAAGTGGTTCCGCGCCGGCAGCGAGCCGGACCGAACCACGTCCAGGCCAGCCGGGCCAGGCCGGCCGGGCCGAGCCACGCCGCACTCCCGGCCGACCCGAGCACTCGAGGTGCCGGACCTACCGCCGCGCGTCTGCCGACACAGACTTGACAGGACATGCATACTGGTACGCATGACTGACCAGTCGGACCAAGTTCCGCCCCCGCCACCGGCCCATGCCACGCGCGGCGCCATCCTTGCGGCCGCTCGCCGTGCCTTCGCCGCGGACCCGGCGACGCTTTCGATCCAGCACGTCGCGGCCGAGGCGGGTGTTTCTCGCCAGACCATCCACCACTACTTCGGCGGCCTCAAAGGTCTCCGGGCCGCGCTAGCCGCCGAGGGTCTCGACACGGCCTCCGCCCAGGATGAGCCGACCCGCGACCGCCTCATCGACTCGGCCGTCCGTCTCCTGTCGCGTCCCGGTAGCGGTCTGATCTCCATCGAAGCGATCGCCGACGAAGCCGGCCTCACCAAGGGCGCCTTCTACCACCACTTTGCCGACCGAGCCGAACTGCTCCTGGCAGTTGCCCATCGGGTCAGCCCGGTAGAAGAACTGCGCGCCCATATCGTGCCGTCCATGGGTCTCGGCGCGCGAGAGGGCCTGATCGTCATCGCTCGCGCCTACTACGCGGCCATGAGCGCGAGGTCGGACCTGGTTCGGAATCTCGCCGCCAACTCCTCACAGGACCCGGAACTCGCGCGGGTCGTCATGTCCGAGGTCATAGGCCAGGGCGCACCGATGATGATGGCCTGGTTCGGAGTGCAAATTCAAACGGGCAATCTCCGCCCCATAGATCCGGCCCTACTGATTCAAGCGCTATTCGGGCCGGTATTCCTTCTCATCGTCCTTGGACCGCAGGTCTTCGGCGAATTGGCCCGTCTCGGAATTCATCCCGCCATCGACAACGTCGAGGCGTACGTGGATCTCCTTCTCCACGGCGCCGCGCTCCCGACCGCCAGCTAAGGAGGCGCTCTATGGCCACAATCGCGACTTCAACCGCAACGCCGGCGCCCGTCGAGCCCGTCACTCCGGCGATCGAGGCGACTCAAGTGCGCAAGAGTTTCGGGCTGATCGAAGCCGTCGCCGGCATCGACATGAGCCTGGCGCCCGGCCGCATCTACGGCCTGCTCGGGCCCAACGGCTCCGGCAAGACCACTCTGATTCGCCTGCTCACCGGCCTCGCCTCCGCCACCAGCGGCACCGTCAGAGTTCTCGGCGTCAAGATGCCATCACGGACCAACCTGGAGCACATTGGGTACATGACCCAATCTGACGGCATCTACCCAGAACTGTCCGTTTGGGAGAACCTCTCATTCTTCGCCTCGCTGTACGGCGTAACGGACAAGACTCGGCTGCACGAGACCCTTGAGTTTGTGGAACTGGACACGCGTTCCGGCACTCCGGCGATGCAGCTGTCCGGCGGCATGCGGCGACGCCTCTCCATGGCCTGCGCCCTGGCCCACCACCCTTCGGTGATCTTCCTGGATGAACCCACGGTCGGGGTGGACCCTGCCCTGAGAGTCCAGTTCTGGGACCACTTCCACCGACTGGCCGCAGATGGAGCGACGCTCCTGGTCTCCAGCCATGTGATGGACGAGGCCGATCGCTGCGATGAATTGCTCTTCATTCGAGACGGGCACGTCCTGGCCCAAGGGACGCCGAAGGAGCTGCGCAACCGAGCACACACGGACAACCTAGAAACGGCTTTCTTGGGCTTTGCCGGCGAGACTGCCGGCACCGCGGCCGCAGGAGGGAAGGAGATCGCCCGATGAGCATGCTCAGAGTCGCAACCGTCTTCCGCCGAATCATCGCCCAATTCCGCCGCGATCCCCGCTCGCTGGCGCTCCTTTACCTCGCCCCCATCGCGATCATCGCCTTGCTGGGCTGGGTGCTCAGCAGCTCACAGTCCACGACGGCCCGTGTCGCGGTCGTCGACGCGCAGCAAAGCCAGGCGTCGGCCGTGGTCTCGGGCGAGTTGCGCCACGTTCTCGGCGGCCAGTCCGGCATCGCCCTGGACGGCTCCGTCGCGGATGACGCGACGGCGCGGCAGATGCTGAAGGACAAGCAGCTGGACATTGTGGTTGTCATCCCGTCGGACTTCAGTCTCGAGAACCGCCGCTTCGAGATCATGACCCTGGGCCTCAATCCCACCGCCGAGGCCTCGGCCCTGCCGGCGGTCCAGAAGGCGCTCTTCTCGGCAGTCGCCGAGAGCGCCGCCGGCGCCGTCCTGCCGACGATCGACCGCACGACCATATACGGCTCGCCGACCGCGACGACACTCGACTCGCTGGCGCCCGTAGTCGTCGGCTTCTTCCTCTACTTCTTCGTGTTCATCCTCACCGGCATTAGCTTCCTGCGGGAGCGCATTGGCGGCACCCTAGAACGCCTAATGGCCACGCCGGTCAGCCGGGCCGAAATCGTGCTCGGCTACAGCCTCGGCTTCGGCTTCTTCGCAACGATTCAGGTCGCCCTGGTGCTGGCCTTCGTGATCGGCCGGCTATCGGTTCCGGCACTGGGACCGGTGCCGGAGTTCGGGATCGGGCTCGGCGTTCATACGATCGGCAACCCGCTGATCGCCTATCTGCTCGTGCTGGTGCTCGGGCTCGGCGCGGTCTCGCTCGGAATCTTCCTCTCCACGTTTGCTCGCAGCGAGATGCAGATCCTGCAATTCATTCCGATCGTGATCGTCCCCCAGGGGTTGCTGGGCGGCTTCTTCTGGCCAATCGAGCAGCTGCCGAACCTGCTCCAGCCAATCGCCCGCATCCTACCTGTCACATACGCCATCGACGGATTGCGCCAGGTGATGATCGCCGGCGCGGACCTCTCCTCGCCCCAGGTACTCCTGGATCTCGGAGTGCTTACGGGAATCGCCGCCGTCTTCGTAGTCCTCGCAGCGGCGACGATCAGGCGGGAGGTTGCGTAACTAAGCGGGCAACCGCTCCCGAACCCCGCGTATGCGCTTGCGCAGGCCGTGCCGGCGCGGCCCCGCAATGACCAACGCCGTGGACCACGCCACCACGGATACCAGGGCCACGCCGTACACGGGCCAGTAATTACCAACCCGGTCGTACATGATGCCGCCCACATTCATCACGATGACTCCGCCCAGCGGATAGGCCATGGCGGTGATCCCGAATATGGCACCGAAGTTGTGACCGCCGAACACATCCGAGAATGCGGCGGACCGGATGGCGATGGTGGCGCCGATGCCGAAGCCATAGACGAGGTTGCCTACGACCGCCACCGCTAGAAGCGACCCGTTCGAGACGAAGATGCCGGTGATGCCGATGAGGATCAGGCCCGCACACGCCAGCCCGACAAAGCGTCGCCCGTAGCGGTCGGAGAGCCCGCCGCCGATCACCTGGCCGGCAACGTACGCATAGCACTGGAGTGCCAGCATCGTGGCCGCGAAGCCGGCGTCTATCCCCTGGGATACGGCGTGCCGGGACGACATCTGGAAGATGCCCTCGTCGATGCAGCCGATCCCCACCGCCCCAACGAGCAGGATGATGAACCGCTTGGTGCGGACCGTGCGGCGCAGAGCATCCCGGCGCGAGTGGCTGCCGGGCGGCAAAAGCTCCTGCGATGCGGCGACAACGCCAGGTGCCGATGTCTCGTGCAGACCGGATCCATGCGGAGCAGCCGCAGGCGCCTCCCCACCCCGGGCCTTCTTCTCAGACGCGGCCACCAGCACCGCCGGTCCCATCGTCATAACCCACACGAACGGAATCGTAATCAGCGAGATGGCGCCGAAGACGGCCGCGGTGGAGCGCCATCCGATCCCGGGCAGCAGACCGGCGGCGAGCGGCAGAGCCAGTGCCACGCCGATGCCCGGCCCGGCATAGGCCACTCCCAGGGCAAGCCCGGCCACTCCCGCGTAGCGGCGCGAGATCGCGGTAGTAGTTCCCACGAATACGAGTTGGACGCCTATGCCCAGCAGCGCCCCAAATGCGACCATCAAAAAGACGACGTCGGTAGCCATTGACGCCACGAACCAGCCGGCGGCGAGAAACACGGCCCCGGCGAGGAGCAGGATCCGGTCGGCCACCATGTCGAAGGCGCGACCGAGCACTGGGGAGCAGGCCGCGGAGATGATCAGGAACACCGTCCACGGCATCTGCCCGAGCTCACGGGACGTGTGGAAGGTCTTCTCAAACTCGGGCGCGAGCAGCGGATAGCAATACAGAGGCGCGTACGCAACAGCACCCACGACGAACGCGGCCAGAACGGGCACAGTCCGGCGCAGGCCGCTTCTGGAGACTGCTATGCCCGGCACCTATGCATCGTAGGACACAGCGGCGCAGGGGGCGCGGCGACGGCTCTATTCCGGAGGTTCCCGGCGGACGCCTCCGCCCGCCTGGGCGCGGCCGATTACGCCTTGGCGTCGGCCTCTTCGGCAGGTGCCTCAGCGACGGCAGCGCCTTCGACTTCGGCGACGACCTCGGCAACGTGCGGCGCGGCCACCTTGGCGACGATCTCGTCCGCGTCGGACAAGAGAGTCACGCCGGCCGGGAGCGGCAAATCGCGAAGGTGGATTGCGGTCTCGAAGTCCAAGATGCCATCGACCGAGAACTCGATCGAGTCCGGCAGGTTCTCCGGCAGAGCGCGGACGCGAATGTGATCGATGTTGTACAGCAACGTCCCGCCCAGACGGGTGACCGCATACGAGTCGCCGGTGCCGTGAAGCGGAATGTCCACCGTGACTTCTTCGCCGCTCTTGAGCTCGAAGAGGTCCACGTGTACGAGGTGACGATGGCGCGGCTCGATCTGGACGCCGTGGATCAGCACCTTGTGCTTGTCCTTGCCGTCGATCTTGAGCTCGATGATCGTGTTGGAATGCGAAGTTCGACGAATGTGATCGAACTCATGCGCGTCCAGGGAGACCGGGATGGAGTCCAGGCCGTGGCCGAAAACCACTGCCGGCACGCGGCCCGTCTTGCGCAGTTGCGCGACGTGCTTGCCGATCTCGGTGCGGCGAGTTGCGTTCAAAGTGACGATGGGAGCTGACACTGACTGAGACCTCTCTGCGCGGGCCTATCGAGCGCACTGACCGTTGCGGAGGCGCTTCGACCTAGGAGCCTACCACGGGAAGGTGATGACTGGATACGCCGCATGCAGGCGAGACGGCGTGGACCGACTCTCAGCCGCCCCGCCGGCGCTCGCCGGGTGTACGATCGCCTCATGGCAGCAACGATTCTGATCGTCGAGGACGAGTACGCGGTCGCGCGTGGAATCCAGTACGCCCTTCAGCAAGAGGGCTACCAGGTGGCGGTCTCCAGGTCCGGCGAAGAAGGCTTGGAGTTCGCACTGCGCGAGGGCCCCGATCTCATCGTGTTGGATGTCCGGCTCCCGGGTATCGACGGCTTCGAGGTTCTGCGCCGGCTCCGCACCAGCGGTTCGAAGGCGCCGGTCTTGATCCTTACCGCCCGGGACGAAGAGATGGACAAAGTCATCGGGCTGGAGCTGGGCGCCGACGACTACATGACCAAGCCGTTCGGCCTGCGGGAGCTGATGAGCCGGATCAAAGCTCTCTTGCGGCGGGCGTACGGCGACCTCGCGGATGCGGGCGGCGGGCGGTTGCTCCGCCACGGCGACCTGCTGATCGACCTTGAGCGACGGCGCGTCCAGCGAGGCGAGCGCCGCATTCCCCTTACCGCCACCGAGTTCGAGATCCTCAGGCATCTGGCCAGCAAGCCAGGCCGGGTGTACTCCAGGAGAGAGCTTCTGGAGCTGATCCGCGACTACGAAGCGCTGGACCAGGACGAGAAGACGATCAACGTCCACGTCAGCCACCTGCGAGAGAAACTGGAAGACGACCCGTCCAGCCCGCGATTCGTCTTGACAGTCCGCGGCGCGGGGTACGCCTTCGCGGAGCGCTGAAATGGCGCCGGGGCGAAAGCGGAAGAAGCCAGAAAGAGCCGCCGGCACGACCCCGCCGGCCGGCCCCAAGACATCGTCCAGCCGGGCAAGACGAGCCGCGGGCGCGGCCACGAGAGCAGCCGGTGCCGCAACCCACGCCACGGGAACGGGTGAACGACTTCAGAACATATCCGTGCCCATGTCCCGGGCCCTCCCACGCACCTTCCAGGGACGCCTGTCGCTGGCGTTCGTGCTGGTATTCGCATTAGCCGTCGGAATCGTCTCCATCCTCACGGTCTTGGTCGTCAACAACGACCTGCGCCAGCAGGAGACCACGAACCTCGAGGCTCGTGCCAACGCCGTGGCAGCCATCGTCAGGGTGAAGGCCGAAGCCACTGCTGAGCAGGATGAGTCGAACGGCATCGTCGTCTCCCCAAGCGGAATCCTGAATTCCGAGGTCGGCACCCAGATCGGCGACGCAGCCAACATGTCCAACTACGCCAACAACGTAGCTCAGGCAGATCTGGAACTGCGATTCGGTCTTGGCTCGACGACGTCCCACGGCACGGAGTTCATCCCCGCGCAGGCAGCGTCCACCTTTAGAGCCAACCTGACCGCCGAACCGTCGCGCGGCCAGGAGCGCGACACGGTCAGCTATTCCCAAACCTTCAAATTCGTCGATCCGGCCGGAGTGAAACCCACCTGGTACCTCGAGGTCAGCCTTTCGGCGCCGTACACGACCCGCCACAACATCATTACGAATGTCATCGGCTTCCTCCTCATCATCTCGATCGGCGCTCTCTTTCTCGCCATAGTGATTTCTTTCGTGCTGGCCAGGCGCTTCACAAAACCGCTCCGTCGCCTGACGGACGCGGCTCGCGCCATGGCCGACGGAGACCTATCTCGCCGCGTGCCTGCCGACAGAGCCCGGGCGGGCGGAGAAGAGATCGCAGAGTTATCGCGCCAGTTCAACGCCATGGCCGATCAGGTCGAAGGAACGATGGAGGTGATCCGGCGAGATCGAGACATCAGCCGCGAATTTCTGGCAGACGTCTCGCACGAACTTCGGACGCCTCTGGCTGCACTTCGAACCTTCAACGAGTTGCTCCAGGAGAAGGCCGGCAGCGATGTCGCCGCACGGACGGAGTTCCTCGAAGCGAGTGCCCAGCAGATCGAACGCCTCGACTGGCTGGCCCAGAACCTGCTCGAACTTTCGAAGCTCGATTCGGGCCTGATCAGGCTTGACCTCCGGCCGTACGACCTCCGGGCCACCGTCGAATCCGCCGTCGAGCAGGCCCAGGTCTCCGCACGACGCCGAGGCCTGAGCCTCACCGCCGAGATGCCGGAGACGCCGGTTTCAACCCGCCACGACCCGCAGCGCCTCGGTCAGGTCCTGACGAACCTCATCGGCAACGCCTTGAAGTTCACACCGCGCGGCGGTTCCGTCCGAGTGACACTGGCGCCACACCTGCGCGGCGGCCGCATCAGCGTCATCGACACAGGGGTGGGGATCGGATCGGAAGAACTGCCTCACATCTTTGACCGGTTCTATCGCGGATCGCGGGCCAACGAAGCCCGCGGCAGCGGCAGCGGCCTGGGTCTCGCCATCGTCCGTTCCATAGTGGAGATGCACGGCGGCCGAGTCATGGTCGAGAGCCGCGTGGGATCCGGAACCACGTTTACGGTCACCCTTCCAGCGGACCCGCGGACCTCGGCCGACGCCGTCGCAACCGGCGCCGTAACGGCCAAAGGGAGCGACACGCCGACCATTCCTCCGCCGGCTCCGGTCCTGGACCCCGGCTGAGTGGCGGAATCTTCACCGATCTCAGTCTGGAACTGCAGCCTCGGCCATTGCAAACTTATGACGGTTCCAGCGCAGCGTCGTGGCCGGGCCGTCCGGGCGCGAATCCGTCTTTGTGCCTAGGATTCGCGTCTCGCCATTCTCGTATCCGGATTAGCCGTCCTGATGTCCGATCCCAGCTCCTCAGAAGCCCAGCGGTTCGAGCCTTCACCAGACCAACGTCGTCAGTGGAAGGCGCCGTACAAGGTGGACTCGGAGAGTCCGGACGCGACAACGCCTGAACGCTGGTTTGAGCCGAGCCCATCACCCGATAACGACGGCGGGGATCCGGGGCTGCCGTCGGGCAGCGGGTACGGCCGTGGCATCGTGGGCGTCCTCTTCGCGACTTCGCTCGTGGCCGCACTCCTCGGAGCCGGTGGAACGTACGCTGCTCTTCGATATTCCGGCGTCCTGAGTACCGCCACGGCCGCCCCCGCTCCCACCAGCCCGAGCGTCTCGGTCGAATCTGACGAGTCCACCGTGATCGCCGCGATCGCCGCGGTCAGCTCGGCGGTCGTCCAGATCGTGACGACAGACGCGGAAGGAAACACCTCGGTCGGGTCGGGCTTGATCTACGACCCCCGCGGCTGGATTCTCACCAACAAGCACGTGGTGGCCACGGCCAAGACCATGACCATCCGGCTCAAGGACGACCGGCACATGCCCGCGACCGTATACGGGATGGACACCCTGACCGATCTGGCGATCATCAAGGTGGAGGCGACCGGACTGGTCGCGGCGCCCATCGGTGACTCATCATCGCTCCAGGTTGGGGAGCTTGCCATAGCAATCGGCAGCCCCCTGGGGCTGCAGTATCCCAACACCGTCACCACCGGTATCGTCTCGGCGCTCGGGCGCGACATCTCCATCGCCAGCGACGATGCCGCCTCACCGACCCCGGTCACGCTGCACGGCCTGATCCAGACCGACGCCGCCATCAACCCGGGCAACAGCGGCGGCCCGCTCGTCGACGGATCCGGCCGCGTCATCGGCATCGCCACCGCGGAGGTCGACTCAGGCCAGGGGATCGGGTTCGCCATCCCGATCAACATCGCCAAGCCGATCATGCAGCAAGCCCTGGCCGGCGAGCCACTCTCACGGCCGTTCATAGGGGTTACTTACGTGCTGATCGATCCGGGCATCAAGGAGCGCTACAAGCTGCCGCTCGATCAGGGCGCGTGGGTTCACCGCGAGGACGCAAACGGCGTCAGCATGGAGGCGGTGACTTCCGGCAGCCCCGGCGACTTGGCCGGCATCATGACCGGTGACATCATCACCGAAATCGAGAGCCAGCCGATCGATCAATCGCATCGGTTGGAAGACATCATCGTTCAGTACGCGCCCGGCCGGACGGTCAGCCTCGAGGTTTACCGGGACGGCATCTTCGTGACACGCATGATCACGCTGGGAACGCGACCGCCCAACGCCGCCTAGGAGCGGCGAGGTCGTCGGCGCCGGATCTCGACGGCCGCAAAGTCAAGGTCGCGCGGCAGCGCCACCTCCGGTTTGCGGACTCGAACCACGACTTCGGAGAACTCCAGCGTCTCGAATCGGGCGATGACACGACCGGCGATCTCCTCCGCCAGAGCCTCGATCAACCGGAAGCTCGGCCCTTCGATCGTCTCCCGACAGATGTCGAAGACAGCGCGGTAGTCGGCCGTCTGTGACAGATCGTCCGATCGCCCGGCCGGACTCAGGTCCAGCCACAGCTCCACATCGACCTCGAACGGCTGACTCGTCTGCAGCTCTTCCTCGAGGACGCCGTGCTTGCCCCGGAAGCGCATGCCGGACAGGGAGATGTGATCGGTCATGCTCGTTGTCCGCGACAGATGGCATCGGCAACCAGTGCGGCACGCTTGTTCGCCTGCACGTCGTGGACGCGGACGATGTCCGCGCCGGCGGCGATGGCGAGAGCGGTAGTAGCCAGGGTTCCTTCCAGACGCTCTTCGGTCGGCGCCCCGCCGAGCACTCGGCCGATAGTCGACTTGCGCGATGTCCCAAGCAGGACCGGCCGGCCCAGGAGCCTGAGGTCTGCCAGCCGACGCATCAGTTCGAGGTTGTGCTCCGGCGTCTTGCCGAAGCCAAAGCCCGGATCGACGATGAGGTTCCGGCCGGGCACGCCCACAGCCAACGCACGATCCAGAGCAGCGCCCAGATCGGCCATGACCTCCGGCCAGAAGTCGCGGTAGAGCGGCTCCGCGAGGTTGTGCATGAGCACGATCGGCACGTCTCGTGCCGCCGCCAGGCGCACCATCGAATCGTCGGCGGAGACGCCCCAGACGTCGTTCAGGAGCGTCGCGCCGGCGTCGAGCGCAGCTGTAGCCACGGACGGCTTGGAGGTATCGACGCTGATCGGGAGACCGGGCAGGGCCGCGTGGATGGCAGCTATAACCGGCACGACCCGGGCGGCTTCTTCGTCCTCCGGCACAGCCTCGTGACCGGGGCGAGTGGATTCGCCGCCGATATCCAGGATGTCGGCGCCCTCGCTTGCCATCTGCCGGGCCTGTACGACAGCTGCCTCGACGGCGGCCGCGCTCCCGCCGGCGGTGCGGACCAGTAGCCCGTCGCCGGAGAACGAGTCCGGAGTCACGTTGAGGATGCCCATCACAAACGTCCGCGTTCCCCACGCAAACAGGCTCGGGCCGATTTGAGTAGGCGACGGAGTGGCGCCGGACAAAGGAGTAGCGCCGGAAGCGGTCGGACGAGCGGTATTCAATGGGCACCTTCCGCCGTGACGGGATCCGGCATGAGAAGCGGATCCGCTACGAGTATCGCCCTTGCCGCCCCAACCAGATATAGGGAACCCGCAACGATGATCGGGCCACTCCCCGAGGACAGGGCCACGTCCAGGGCAGCCGCCGGATCGCCCCGCGCCTCGGCAGGTCGCCCCGATATGGTCTTCCAGCGCGCGGCCAGGTCACCGGCCGGTAGTGCGCGCCCGCCCTCCGGGGCCGTGCAGATTACGCGCGCATCGCACAGGTAGGCCGCGCCGCTCAGCGCCTCGATCACGCCGTCGACATCCTTGTCCGCCATGATCGCCAACACCAGTGTCGGTCGCCCGGGCTTAAGGAAGGGCGCCATCGCATCCAGGGCGGCGGCCAGCGACGAGGCCCCAGCCGGGTTGTGGGCCCCGTCCAGGAGAACGTCGCGTCCACCGGTCTCCACCAGTTCCATCCGCCCCGGCCAGCGAACCGATGCGTACCCGGCCCGGCGCCACTCCCCGCCGACGGTAACGATCCCCGCCGCCTCCAGAGCATCCAGCGTTGCGTCGGCAACGGCGACGTTCGCCGCTTGGTGCGGCCCGCGAAGCCCCACGCGGACCCCGCCCAGCCGCCCCAACTCAACCACTATGCCGTCGCGATCCGTCCCGATGAGTTGCGCGGGCGGGGCCACGACCAGAGGCGCCGCCACGCGGCGACTCCGCCGGGTGATCACATCCAGGGCCGAGCCCCACGCACCGGTGACCGCCAGATCGCCGCGCATGATGATCGCCGCCTTCTCTTTGGCGATGAGCTCGACAGTCGCACCGAGTCGATCCATATGGTCCAGAGTGACATTCGTCACGACGGCTACGCCGCCGTCCCAGGCATGAGTTGCATCGAGCCGGCCGCCCAGCCCAACTTCCACGACTCCCACGTCGATGCCCACCTCAGCGAACCAGAGAAACGTGATCGCTGTCAACAGCTCGAATTCGGTGGGCTCGCCGTGACGCCGGGCGACGCGATCCGCTTCGGCCAGGACGCGCCCGGCCAACGCGGCAAACGTTTCCGGCTCGACCGGACGGCCGCCGATCTGCAGCCGCTCGCGGTAGGTGACCAGGTGCGGCTTCGGCGTCTCGCCAACTTTGTACCCTGCGGCTCGCAGCGCCGACCCGACCAACGCCAGGACGCTCCCTTTACCGTTGGTACCGGCTATCAAGACGCCTCGGAAGGTCCGCTCGGGATGATCTAGCGCCGCGAGGAGGGCGTTGGTGCGCGAGAGCCCAAGGTGTATGCCGAATCGGCCGCGAGAAGCGAGCGCGACAAGCGCCTCGGGATAGCTGAGCCGGCTCTGCGTCAATCCTTTGTCAGGTCGTCTTCGTAGAAGACGCACTGGTTGAAGCGCGGCGTCAGACAGACGTCGTTGACGTAACCCTGCTCGAGGTGGACTCCGCCCCGAAGCTGGCAGCGCGAGACGTTCTGCTCCTGACGGATCAGGGCCTTGAGCAGGTGCGGCGCCTGAATGGGAATGGCTCCGCGGCTACCGGTCATGTAGAAGTGCGGACAAACGTTACGGCGGAGGCTCGGCAACCCGAAACCGCCGCGAGAGGTCGGCATCAACGGGTACCGCGGCGGCGCACCCGGCTCGGCGTGGGTTATTTCGGGATAGCGGGGCGGAGCGACGCGAGTGGCAATCCGGCCGCTCGGCGGCATGTACCCGGGCCGGGCTGCAGGCTGATGGCCCGCAATGGGCGCGACGCGACGCGGTAGTCCGCCCCCCGGACGAGCGAAGCCGTCTTCCGGGATTCGGGGTCGATCGGGCTTGGGGTCGCGTCCTTGCACTTTCGCCTCGAACGTGAGCAGACACACCTGAACGTCCGCTCTCTGCAGCAGAGTACAACCAACCGCCCGCGACGCGCACGCTCAGTTCGCGTCACGTCGGTTCGTCCTATTTGCGAGTAGTCGGCGCCACTCTGGTGGACTGATGCGACAATAGGAACCATGCCGATGCGAGAACGACGATCTGCCCACGTCCGGCCCCGGCCACCCTCCAGTGACCGACTACCCGATCGAACGATCCGAGCTTCCGCACCACCTGTGGACGTGATGCGGCGGTATCGCACTCCAAGGCCGAGCACGCGCGTCTCGCCGCCGATGGCGATGGTGCTGATCGGCGCCAGCGTCGTCCTGGGGCTGCTGACGCTCACGGTCGGAGCGACGTTGGCTGCCAACACCATCGGAGGCATTTCCCAGGCTCTCACAGACTCATTCAATCGCGCGTCGTCGCAGGCCCCGGCCACGGCGCCTCCATCCGGCGTCCAGTTGGACACACCGGCCCTGGACGCACCGCCCAACAGTGGCTACACGAACCAGTCGTCGATCCTCCTGCAAGGCACATTGCCCGCGGCATCGGTCGGCAAGCAGGGATACACGGTTCACATATACCTACAGGGCAAGACCGGCACCAAACGCGAAGTCGCGATTGTCACGGTCGGAGGAACCACTCGCTTCACGACTCCCGCCCTGAACCTTATCGAAGGCAGCAACGTGTTCTACGCCACGCTCGCCTCCCCTAAGGGCGAAGGGCAGGCTTCACCTCCGGTGACATACATCCTGGATACCGCCGCGCCGAAGATCGCGGTCAAGTCGCCGGCCTCAGGTGCCAAGGTTTCCACCTCGAAGGCAACCATTTCGGGGACTTGCGACGCCGGGGCCACCGTCTCGATACGAAACGAGCAGGCACCCGGCGGTGCGTACAACAGCCTGGTGGTTGGCTCAGACGGCGCCTTCTCATTCGCTGTTCCGGTGGTAGCCGGCCCAAACACGATCGACCTTGCCGCGACGGACCAGGCCGGCAATTCGAGTTCCACCAGCATGATCGTCAAACGTGACTACGGCCAGCTGGCCGCCCATCTCTCGGCCTCGCCCGTCAAGTTCGCCTCGTCTTCGCAGACGACCCTGAAGTTGACGCTCCGTGCCACGTCCTTCAACGGCGGAGTCCTGGCCAACGCCACCGTGACGTTCACAGTCATGATCCAGGGCCTCGGCCCGATCGTCTCGCCCGAGATGACGACGGACGCAACCGGCACGGTCACCTGGCAGGTCGCAGTCTCCGGCGCCACTGCCGGAATCGGCCAGGCAAGCGTCCTGGTCACCTCTCCGGACGGTGATCAGGTCACGGCGACCGTTAAGATCACGACCACCTAGCAGAACCGCTCTCGCGTCGAAGCAATCGCAGCTACAATCGAACCATGGCCGGCTGGCGCTGCCCCCACTGCGGATCGCCTCAAGCGGAAACGTCGAGGTGCTGGGTTTGCCACCGCTCGACGACCTCCTGCTCCTCCTGCCGCCACTTCCGTAAGTCCATCGCCGGGCGCCTGGGATACTGCGCCAAGGACAAGAGCCGCACTCCCATCGACGGAACGGAGCAGCGGGCGTGCTGGGAGCGATCCTCCGCGGAGGAATTCGAGGCCGCCGCCACTGCTTCTCCAGGCCGGGCCCTGCCTGTTGCCACGTCGTCCGGAATCGGCCTGTGGGGCGCGGTGGTCTCGGGCGAGGAGCCACCGGATAGAGACGCACCCGCCTTCGGAATGTGGACGGAGTCCGACTCGAGCAGGGACCCAGAAGCGGACCGCCGCCAGCACGGAAGTTCTATTCGGACACAGCCCTGGGGCCCTGTACCCGGCCACCGCGAGGTCAGCGGCTGGCGGCGCGGGGTCAGAGCGGCAACCCGGAGAGGCTGACTCGAGACGGGTTAGGCGACGGACGGCGCCGCCGTGGGTGTCGGCGGCGGCGTCGTCGGCGGCGGCGTAGGAGTCGGGACCGGCGTAGGAAGCGGCGTGGGGATCGGCGTCGGCGATGGACTCGGACTCGGCGACGGAGTGGGCGAGGGCGTCGGTTCCGGGCCCTTGGAGACCACGTAGTTGACCGTGGAGCCGTACTGAGCCAGGGTGCCGGAGTGCGGATCCTGAGTCACGACCTGACCGGCCGGGACCACGGGGTCGTATTGATCGCTGCGGTTGCCCGGCGTGAGCCCGGCCGTGGTTATGGCCGTTCTGGCATCGTTCTCGGTCTTGCCGGTGACGTCCGGAACGATAACCGTCCCCGGGCCGGTCACGATGGTCACAATGATCGTGTCACCGACATTGATGGTTGTTCCCGCGAGCGGGTTCTGAGAAACGATCGTGTTCTCGGCCTGGGTCCCGGTGTTGGCCTGGTATGTTGGCGAGACCGAGAATCCCAATCGCTGCCCATCTTGCTGGGCCTGCTGGAGCGTGTAAGACGCCAGGTTGGGGGCCAGGATCGTGGAAGGCGCTGCCTTGGGGGCGCCGACCGTGAGCAGAAACACGATGAACCCGACGATCGCGATCAGCAGTATCCCGAGCACCCCTGCAACCCAGGCCCAAGGGCTTGTGCGCCCCTCCTCGTCGTCAAGATCATCGTCCAGTCCGGCTTTGCGGGCCTGGCGCCGGGCCCGGCCCGGCTCGAGCGCGTACGAATCCTCCGTGTCGTCGTCCGAATCGAAGCCCTTGAAGTTGCTCGGACCGGAGGCATAGGCATCGTCCGAGTAGAAGTTGCGAGATGGCCGCGGGGCGGCGGCCGGGATGAGCGGTTCGGCGGCAACAGCCGGTCGCGGGATGTACGGGACAGCCGGCCGGGCCATGTCGGCCGACTCTTCGGCACCGTCTGCAGCGGACTCTGCGGCCGTGGCCTCGCCTCCGTAAACGAACGCTTCCAATGCATCTGCGACGAGGGCCGCCGATGCATATCGCAAATCCACATTGGGCGAGAGGGCGCGCATCGTCACTTCGTCGAGGACGGCCGGGACGGCTGGCTTGATAGTCGACGGCTTCGGGGGCGGCCCGGCCTTGCGCGCGGCGACTATCTCCTCCAGCGTCTCCCCCACCCATGGGGCGCGGCCCGTGAGCATCTCATATAGCAAGAACCCGAGCGCCTCTACGTCCGAGGCCTCGGAAGGCGCGGTGATGGTCCGCGGATCCGGTCTCCGGCCTGCCTGGGAAGAGCCAATGTCCGGATGGTTCTTTATGTTGGCGTTGGTGGCGTCGTTCACGGCCGCGGCCGCCCTGGCTACGCCGAAGTCGGTGACCTTGACGTGGCCGTCGCGAGTCACCATCACGTTGCTGGGCTGCAGGTCCCCGTGAGGCAAGCCGCGATCGTGAGCGGCCTGAAGCGCCCTTGCGGCCTCGGCCACGGCCCGGGCGGCCCGGCGTGGCGGAACCGGCCCATTTCGTTCCAGGAGAGTGGCCAGGTCTGCCCCATCCACATACTCGGAAACCAAGAAGGCTCCCGAACGCTCCGTACCGAAGTCCAGCACGCGGGCGATGTTGGGGTGATCTACGTTGGCCGCGACACGAGACTGCCAGCGGAAGTCCGACATGAAGTCGGGGTCCCTGGAGAACTCCGGCCGCAACATCTTGACGGCGACATCGTGATTCGCCTGGATGTCGGTAGCGCGATATACCGTCGCGTAGCTGCCCTCTCCGAGCAACTCAACGAGCTTGTAGCGGCCCCCGATCATCCGTCCGATATCGGCCACGAAGCTCCTCATCTGGCTGGTGCGCGAGTGCACGTTACGCAGGCTGCCCGACCGGACGTATCCGGTTTAGCGGAACGTCAACTCAGGTCAAGCGTCTGCAGGTATTGACGGAACTGGCTCCCGATGTCCTGTCGCTGGAGCGCCAGTTCTACAGACGCTTCAAGCCAGCCCATCGTGGTGCCGGCATCGTAGCGCACGCCGTCGAAGGCGTAGCCGTAGACATCCTGTTCCTTCATGAGGTCCTGGATGGCGTCGGTCAGCTGGATCTCGCCGCCCGCGCCGTGGGGAGTCTGCTCGAGCTTGTCGAAGATCTTGGGCGTAAGGATGTATCGCCCGATGATGGCCAGATTCGAAGGCGCCTCGCCGGCAGCGGGCTTCTCGACCAGGCCGGAGACCTTGTACAGGCGGTCGTCGTCTGGGACTACCTCGCCGGCGATGACTCCATACCGGTGAGTCTGCTCCTGGGGCACTTCCATGACCGCCACGACGGAGCAGTGCGTCTTCTCGTAGGCATGGATCAGCTGGCCGATGCAGGGGCGTTCGCCAACGACGACGTCATCCGAAAGGATCACCGCGAACGGCTCGTGACCCACCAGATCCTTGGCCATCAACACGGCATGGCCGAGGCCGAGCTGTTCCTTCTGACGGACGTATGAGATCTGCGCGAGATCCGAGATGGCGCGAATCTGGCGCAGCATCTCGATATCGCCGCGAGCTTCCAGCAGCTGCTCCAGCTCCACGCTGATATCGAAGTGGTCCTCGATGGCACGCTTCTGGCTGCTGGTGACGATGATGACCTGCTCTATGCCGGCAGCGACGGCCTCTTCAACCGCATACTGAATTACCGGCTTGTCAACGAGCGGGAGCATCTCCTTGGGCTGGGCCTTTGTGGCCGGAAGGAAACGGGTTCCCCAGCCCGCGGCCGGAAATACCGCTTTTCGTACGCGCATTTGCCCTCAGCTTCGATCGGTCGCAACGGCGGCCGGGTCGATAAATACATGGTCGTCGCGATGAATGCCATCACACAGGCCCAGCCGGGGCGGCTCAGCCGGCAACCAGATCGGCCGCATTATCTGCCTAACCTCTGATCGCTTGCAAAAGAGCATTCCGCGCCGGGCCATCCAGGCAAGGACGTGGCTGGCATCGCTGTGGAACTCGAATGGCCCCGGATTCAAGCGGCTGGAGTCCGTCCACGACACCGGCGCCTCGGGGGCGAGGGCATCGAGAATGCTGACCCGCCACGGCCGGCCTGTGATTGGCTCTCCGCAACCAGAGCAACGACCGGCTATGTTCTCAGTAACGATCGTAGGAATCCGGACGCCGTACAGTTCCATCGCGGCCGGATCGTAGCAGGTCGCAGGTAGAAAGGGGCGGATGGCGGACTCAATGGACGAAGATCGGGACGATTTGACCCCCTCCGAGGCGGCGCGCGAGCGGCGCCGTGACCGCGCGGCCGAAGCGCACGCGCGGGCCGGCATGAACACAGGGCTGGCCAAGCAGTTCAAACAGGTCCTGGATATGCAGGTCAAGCGGGCCAAAGAAGCCGAAGGCGAAGGCATCGCACCGAAAGCACGGCGGCGCAAGGCCTGACATCGCCCGCGTTCAGCTGCCGAAGGTGAACGAGTAGCAACGAGCCCCGGCGGCGCCGAAGGTGATCACGACGGTTCCTCGGGCGGCGGCCGGCAGATGGACCACGTGATACAGGCGAGCCATCCCGACTGTCATCGAGCCATCGGCGGCAACATCTTCGGTGGCCGCCGCGCCCACGGCCCCGGAGACCACGACGTTCACCGGCACCGGGGAATCTGCAGATGCCACCAGATACACGTCTCGGGCCAGGAACGAAAGCTCAAGCTTGTCGCCGGCCATGGTGGCGGTCGCGTACTCATTCTGGAAGTCGAACGTGCCGGAAACGGCAAACCCGTCATCTGGTAACGAGGCCGGGAAGGTGTACTGCTTAGGCCCGGCGATGACGAACTCCGGGGACGAAAAGCCTCTGGCCCGGTTTGTGCCGATATACGTCTCCGGCGTCTGGCCGTTCTGGTACGCGGAGGGCGCTTGCGATGTGCTCGCGCTGGGCAGAGTGGACTTCCCGGCCTCGGCCAGGAGGGCCCGAATCTCGGTCTCCGTCTGGGAGTAGCCGCCCTCGCCGTAGTGGCTGGAGCGAATGATGCCCGTCGCATCAATCAGGTAGTCCGCCGGCCAGTAGTTGTTGTCGTACGCGGTCCAAGTTCCATATTTGTTGTCCTGCGCAACCGGGTACGTGATCCCAAATCGCGCGATCGCCGCGGCGACATTGCCGGTGTCGTGCTCGAACTCGAATTCCGGCGAATGGACGCCAACGACCACAAAGCCTTGCGAGGCATACTTCTGGTACCAGCTCTCAACGTAGGGCAGGGTCCGTATGCAGTTGATGCAGGAGTAGGTCCAGAAGTCCACCAGGACCACCTTGCCGCGCAGACCGGCCATCGTGAGCGGGCTCGAGTTGAGCCAGTGGTCGATGCCTGTGAATTCAGGGGCCTCCGGGCCGGAGCGGCTCAGCGCGGCCGCACCGGACGCCGCGCCGTTGTCTTCCAGCGCAGCCTGGACCGGCGACGAACGTTCCAGCGTCTGCAGCGTGTCGGTCCAATTGGGCAGGGCCGAGGTCAGGTCGGCCGAGAGTGCGGTGTCGGCGCCGACGGCCATCAAGCCGGCGGTCACCAGAACCAGGGCGCCGAAGGCACGGCTTGCCCAGGCCGACGCGGAACGCAGCTTGAGCCTCGCCAACGCCTCGCGGCCGCCGAGCGCGATTGCCAGCAGCGGCAACCCGGCACCGATCGAATAGGAGATGACGAGGATGATCGTGGAAGCTCGGCCTGGAGCGGTTACCGCGAGGCTCGTGATCGCGCCGAGGATCGGGCCCGCGCACGGCGTCCAAACGAGGCCGAGGCCGACACCCGTGATCAACCCGCCGACGATGCTCCCGCGCGAGGCGGCCGTCGTGCCCGTCCCGGCAAGGCGGACGCCTACCGCCGGCAACCGCGCGGTCAGTCTATCGAAGCGCGCCGTCACGGCCGGAACCAGGAGCGTCAGCCCGAAGACCGCGATGATGACGATTGCCGCGTCGCGCAGGATCGAGCTCGGCAGATGCAGCCCTTCGACGATGGCGACGCTGGCCAGCGTGAAGAACGAGAAGCTGGCGATCAACCCGGCGATGACCAGAAACGGCCGGCGGCGGTCGCCGTCGGCTCCGGTCGCCAGAACAATCGGAAGGATCGGCAGGACGCACGGCGAGACGGCCGTGACCAGACCTGCGACGAAGGAGACCATCACCAGAACGAGCATCGACCCAGGCTAGTCTCATGCTTCTGGCGTGCGGCCGGCGCCCGGGCGCGGTCCACGCAGCGGGACCGATGCTTTCCCCGGTCGCTACCCTTGGCATTGATTTAGCCAAGCCCTTAAGCGTTTGAGTGGCCTGCCCCGTCTATCAGACGTGATGACCTACCAGAGGGGCGCAATGATCGGATTGGGATCGCCCGGGGCGACTGAGGCAACCACCGACGACGATGTGGCTATGGAGCGCCGGGTGCTCTCATTGCATGCGCGGCGTAGCCAGGACCTGTTCGGGTTCGCCGTCCGGATGGGGCTCTCGGATGAAGACGCATCCGACGCCGTCCAGGAGGCGATGCTCCGGCTCTGGCGCGATCTGTCCGGCGGCAAGGAGTTGCTCGATCTGGACGCCTGGGCTTTCCGCGTGGTGTACCGGCTGGCGATCGACCGGCACCGACTGCGCGAGAGAGTTGCCGCATCGCTGGGCCGGCTATTCGCCCGGGCCGACGCTGTCGCCACAGATCCAGCAGACACGGACGAATCGGCCGCCGTTTGGGCCGCAGTGGACACACTCCCCGAACGCCAGCGCGCCGCAATCTACCTGCGGTATCGCGCCGACATGACCTTCGACCAGATCGGCCTCGCCATGGGCATAACCCCCGGCGCGGCCCGCAGCCACGCGACAAACGCCCTCGCAACTCTGCGCCGTCGACTCGGCCAGGAGGAATTCCGATGAAGCTGGAACGTCTCGAGGAACTGCTGCGGACCCGACCGGCCGACGAACGGACCTACGACCGGCAGCTACCGGACCTGGCCATGAACTCAGGGCTGGTCCGGTCGGGCGGCGTGAAGATTCGGGGCGGCCGACCTCTCGGCTTTGCCGCAGCAGCCATGGGCGTCGGGCTCGTGATCGTTGTCGGCGCGGCGACGCTTGGGCCGTGGCGACAAGGCCAGACTGCGGCGAGCCCGTCCGGCTCGACGCCGACGGCCGGCCGGGGAACGACGCGCTCCTACCTCACCGGGTCTATGAAGGAGGCACGCCGGAGCGCGTCGGCGACCCTGCTGAAGGACGGGCGCGTGCTCATCGTCGGCGGAGGAAACGGAGGTGATCCGGTAAATGGCGGCGTCCTGAAGTCTGCCGAGCTCTATGACCCGGCCACGGGCAGCTTTACCCTGACCGGCTCCATGAACGTGGCCCGGTACGACGCGGCGATCACGACCCTCGCCGACGGCCGCGTGCTTGTTGTCGGTGGCAATGATGTCTATAGCAACGACGTGCCCTCAGCGGAGCTCTATGACCCGGCGACCGGCCAGTTCACAGCGACGGCACCGCCACGCGAATCTGGCATCGATATTTCAAGCACCCTGCTGCGAGACGGTCGCGTTCTGGTTCTCGGATGGGGCGCAGGCTCAGGTCCAGGGGACCAGGTGTTGGCCGATTTGTACGACCCGTCCACCGGTCAATTCACGGCCCTAGGACAGCTCGACGCCTTCGTGTACTTGACGGCGGCTCAGCTCAACGACGGCCGTGTACTCGTCGCGGGCGTGGCGCCGATGGGATCGGTTCCATCCGTGATCTTCGACCCGTCGACCGACAAGTTCGCGGCCACCGGGTCCATGGTCGGGGACCCCATGCCCCACACGGCCACCCTTCTCCCGAACGGCCGGGTTCTGCTCATTGAGGGTGAGAAGCAAGGCGGGGTGGAGCTCAGTAGCGAACTCTACGACCCCGCCACCGGCAAGTTCACGACGGCGGGAGACGTGGGTATCACCCAGCCGCTCCCGACAACCACGCAGTTGGCAAATGGCAAACTCCTGATTGCCGGCAACGCCGAAATCGGAACTTCATCGCCGGATGCCAGCAAGGTTCTCCTCTACGACCCTTCCACAGGCGGGTTCAACCCGGGCGGATCGACTCTGGTGCCCCGCAGAGAGCACACGGCCACACTCCTGGCCGACGGCCGCGTTCTCCTGGCCGGCGGAGTCGACGGCGGCGTCAAGGAAAGCGGCGGCGGTCTGGCAACAGCCGATGTGGCCACCAGCAGCGCCGAGATCTACGACCCGTCGGCGCCGGTTTCGTCAGCACCGACCAGTACGCCAGTTTCACCGGTCCCGACCGGCGCGCCAGTTAGCCCCGGCGCGACCCATACGCTCGACCCTCAGGTCGTCAGCTCGTTCGGCAGCGACAAGCTATCCGCCGCCGTCTTGGGTCCCGACGGCGCCGCCTACCTGATCGATTCCACGGTTTCCACCGTTTACAGGGTCAGCCTCGACACCGGAGCCCGAGTCCCGGTCTTGAACCTCAATCTCGCAGCCGCGGACGGGACACCGGTCGGCCGGCCCAAACTCCTGGCGGTCGGGGGCGCCGATGTCCTGATCCTCGACGACTCGAACACGCTCTGGCGCTGGCATCCGGCCCCGGGAGACAAGACCGGCCGCGGCGCGCTCGGCAAGGTCAACATTCCCGACAGCCTGAACTGGGGTAGCGACGTTCGCGCGATCGCAACCCGCGAGGTCGTTCCGAACATCGACCTATACGACCTGTACGTGACCATCCCGAGCCGTCATCAAGTAGTCAGGTATCAGCCTGCCGTGGACGGGAGCGGCTACCCGACCGACGGCATGTCCACTTATCTGGCCGTCGACACGGACGTGTCCACCGTCGACGACATGTACATCGACGGGCACGTCTATCTGGTGAACAGGGGCAAGGTCGTCCGTTACGACCAGGGCGACAACATCAGCGGCTGGTCACCTCAGTCTCCGCATAGCGGCGATTCAACCTACTACATGAAGCTGGCGGCACTGGATTCGAACCAGGATGCCGGCCTGTTCTATGCGTACGACCAAACCGGCCGCCGCATCGTCGCCTTCGACAAGTCGGATGGCAAAGTGGCCGGTGAGTACGTGGTGGCCGCCGGAACCGGTACGCTGCAGTCGCTCACCGGTATGTTCGTTGGCCGGAGCGGGAGCGATATCGACGTCTACTGGACCGAGGGCGGCAACCTAATGAGCGCATCGCTGTCCGGCGCGGGCCCTTCGGCTTCACCTTCGGCCGGCCCGACCTACATCCACTACACGGTCGAGGCAGGCGACACGATCGCAAGCATCGCCCAGAAGTTCCACGTCCGGCCGTCCGACCTCATCGCCGCGAACCCTCAGTTTGTCGACCTATCCAACACCATGATGCCGGGCTTCCTTATCAACATCCCGCCTCCCAGATGACGTCCCTCTTCGCCGCCGAGCCTGGTCCAGCCGGCGCGACCGGAATAATCGCCGGTCGCTGTTCTTGGCCGTGATTTCGCAACGTCTTGAGCGTTGAGTGGCCCGCCACGTCCGTTGGACGTGATGACCTGGACGGATTCGCTGCTTGGAGCCGATGCTAACCTTGGCCGGGCGCACTACGCGCCGAGTGATGGGAGGGGTCGGTGGTCGACGCCGGTCGCGCAGCGCAAGCGGCAAATCGGCCGGTCCGCCTGAATGCGCGGACACGGAGGACGATGCCGGCGATGGCATTGCTCTTGGCCGCGCTGCTCTGCTGGAGCATGGCTTGGTCGGCTGCAATCAATTCGGCCTTCGATCCCTTGCTTGTCGCAGTCAACGTGGTGTTCTGGCTCCCGGTCTTCGGCATCGTCGTAGGCACAATGCCGGAATGGACGGTCGTTGGCGGGGAGCTCAGCCGCCGCACGTGGCGTTCATGGCCGGGCCGGAAGCCGACCAAAGTCATGGACTTGAGTCCAGAGGTGGAGATCGTCCACGAAACCAGATACCGGTGGCGCATCCACCCGGCCGGACTTGTGATCCGGACATGGCCGTTCCCTTGGGCTGCCACCGGGTTCATCGCCGCGCTGGAGCATGGCGGTGTGCGGGTCGACGATTTCCGGGGTGATTGGCAACGGCAACATCGAGCGCTGGACGCCTTAGCCATGCTTGCCTACGTGGGCGCCTTCGCATGCCTATTGTCGACCCCCGCTATCGGATTCCTCTTTGGGATCGGGCTGCCGCTGACGCCGGCCATCGTGGCGGGTGTGCTGGCGGCGGTCGGCGAGTTCGTCGACCGTGGGCCCTGGCGGGCGGCGCGCCTCTGACGCCACCGACAGACCGAACCACCAGGCGGCCCAGTTCGGCCCGGCGGTCGGGCGCGCGCCGCATCGGGCGGATCATCGTTCCGGCCACTAGAACGAGGATCCACCAATGCCCGCCATCACCGTCCCCGACATCACCGTCCTCCCGCGCATCCCGGAGCCTGATCCGGTCGCCGGGCGGATGCGCTCGGTCCGCACCCTGACCACCGCCCCGCACGGCCTCGAAGGCGAGGGGTTCCCCGTCCGGCGCGCCTTCGCCGGCGTGGACCTGGCCGAAATCGACCCGTTCGTCCACATGGACCAGATGGGAGAGGTGGAATACGCGCCGGGGGAGCCGAAGGGCACGCCGTGGCATCCGCACCGCGGTTTTGAGACGGTCACGTACATGATCGACGGCACGTTCGAACATCAAGATTCGAACGGCGGCGGCGGAGTCATAACCAACGGCGATACGCAATGGATGACGGCCGGCGCGGGAATTCTCCACATCGAGAAGCCGCCCGAATGGCTCGTCACCAGCGGTGGGCTCTTCCACGGCTTCCAGCTCTGGGTTAACCTGCCCGCCGCGCAGAAATGGGCGGCACCGCGGTATCAGGACATTCGAGCCGGTGAAGTCGCACTGGCGTCATCGCCCGACGGCGGCGCCCTCATTCGAATCATCGCCGGCGAAGTGGCCGGGCACAAAGGCCCCGGCACGACATACACCCCGATGACGCTGGTCCACGCCACGCTAAGCCCGGGAGCGCGGCTGTCGCTGCCCTGGCGCGCCGACTACAACGCCCTCGTCTACGTGATGGCAGGCTTCGGCACCGTGGGCCAGGAAGTAAGACCGATCCAGACGGGCCAGCTGGCCGTCCTCGGCGAGGGTAACGCCCTGACCGTGTCGGCTGCGGCCGTCCAGGAAAGTCGCAGCCCCAACATGGACATCCTGATTCTGGGTGGCCATCCAATCGGCGAACCGGTTGCCTGGATGGGCCCATTCGTGATGAACACCCGCGAGGAATTGCTCCAGGCGATGCGCGACTTCCAGGCCGGGCGGCTCGGCACCATTCCGGCGGTCACCGCAGTGCACGGCGCACCAACTGAGATCGTGGAGTCGAGGCGGGGTGACGAACCGAGACCGTCGAGCTAACCGACCGAGCTAAGCCCACTACGGACCTCCATGCCTTCCCGGCGGACTTCGCCCTCACGGTCTGGTCCATCCCCGATCGCAACATCACGTCGGGCCCGACAGGACCACGGAGTCTCACTGTCCGGCCACTCGCGGATCTGTGATCTGAACGGCGGAGCGGGAAAAGCCAGAAGAAGAAGTCCGGATGGGAAGCCAATTTCAGGATTCTGCAAGAATCGGCGTACTCGCCTGCTGGTTGTCGGCTAATATCCGCAACCGAGGGGGCGTCAATGACCTGGACTTCCACCGCACCGGCATTGCATTGGGGGCGTCGTCCACTCCGGACGGCTCGCCGCCTGTCAGGCGCTGCGCCAGCTATCCTCGTCGCCGCTGGCGCATTCGCGGCAGGCACATATCTCTTCAGCGGACTACGTGATCTCGGCAACCAGCTCGACTTTATCCTTCCGATCGATCCGGCCGATTCGAACCCAACGATCGCGCTCCTTTCGGCCGTCGGCCTCGCAGCGCTCGCGATCGGACTACTGCGGAGCAAGTCCGGTGCATGGTGGCTGGCCATGGCCACGCTATCCGTCTCACTCCTGGCGCAGGCCCAGGCGTTGTCGCACCCGCTCGTTGTTGTCGCGGTCGGCGGTTTGCTGGCGATCCTCCTGGCTGACCGACGCCGCTACACCGTAGAGACCGACATCAGCGGCCGGCGGCTGATCCTCGCCTTGATGGCAGTCGGCGGTCTGGCTATTGGGCTGGAAACGGCCCTCATAATTGCGACTACGGGCGATTGGCCGAGGCCTTTCTCGGCGCTAAGCGACATCACCGCCGCGACCGGCAACGCGTTTGGTGTGAGCGACCCCACCCGAAACCAAGTTCTTCGTTATGGGAGCCGGGACGCGATAATCGGGCTGCTGCTCGTGGCTTCCCGACTGCCGATCGTGCTCGCCGCGCTCGGCATCCTCAACCCCGTCTCAGAACCCCGAGCCGATCCAAGCAGCCGTGAACGGGCGCGCTCAATCACTCGCCAATACGGCTGCGGCGCCCTCTTCCCGTTCCAGATGGGCGACGACAAGCTGGTCTTCTCGCCATCCGATGTCGACGGGCTCGTCGTCTACGGCCTGGCCGGCCGAACGGCCGTCGTGTTAGGCGACCTGATAGGGCCGGTCGCATGCGCACCAATTGTCCTCGACCGGTTCCTGAAGCGATGCCATAAGCTCGATCGAACACCGGTGATTTACCAGGCCAGCTCGGTCGGCCGGGCGATGCTCACCAACGCAGGCTTTCGAGTCTTCAAGGTCGGAGAGGAGGCGATCGTCGATCTGTCGACCTTTCAACTCAACGGCCACCGCCGAGCAAACCTGCGCCACACCGTAACTCGGTGCCGCAAAGACGGCGTCTCTTTCCAATGGTTCGCGCACGGCATTCCACCGGATGAGGCAACCTTGATCGACGAGATGGCTGCGATCGATTCTGTTTGGCGCAAGAAAGCCGGCCCGCAGCTCGGTTTCACCATAAACCAGTTTCACCGGGCATCGCTCGCCTGGCAGCCCTGCAGCGTTGCCCTGGGACCGGCTGGGCATGTAATCGCCTTTGTCACATTCCGTCAAACCGGCACCGACGGCGGCCGGGTTCTCGACCTGATGCGTCGCTCGCCAGACGGCTCTCCCGGCGCAGTCGAGGCCTGCATCGTCGAAGCCGCCAGCGCCCTCAAGGAGAGCGGCGCACCGACGCTATCCCTCGGCCTTGCGCCACTCGCGGGCATTAGCAGGAACGACCCAATGTTCGAGGAGCGGCTCCTGGCCGCCGGCAGCAAGCTCGTGCGGCCGTGGTACGACGTCCAGGGCCTGGCCCGCTTCAAGAACAAGTTCGACCCGGAGTGGCTGCCGAGATACGGCGCCACTCGCCGCCGCCGTGACCTCATCGGCTTCGTGACCAGCCTTCTGCGGGTTCACCTTAATGGCTCGATAGACATGCCATGGCGAAAGCTCTACAGAGTTCGGACACCTGCCGGCCATTGAGGGATACCAGCCGGTGACCCTATCATCCGACCTCTCGCACGGCTGGGGTCAGGTTCGGTCAATGCTGCCGGGCGCACTCGAGGCCTGGTCGACGCACATGGCCTCGACGGGCGTTCTTCACTAGAGCTGGGCCCACAACAGGCGCGAGTCCGGCCAAAACTCCATCTGACCTACCGCCGCGGCAACTGAGCAAGTCTTGAACCTGATTCAGCCCGCCAAGTCGAATGAGCCGTAGAAGCTCGAAGTTCCAGGCAAACGATAGAAATGCGGAGTCTGGACTATTTAGTAGTGCCTGCGCGCACCGATATCCCATGTGTCGCCCCATATGAGCGACGGGCGGACCGGCCCTGATGGACACCCCGAAAGTTGTTGTGTGCCATGAATCTAAACGTACGCGCCAAGATCCTTGGCGGCTCCGCGATTCTCCTGTTGCTGATCGGCGCCGTCGGTGTTCTTTCGATTTCGAACCTGGTCGGCGTCCAAGACAAGGCTCACGCCGCGAACGACAATGGCCTAATCCCGGTAGAGAAGCTGGCCGCCCTGAACACTGCCCTCATCGACAAGGCCAGGGCCGTCACGTACGGCGTGGTCGAGGCAGGTCAGGCTGATGCTCAGTCCACGATCGACTCCCAGATCGCGGCCGATGACAAGACGATTCAGGCTAGTATCGCCGCCATTTCAGCGCTCCCGCTGACGTCCGACCAGGCCGCGACTCTGGCCGACCTCAAGACGCAAATGACCCAATACCAGACGATGGTCGATCCGATCCGGACGCTCTCGAAGGCCGGCGACGGCAAGACGGCCGGAACGCAGCTGTCGGCCGGCGCAACGCAGCGCGGTAAGGTCATGGCCGACGTCACCAGCCTCGTCAACTCAATCGAGAGTGGGGCCCAGGGACTGAACAGCGAGATCAACTCCACCGTTCAATTCGGGCTTCTCTCGACGCTCGCGCTCGTCGGGCTGGCATTCCTGATCGGCATCGCCGTGAGCCTCTACATCTCTCGCGGAATTTCTCGCGGTGCGAGCGCAGTCCTGCGCCAGATGGGAGTCATTCAGGGGGCCATGGTCGACTTCACGGGCTGCCTCGAGGGTTTCTCCGAGAACGACCTAACGCGAGTCTACAAGTCTCACGTCTCCTACATGGACAAGGTGGGCACGGACGAAATCGGCGCCACGGGCGATGGGCTCAACTCACTGCTCGGCCAGCTCAAGACCATGGTTGGAGCCTACGAAATTTCGCGCAGCAACCTGACCAACGTCATCGGAGAGGTGAAGTACGCCTCCGAATCGGTGACGCGGACCAGCCTTGAACTGGATAACGCATCCACGCAAACCGGGACTGCCACTCAGCAGATCGCAGCCACCATCACTCAGGTCGCGACCGGCGCCGGCGACCAGGCCCGGGCCGCATCGGACACGTCCGCCAGCACACAGGAACTGACCGCGATGATCGCCCAGGTCGGGGCCGGAGCGGCGGAAACGAACAAGCGCGTCGAGCAGGCGCATAACGCCGTTGTGGCCGCAACTACGGCCGTCTCCCGGGCCGATCGAGCCGGCGAAGAGATGCAGTCCTACGCCGAGCGTGTTCACAACTCCCTTGAGAATGGCATCGAGGCCGTTGGCCAGACTGCGACCGGCATGCGCCGGATTCGCGAAGCCGTCGAGACGACGGCGGGTCGGGTCGGTGAACTCGGCGCCAAATCCGGCCAGATCGGTGCCATCGTCGAGACGATCGATGACATCGCCGAACAGACCAACCTTCTCGCTCTCAACGCCGCCATCGAGGCAGCTCGAGCGGGCGAGCAGGGCAAGGGATTCGCCGTTGTGGCCGACGAAGTTCGTAAGCTTGCCGAGCGTTCGTCGCGTGCCACCAAGGAAATCGCCTCGCTGATCGGCGAGGTCCAGCAGGAGACCGAACGAGCCGTCGCGGCAATGAACGAAGGCGCGACCATGGTCAAGGAAGGGTCAGAGCTCGCCGAGAAGTCCGCATCGGCTCTCGTCGAGATCAAGACCGCGGCCGCAGAACGCGATCGGGCAGTCCAGGACGTCTTCGAGGCTCTCGTGGAGATCGGCGGAGCGACGAGTCAGGTCGTGGCGGCTTCGGACGCCATCGCCGTGATCGCCACTCAGACGAACATGGCCGCAGCCAATATGACGACCTCAGCCTCGACGGTGTCCTCGTCGATCGAGTCCATCGCGGCAGTCAGCGAAGAAAACTCGGCCGCGGCAGAGGAAGTCAGCGCCGCAACCGAAGAGATGTCGGCCCAGGCAGAAGAGGTGGTCGCGTCGGCGAAGACTCTTGCCGAGATGGCCGCTCAACTCGACACCCTCGTTGCCCGCTTCCGGCTCACCTCGGAGTCCGCGGAGGGTTCGGCACCGGGATCGGGCGGCATCGACAACCTGAGCAGCATCGCGACCGGCAGAACCGCCGACATGGGGCGGCGGTCAAGGGCCGCCTAGCATCCGATTCAGTCAGCGACAACGAGTCGGCACAAACTCGCATACCGCGCCGAATCTCTGACGCGAGGCTCGCTCTTCATCTGGCGGGCCTCGCTAATGAGGCGCTGATTCCCCTCTTCAGTTGTCCGCCAGGAGCGCCGACCGCGAACGGACTCGACTCCGGGAGCTCGGCGGAGGATCGAGCCGAAGAGATAGGGCACGATCGGGTCACGGTAGCGATCAGGCCTGTCGACCCTCGCCGATCACTTCGTTCCCGCCAGGCGCCTCGTCCGATTGCGCCGTCGAGGGTTCGACTGGGGTAGCCGGTTCGTCCGACGCGGCTGAGTGACGTAGACGCTCGGCCACGTCAAGCGCCGCCTGGCTTGGCTTTCCTACATCATCGGGCTGGGCCGACCCGCCGAACCCACGGGGTCTGTCTGTAGCGAGCATCGCCGCTCCCGCCACCATCTGAGCCACCGCCCCGGCGGGATTCGAGCCAATCGCGTTGAGGGCGGACATGCGGGACTGGGATCCGACAAGAGTTGAGCTGTAGCCGCCTGCATTCATTGCCGGATCGACGGCGGTGACGCCCGGAATGACCAGCCCGGCAAGATCTTCGTGCTGGGTCATTACGGCGCCGCAGCTGCAGCAGTGGGCGGCGCCTGGTTCGGCAGGCTCGGCACACCAGGGACAGGCCGAAAGAGGTTCGCCAGTCGACGGGCCTGGATCCGCTACCGGCCGAGTTGGCTGATTCCACCAGTCGCTCATAGCCCCTCCTACCGCGGTTTCGCACCGCGCTACGCTCCAGAACAACTTGCCCTCAGGATACGCGCATCTTGGGGGCCAAAAACCCTGTGCCCGCGCCGCACACGCTCACAAAAGCCGCTGGATGCGAGCTATCGACAGGTATCGGCGGGCGCCGAGTGCCCGTACCAGAGGCTGTCCGCACCGAATAGCTGGACCGAGAGCGCGGCGACTTTGTCGTTGAGCAGGCAGTTGGCCGCGTTCGACGTGCTGGTTCCGGTGACCGTGTATGGCGGCCCCAGAACGACCTGGGTGATGTTGTTGTTTGGGACATTCAGGCCCATCGAGATGTAGTCGGCCAGCCGGTCCGCCGGGAAGTCGGTGACCACGGTCGCTCCGAGAAGCTTGATCAGGCTCGGCAGCTTGAGGATCTGGCTCGGTGAAGACATCTTGTGCAGGAGGGCGATCAAGACCTGCTGCTGGCGCGACGACCTCGCCCAGTCGCCGTCCTCGTAACCGTGGCGCGTCCTCGCGTAGGCCAGGGCGGTCCTGCCGTCCAGATGATGCGGCCCGGCGGAGAGTGAGAAGCCGTATGGGCTGCCGTCCAGCCAGTCGTAAGAGGGGTCGTTCAGCGCCTTGGGGCTCACGATATCGATCCCGCCCACCTTGTTGATCATCGCCACGAACCCGGAGATGTACATGATGGCCGAGTAGTCGATGGGGATCCCGACGAGGTACTGAACTTCCTTGATGAGCGTCCAGTAGGGGGCATCGGGGGACTTGATGCGGCCGGTCTGGACGTAGGTCGGCAAGGCGTTGATCTTGTCGCCCGGCTTATCGACGCCGCCCCAGTAGAAGGGGAAACCGGCGCTGTCGCGGGGCACGCTGATCATCTGGATCGAGTTTGCCGTCGGGTTGTAGCTCACGACCATGATCGTGTCATAGAGGTTGGCGCTGTAGCCGCTGCTCGCCCCTGTGAGGAGGATCGTGACGCGACCATCGCTAGGCGGGCTCGCGGTTGGCCGCGAGTCGGACGACGGCGTTCCGGCGGTCGCGCCGGGCGCCAGGCTCGGCGATGGCGTAGCTCGGGCCATCAGCTGGCTGTCGGAAGTGTCGAAGACCTCCGCTCCGGCGTCCGAAAGGGTCATCAGGTAATAGCCGCCACTGAGGTGGGTGACGACGATGACGGCGGCGAGCGCTATCAGAACGACACGATCAATGACCCCGTGAGTCGAACCGGCTGTTGGACGGAGGCTTCCGCTCGCGCCCAGAAAGGCATGAACGACGGAGAAGAGCCGCCAGGCTCCAAACAGAACCACGATCGCGACCGCGGCCAGGCCCACATTCCGCTCGGCGAAGAGTTCAACGGCAAAGACAATGGGCCCTCTGCGCAACCCATAAGCCAACAGAACGATGACCATCAGGGAGGGCAGCGCGAAGACCGCCGCAAGGCGTCGATTGCGCAGGTACAGCTGTCCGAGGCCGGGCCACAGGAAGGAAAGCAGGGCGGCCAGCGATGGCGATCGTCGGCGTCCAGCATTCTTGGTCTGGTCCTTTGCCTCGGGGACCGGCTCGAGCCGCGCGGCAACCACGCGACTGACACGCCGCCAAATGGAACGCAGAGAGAATCCGCGTAGTTGAGTGAAGTGTCGTCTCACGCCATTTCCAATGCGGTGCGCCTTCCCGGCCCTCTTCCGGCACAGGACGACGTCAAGTCTACTCGCACGGCGATCGCGGACGAAGTATCAGATCTTGTTCGAGCGGATCGTCCTGAATGATGGGCTTCGGAGTCATCGCGTGGAGACTGCCTGCGAAAGCCACTCCGTGGCGGCTTGGTACCCCCAAGCGGATTCGAACCGCTGATCTCAGCCTTGAAAGGGCCGTGTCCTAGGCCTCTAGACGATGGGGGCGAGGCGCGAACGGCAGTTTAGCAGGGAGAAGGGCAAGACTCGGCCTCGCGGCGGACGGGTGTGGCGTTTCGGCAACGCGGCATGGGCTGCGCAGGCCACCGCATGGAAAACAGGAAGGCTCTAGCTCAGCATCAGGCCCAGAACCAGCACGCCCGCGAATGCGCCGAAAGAGATGGCACAGGCGATGCCGGCGATGAGGGCCAGGGCCACGGCCCGGAGGGTCTCACCGTACTTGCCTGCGCGCCACATTGCGATTGCGGAGATGACGCTGTCCACACCAAAGATCATTCCCGTGACGACGCCCGCGCTCATCAGGACCGCAACGGGGGTGGTGTGGCTTGTCATGGCGATGATGAGGAAGATGAGCGTACCGAGCGAGCCAACCGTCAGAATGACGAACGCCGGAGACAAGCCGCGGATTCGTTCGGCAAGGGTGGGCGCGTACTCTTCGTCGTCGATTTCGGATCGCATGACGAGAGGTTATCAGGGCCCGGCGCTTCAGACCTCGCTCCAGGCGGCCTCGGCCTCACCTGCCGCTTCCTGCACGGGTCCGGCCGACCGATGGTAGATGGCGACCTGGTATTCCAGCCGCGGCCGCTTCATCTTGTCCGCCACCTCCACCCCGGCCTCGCCGAACGCGGCGCCGAGCAGCTCGCGCGCCCGCTCGATCGACTCGAAGGTCCACCAGCAGTGAATGACCCGGACTCGAAAGCCGTTCCCCAGAAAGGGGCCGCGGCGCTGGCTCCACTCAACCAGCCGGTCGCGGAGGTGCGGACGCAGCTGCCAAACATCATCCCGGCCGTAATCGTGGACCAGCAGCAAACGTCCACTGGGACGGAGCAGGCCTTCGGCCGCCGCCAGGAAGGCGGAGCCGGGCATGGCCATCTCCGACCACGGCACTACCACGACGTCGGCCTCACCGGGCGGAAGAGCGGCAACAAGTGCCAGAGCGGCCGCCTGGTCGGAGGAGTCGGGAAACGGCACGGCAGTCAGCCGCGCGCCGATCTCGCCAAGCTGACGCACGCGATGACCATTGCCTGCATCGAGCAGAACGACGTCACGATCGGCGACGGGGCCGAGATCTTCCAGCGCCGCCGTCAACTTTCCCTCGACGTCGACGACGCGCAGAAACGCTTCCTCCAGGTCCGCCGTGGGCAGATCGGCGGAGAGGTCAGGCATGGAGTACTCCTAGAGAGTCGGGCTAACTCCTAGAACCACTCCCTCTCGGGCTTCTATTTCGACCTCGAGAGTCCCCCTCTCGAGCGGCCGCGGCGCGAATGTTGTTTCCCATTCGCGTCCAGACCAGCTTACCTGACTCACCATGGCTCCTGCCGACCCGCCGAGCTGAAGCTCAATCTGTTCCGGCGAATCGCCTGCGTTGATTGCGACGATGATGGACCGGCCATCGACCGAAACGGATCGGTGGTCATCGAAGAGTCCATAGGCCACGGTCGAGCTGCCCGCGCCGAGGAGTTCAAACCTACCGCGCCGCAGAACCGGGTGGACCCGGCGCATTTCGACCAACCCGGCGAAGAACTCGCGCAGGTTGCGATCCTGTTTGGCCACATCCCACGGGTAGGCTCGCCTGCAATCCGGGTCTGCGCCGCCCTCCAGCCCGACTTCATCGCCGTAGTAGATGCATGGCGCACCCGGCAGCGTCATCTGGATCAGCGCCGCCAGTCGCATGGCCGTCGGATCGCCCCCCGCGAGAGAGCGGAACCGGGGCGTGTCGTGGCTGCCCAGCAAGTTGAGCTGGACCTCTGCGACCTCGGGCGGGTACGTGGCCATAACACCCGCCAGCTGCCGGCCGAACTCGGAACCATCGGCGTCGCGCACGTGACGGGAGAACTCATGAGTCTTCGCGACCAGGTCCATGTCCAGTCGGCCGGCGCCGGTGAAAGACAGGATCGCCTCGGCCAGTGGGTAGTTCATCACGGCGTGGAACCGGTTTCCGGCAAGCCAGGCGTGAGCCGGAGTCCAGACTTCGCCGACCAGATATGCCTCGGGTTTGACCGCCAAACAGCGGTTCCGGAACTCCTCCCAGAACCCGGGCTCGTCGATCTCCTCGGGCACATCCAGACGCCAGCCGTCTACTCCGAACCGCAGCCAGCGCTCCGCGACACCGTAGATGTACTCGCGAACGGCCGGATTGGAGTGGTTCAGCTTGGGCAGGGCCGGCAGATCCCACCACGCCCCATAACCCAGAATCCGCTCCGAGGCCGATCGGAATGGAGTTGCTGCCACTTCCTCGGATTGCTCGTGGTGGGCCGCGGAGGCGGATTCGGGCGGATGGGAGGCGGTTTCGTCGCCACTGGACGGGCCGGCGCCGGACGGCCCGAGACCCTGGTGGATTCGCCGGATCTCCTCGGCCTCGCGCTCTCCGGGATATGCAGTCAGTCCACGTTTGCCGGCGAGAACCTCGGAGTTGAGATGGAACCAATCGCGATATGGGGAGCTGGCGCCATTCTCCAGAACATGATGGAAGGGCCAGAAGCCGCGGCTGGCATGGTTGAAGACGCCGTCCAGAATGACGTGCATTCCTCGCTCATGAGCCGAGTCGAGAAGCTCGCGCAAGGCCGCGTCGCCACCCAGGAGAGGATCGACAAGTTCGTAGTCGTAGGTGTGATAGCGGTGATTGGAGGCCGAGGCGAAGACGGGCGTCAGGTAGAGCGCCGTGATGCCGAGAGCGCGCAGGTCATCCAGATGCTCGGCCACACCGAGGAGGTCGCCGCCCTTGAAGCCGTGAGCCGTCGGCGGGGCGTCCCACCGCTCCAGGGCACCGGGCTTGTGGACGCGAACGCTGCTGGCGAAGCGGTCCGGGAAGATCTGATAGAAGACGGCGTCGCGGACCCAGTCGGGGCCGGACGGCGCGGGCGGAGGGCGTAGGGCCGACAGGTCGATCAACCCTGACTCCCCGGGTGCTGCATCGAGCCTGCAGCTTTGCGCAGACGGTCCGGCGCCGGAACGGGTCCTGTAGAGCCGCGGATCATCAGCCGCGTCTCGAGAGTCATGTGCTCCGGCCGCTCCGAATCCGGGCTTGAGATCATCCTCAGCAAGAGCCGGGCCGCCTCTTCGCCCTTCTGGCGAATGGGCTGGTGAACTGTGGTGAGCGGTGGATAAGCGTGCGGGGCCATCTCCAGATCGTCGAACCCAACGATGCTCAAGTCCTTCGGCACGCTCAATCCTGCCTCGCGGGCGGCCCACATCACGCCGACGGCCATCACGTCGCTCATAGCCAGGATCGCGGTGGGCCGGAGGCCGTCCTCCCAGATTCGGCGGAAGGTGGCCACGCCGCCGTCGAAGGTCGCGGGGCCCACGATGATGCGCTCGTCCCGGAGCTTGACTCCGCCGAGCTCCAGACCCTGGCGATAGCCGTTGAGCCGGCGATACGCGATGGACTCGGTCGGGCCGGCCGAGTACTCGAAGAGACCCGGCATGTTCGGCGGTTCTATTCCGATGACCACAAAATCTCTATGGCCGAGCCCGAGCAGATGGCGGGCGGCCGATCTGGCGCCGACCTCGTCGTTCGACTCGACCGAAGCGTGTTCCGGCAGGGCAGCACCGTCGACGAGCACCATCGGCATCCCGGCCCGCCGGATCTGCTCAACCTCCGGATGATCTTCGGAGAGACCGACCGCCACAAAGCCGTCAACGCTGGCGCGGCCGATCGCCCGCACCAGAGACCCGTGAAGCGGTGACACGAAGAGGAGCCCGTAGCCCGCTTCATCCGTCTCGGCGGCCACTCCGGCGCACAACTCCGCGTAGAACGGGTTCCCGAACACAACGCTGAGGCTCTGCGGCGTCAGGAGCCCGACGGTCATCGTGTTCTTGGGGTTCAGCGACCTGGACGCGGAGGGGGGACGGTAGCCCAACTCCTCGGCGACCTCGCGGATCTTGACGGCCGTCGTCGGACTGAGGCGATCGGGGCTGTTGAAGGCGAATGACACGGCGGTCTTTGAGACGCCGGCTTCCCGGGCCACGTCGGCAATGCGGACTCGCTTTGCCCCCGCCTCCACGTCACCCTCCCCTTGCCAGTTGCAGAGCGCCGGCCCGTCTGGGCCATTCGATACGCGCCGACATTTCAAGCTAGACGTGAAGGGAGTGGCTGTCAACGGGGACGGGTTACGGGTGCGAGTTCGAGCGTGGCTGCGGATCTGCGCCCAGCCTGCGGATGACAACGAGGGGCCGCGCGCTGTGGGATACATGCCGCATCTGGGCCGGCGGATACCGCTCGTGGGAGAATTGACTACGCTCACGGTCCCCGCATCCACCCAACGAGATGCCCAACCTGGAGGCTTGCCGATGCGACTGGTGACGATCAGGCCGGTAGTCGGTGACTGGGCGACGGGTGCTCCTCATCGCCCCGCCGCGGTCCTGGCGAGCGGCCGGTTTCTGCCGATCGGCGCGCTGGCGGACCTCTCGCCCGCCTCCGTCCCGGAGGGATTGGGGCGCATGGGCATGACCGCATTGCTGGAGACCGACCCCGATCTCGCGGCCCTTCGAGCCGCCTTCGCTGCCGCCGACCCCGACGCCATGGAAGCGGCCTCGCTGACCCCGGCCTCAGTGCGGCTCATGGCCCCGGTCCCGCGCCCCGGCAAGATCATCGGCGTCGGCTACAACTACCTGGACCACATCCGCGAACAGGGCCTGGAACGGCCCACGCGACCGGTCCTCTTTTCCATGTTTGCCAATGCCGTGGCCGCAGACGGCGATCCAATCAGGCACCCTGCCGGGACTCGCGCTTTGGACCTCGAGGCTGAGCTGGCCGTCGTAATCGGGCGGCGCGCCTCACGCGTTGCGGTCGGGGATGGGCTCAGACACGTCGCCGGTTACACCACGGCCAACGACGTAACCGCCCGCGACTGGCAGGGTCAGCCCCGCGCCCTCCGCCCCGGCGAAAAGGGCGACGGCCAGTGGCTCCGGGCCAAGGGCTCGGATACGTTCCTGCCGCTGGGCCCGGCGCTGGTCACCGCGGACGAACTGGGCGACGGCCGGGGGCTCGCCGTCCGCTCCTGGCTCACCGCCGGCAACGGCGCCGACGCCGGCCACCCGTTCCCGATGCAGGACGGCAACACCTCAGACCTGCTGTTCAGCGTCGCAGAGCTGATCGCCATTATCAGCGCGGAAGTGATCCTGGAGCCGGGCGACGTCATCGTCACCGGCACGCCCAGCGGCGTCGGCGTATTCCGCGAGCCGCAGATATTCCTGGAGCCGGGCGATCTCGTGCGAGTCGAAGTCGAGAAGATCGGCAGCCTGACGAGCCCGGTCACCGACGCGGACGGTCGCGCGCCGGAGGGATCGCCGGCGGCGCGATTCCTGTCGGCGCTCAGGTAATCTCGCCGCCCGCGGCCGCAGAAAGGTAAGCCGATCTTGGCCGCAACTTGCAGCCTAGTTGTAGTCTCCGGCGCCGATCGTGGACTCGCGCGTGACGAGCTCGGCGGCGAGGACAACCCCCAACGGCTCCTGGCCGGCATCCAGAATCTGGCCCAGGACGAGATTGACGGCCTCGCGGGTCATCTTCTCGATCGGCTGTCGGACGCTCGAGAGAGGAGGACTTGAAGCCCAGGCCATCGGCAGGTCGTCAAGGCCGATGACGGCTACATCCTCGGGAATGCGCCTGTTGGCTTGCAGCAGAACCCTCAGGGCTGCTTCCGCCATCAGGTCGGAGGCCGCGAAGACGCCGTCCAGGTCCGGGTGGCTCAGAAGCAAGCGCTCCATCGCGACGTATGCGAGGTCCGCCTGGTATTTGCCGACCTCTACGTACGTGGGGTCAAAAGGCATCCCGGCTGCGGCCAGGGAATCTCGGTAACCCAGCATTCGATCGAGCGAGCTTGGCATCTCCAGGTCGCCGGCGATCGCCGCTATCCGGCGCCTGCCCTCGGCGATCAAGTGACCCGTGGCAAGAGCTCCGGCCTGGCGGTTATCGACATCGACGAAGCTGGCCTCAACACCTTCCGGCGGGCGACCCTGTATGACGACCGGTATTCCACGGTCGATGAGATGTCTGGGCAAATAGCTATCTGTCTTGAGGCTGATCAGGATCACTCCATCGACCTTCCCGCTCAGCAGGAACGTCTTGACCAGCTCCTCCGCGTGGCTGTCTTCCGGAGTCAGGAAGACCGGAACGACGGATTTCTCGGCCAGAGCGGAGTTGTATTCCTGGAGCAGAGCGGCAAAGTACGGATGCCCGAAGGGCCTACCGGTCGTTTCTGTGATTACGACGGCAACTGTGCAGGGCCCATCGCCTCCAACAAATCGCGCAAGCGTGGCCATCCGACGACTCCGATTCAGGCGAGGACCTCGGGTGGGGTTCACCGGCAACCTTGACGGCCTTCCGCAGGTCCATAAGGGGTAGTCGGTTGATCAGGCGCAGGATGAAGCTCGGCGCCGACACGCGACGGCCGGCGCCCACCAAAAGGATCACGCATGCCTACGACAAGCGCACCCCCCGCGGTCATGAAATTGACATCAGGCGCTGGGTCGCGCGGCCGAAACCTCAATCGGATGGTTCAAGTCGCCCACTGAGGGCGAGCGCCGGGCTGGGGCCATTCGCGGGTTGGGACGTCTCCATCCCGGGACCGGCAGCACTACGGCAGTTCCATGCACCGCAAACGCCTTATCTCATCCGGCAAAGACCAACTGCTCAACCTCGCCGCCTTGAGGAACCACGCCGAGTCCCTGGGGCCGGCGTCATCGGCCGATGCCCACGACATCGCGGTTCACCAAGCCGCGACCAAGACGCTGGCCGCAACTCGGGCCCGCAGCGAAGCCCTGCTGGCCGCGATCCCGGACCAGATCCTGAGATTCGATCGGGCCGGCAGATACCTTGGCTCAGCCGGCAAAATTTCGCCTGGGACTGCATGGACGGACGAAGTACTGGGAAAGACCGTCGGAGAAATTCTTCCCCCGGCACTTGCCCGTCAGTGCCAGGAATCCCTGGACGTCACGTTCGCAAATGGCGGCGTGAACCAGATCTCATACTCAAACGCGCGTCCGGACGGCCTCCACTACTTTGAAACGAGAGTTTCCTTCGTCGCAGATGATGAGTGCCTGGCAGTCGTTCGCGACGTGACCGATGCCAGCGCAGCTGCGGCCCATATTCAGCGGCTCGTGCAGATCCTCGACGCCATGCCGGACGCCGTCTGTCTTCTTGAGATCAACGGACCGGTCCAGTATTCGAACGCGGCATTTCGCACGTTTATGGGTCAGACCGTCGGCGAGCCGACGCAGATGTCCGACATCGTGAACCGCTTCCCGGAGATGCGACCTCGCTTCCGCAGTATGGTCATCCCTCAGGCAGTACAGCATGGCTACTGGCGAGGCGACCTCGAATTCTCCCTCGGCGACACGAGCATTCCGCTTTCCACGACAGTCATCGCTCATCGGCGCCCGGGCGAGGCCCCGACCCATGTGAGCATCATCGGCCGGGATATTCGCAAACGTCAGCAGAACGAGAAGAGACTCATCGATGCGGCCGAGGCAGCGGAGGCCGCAAGCAAGGCCAAGGGCGAGTTCCTGGCCACCATGAGCCACGAGATCCGCACGCCGATGAACGGTGTGATTGGGGCCGTGGAGCTCCTCATGGGCTCGGAACTGACGGACGAACAGCGCGACCTCGCCTCCACGCTTCGCGACTCGAGCGAAGCCCTGCTGGTCATCATCAACGACATCCTGGACTTCTCCAAGATCGAGGCCGGCTCACTCGAACTGGAGTCAATTCCTTTTGATCTCCGTTCGGCCATCGACGGCGTTTGCCAGGTCCTCGGAAGCGCCGCGATTCACAAGGGCCTGCAGTTGCTCGTTGACGTCGATGAGGGGGTGCCTTCGCATCTGATGGGCGACCCGGCCCGCCTCAAGCAGGTTCTGATCAACCTGGTGGGGAACGCTATCAAGTTCACCGCGAGCGGCGAAGTCGTCGTCCGCGCCTCCCGTACCGATGAGGTCACCGACGATAGCGCCGCCATTCGCTTCGAAGTCAGCGACACAGGCATGGGCATCTCCCAGGAGGCGCAGGCCCGGCTCTTCCAGTCCTTCACCCAGGTTGACAGTTCGATGAGCCGCCGCTTCGGCGGGACGGGTCTGGGGTTGGCTATCAGCCGCAGATTGGTTGCGCTCATGGGCGGAGAGTTGAGCGTGGACAGCCGTGTGGGGATGGGCAGCACCTTCTGGTTCAGGGCCAGGTTCCACAGAGATCCGTCTGCCGTGCTGCCGGCCGGGGATAGGCCGCTCAACGATATGCGTATCCTTCTCCTCGACGACAAGCCCACAAGCCACAGCATCCTCGTCGAGCAGCTGCACGGCTGGGGCATCTGTGTTACCGCGGAGGCGAACGTGGCGGCTACTCGGCTTGCCCTGCGGAACGCTCGCCGGTCGGGTCAGCCCTTTGCTTGCCTGCTGGTGGACGACCCCGTGGCCGGCCTGTCCGGCGAAGTGATGGCCGCCCAATTCGATCCCGCCGCGGACCTGATGGGAACCGCGGTCATCGTCCTCGGCAGATCGGTCGTGGTCGGCGAGCAACCGGCGCAGGTACCGTCGGGAACCATCCGCCTCTCAAAACCGGTCAGGGCAAGCGCGTTGCTCGACTGCCTCGTGCATCTGCTCATGCCGTCGGAGACCGACATTGCGTCCGGCCCCGCCGCGGCGCCGGACGTTTGCTTGCGGCCGGACGCACGGATCCTTCTGGTTGAGGACAACGAAATCAACAGGAAGATCGCCTGCGCGATCCTGAACCGTCTCGGGTACTCGCCGGATGTGGCGGTCGATGGCTTCGAGGCGATCCGGATCGCGTCCCAGATTCCCTACGACCTGATCCTCATGGATTGCCAGATGCCCGGGATGGACGGCTTCGAGGCCACTCGGAAGCTGCGGGCCCTGGAGGATGGCAAGAGCCACGTTGCCATCGTTGCTCTGACGGCGAACGCGACCGCGGCCGATCGCGATTTCTGTCTGGCGGCGGGGATGGACGACTATCTGTCCAAGCCAGTCCGATCGGCAGCCCTACGCGAGACTATGACTCGCTGGCTTGCCGATCTCGAGTCGTCCGGCGGCGCCCGGCCCGTGTACGGCGTCGACAGGGCGGTCTCGATGCCACAGGCTTCCTCCAAGGTGCTTTCCGCCGGAGAGCTGCCTCTTCTCAATCTGGACGCAATGGCCGAGATTCGGTCCTTGAACTTGGACGACGGAGAGGACATGCTGGCGCCTCTGGTGGATCTGTTCATCGAACAGGCCACCAAGCAGGTATCGGCGATCGAAATGGCCATCCAGAAACAGGACGCAAATGAGCTCGGCAGCGTTGCCCACGCGCTCAAAGGCGCGGCGCGCAACGTGGGGGCCTTCGCCGTAGGCGAGGTCGCCGCCGAGCTGGAGCAGCGAGGGAAGTCCGGCTCCGCAACGGAGACCGGGCTCGCGGTCCAACTCGAGGCCACTCTGGTGAAGACCCGGTCCGCCTACCTTGCCGAGCGAATCAAGCACTCAGAGGACCTGGCGGCGCTTCCTGCCGGCCAATCGGCCGCCGGAGCGAACGGCAGAGTGGAGGCCGCATGAGAACCATTCTCGTCGTAGACGACGACCCGGTGTCGGTCCGGCTCGTCGAGATGATCGCGGAACGCAACGGCTACGCGTGCGTCCGGGCCTCCAGCGCGGCCGAAGCCCTCGCCTGTCTCGATGGCTCAACGGTCGTCGAGATGGTCATCACGGACCAGAACATGGACGGGATGACGGGGCTGGAGTTCTTCTCCAAGGTCCGCGCCGACGTCCGATTCCGGCATCTGCCCTTCATCCTGTGCACCGGCCAAGCAAGTCGGGCAACGGTCGATGAAGCCATGCGACTGGGCATCCGCCACTTCATCGTCAAGCCGATCACGCCCAAGGTCGTGACGGAAAAGGTGGCGGCGGTCGAAGCCGAACGGCCTCGGGTGATGGACTCCAAGGCGTCGATCATGGCGCGCCTGCTGCTCACGGACCTCGAATACAAGAGCCTCATCGTCACTTCGCGGCAGCGCATCATCGGCCTTCGAGATGAACTCGATGCAGCCTATAGGGGCGGCGACCGAGTCACCACTCTGATGGTGGCCGGCCGATTTCGAGAGGTGGCGGGTCTGCTCGGCGCCGCCAGGCTACTTGGCGCCGTGGAGGTGCTGGGCGGCACCCAGACCTGGAACGACACGGAGGAGGCAGTTGCGCTCCTCTTCATGGATATCGCCGCGCTTGAGTCTGCGCTGGAGGTTGAGGCCAAGCCGCAGGTGATGGGCCGCCTAATCGGGTATTAGGAGCGGAGCCGCGACGTCACTCCGCGGCGCCACTCGCCTTCGGCGCCGCCGTCGACAAATCCACGTGATAGAAGGCCGAGTCACTCGGTAGAACCATGTCCCACGAGCCCTCGGTTTCGATTTCCACCTTGACGTTCTGAACCTGGCACGCCAGAACGTGGCCGCCGGCCTTGCGGTCGTCGGTCAGGAAGTGGAGGTGGTAGCCGGCCGCACCCACGCCTGCCATATAGCTCGGTAATCGGAAGCCGACCATCACGCCGGAGGCGTTCGAGAAATCAAAGGTGGACTGGATCTTCACGACATCGGCCAGAGGCGGATATGGCTGGGTCTGCTTGGGGACGCTGCGCGTCTTCAGCGTCGAGAAGACGCCGGTGATCTTGAGGGCATAGGGAACGTTGAGGGACGGCAGCTTGCTGTCCAGGAAGCTCTGGAAGTGAGCGCAATCCAGTGAATCACTCACCTGGATGGTCTGGTCGGCGGTGAAGTAAGTGACCTCGGCGAAGGGCGCCTTCATGTCGTCGGCGACGGGATAGGCGACGCCGTCCGACTTGACCTGATAGACCTGATGGTCAACCTCAACCATCTCGCCGTCGAGCGTGTTGAAGGTTCCCAGACCCAGATCGCCATGCTGCTTGAGCTCGCCGAAGGTCATATTGCCGTCGTACACGCCGGCCATGAGCGTGCTCAGCGAGGAGTACTGGAAGAGGACGTGGTCCGACTTGGGCGCCGAAGATTGGCAGCCCACCACTGCGGCGCCGGTGGAGACAACAAGCAGAGCAACAAGAAGGGCTTGCTTCTTCACAGGTCCTCGCCTCAGGTGTTGATCGTGGCCGGATTGGGACGGCGTCGGGTTAGCCTTCGAGACCCACATCCCCTGAGAACTCGCGGTTCAGGAACTTCTTGCGGCGGCGCAGCGACTTCTTCGATTCGATGGGCCCGAAGCGCTGGATCGCCAGCTCCTCGTCGGTCGTCGCCGACGGGACGACGGTCATCATCGACCAGACTTCGCGTCCGTCCGCCGGCTTGTCGAAAAGCCGGAAGGAGTCGAGGAATTCCGCGCGGCGCCATACAACCAGCTGGCCGTATGGGTTGACGTGTTCGCCGCGATATCGCTCCGCTTCAACCTCGGCCTTCTGAAGAGCCTTCTCATGCGAACCGGCGCGCACAATGATCACCCGCTCCTCGACGAGCGTTCCGTCCGGGTCGTAGTCCTCGTCGACAACTCGCGGGTCGCCGACGATTTCGGATCGGTAGAGGGACTTGACTGCAAACCAGGACTTCTTCGCTGCGCGGGCCTTTTTCACGTCGATTCGCTCCTTTTCTCTTCTCACCACGATCATAGCCGGACCTCCTAACGCCGCCACCCGGATTCCGGCAAGATGGCGTCTATGAGCATCACGCCAAGGCAGGCCGTCGACTTCCCAATCGATACGCACCTGCACACCGCCTTCTCGCACGACTCCAACGTGCTGCTGGAGTTGTATGCCGCTCAGGCGGCGCAACTGGGCGTGCGCGAGATCGCGATCACGGACCACGTGGACTTCATGCCGGGCTCGCCGGGTTACCGCTACTTCGACTACGACGTCCGCCGCAAGGTCATCCACGAAACCGCCGAACGATGGGCGGGCAAGGTGGCGATCCGCCACGGCGTCGAGTTGACGTATGAGACCAGATATCAGGATGAGATCGCCGAGTACCTGCGCACGCACTCGTTCGACTACTCGATCGGGTCCGTCCATGCCGTCTCGGATTCGCCCTATGCGCGTGCGCACATCGCTACGTTCGTCTCCGGCAAGACCGTGGCGGAGGCCGTGGCGCCGTACTTTGCGGAAGTCGAGGCGGCGGCCAGGAGCGGCATGTTCGACACGATCGGCCACCTTGACCAGTGCAAGCGCTGGCTCCGGCCGTGGTTCTCGCCTGCCGATTTCGCCATGATTCCAGCGTCGTATGAGCCGCTGCTGGTTGCTCTCGTGGAGAGCGGCACTGCCCTGGAAGTGAATTCCTCCGGGCTGCGCTATCCGGAGAAGGAGACGTATCCGGGGGCGTGGGTCGTGGCCCGCTTCCACGAGCTCGGCGGCGAGCGAGTCACCGTCGGCTCGGACGCGCATATGCCCGAATCGTTTGCCTTCGGTTTGGAGGAAGCGGCCGAAATCGTGGCCGCGGCCGGCTTCGACCGGCTTTCGCTGGAGCGAGCGTTCGACCGCGGCGACCTGAAGCTGCCGGATCGGTTCCTGCGGCCAGGCTGAGGCGCGGTGAAGTGGTTGCCGCGGAGACGCCGGCGGAGCGGCCCCCGTTTCTGCTCAACGACAGCCCGGCGAACAAAGTGTGGAGAAGCGGGCGCTTGGTTCGGCCGATTCAGGCCGAATCGCCGGATCAGATCCGCTCCCGGCGACCAATTCCTAGCCGGATGTCGTCTCCAGCCGTCATTGAGCGGAAACGCTAGTTGGGAGTGGCCCGCTTTCCCGTCCCGTGTTCGCTCCGCCGACGTTGAGTGGAAACCGCGCGGGTCGGCGGCGAGGCTTAGGCCGGACTCGCGGCCGAGCTGAGGCCGGACTCGCGGCCGAAATTCCCGCCGTACTGACGCCCAGCCGACACCGCCTCCCGCTCCCGCGCGGGTAACCTTGCGACGTGGAGTTGATCGTCATCGGTGCCGGTCCCGCGTATACCAGCCGCCGCGGCGCGGCCGGTTCGTCGTACCTCCTTCGGTCGGGCTCAGATGCGCTTCTACTGGACCTGGGCCACGGTGCGTTTTCTAACCTGGCCTCGGAATTGGAGCCGAGTTCGCTGGAAGGAATCCTGGTCAGCCATCTACATCCGGACCACTTCGTGGACCTGGTGCCGCTGCGCCACTACCTCAAGTGGGAATTCGATCCGCCTCGAAGGGCGACCGTTCTGGGGCCGGCCGGGCTGGCCGATCGCCTGGACGCGCTGGACGGTAATCCGGACTTCGCGGCCGCGGCGCTTGATATCAACGAGCTGTCGGAAGGAGTGCAGCGCTTCGGGCCCTTTGAGGTGGAAGCCCGACGCGTTGCACACACAGCCGAGAGCTATGCGTTCCGGGTTTCGGCGACCGGCGGCTCCGGCTCGACCGGCGGCTCGGGCGCCGATTCGGATACCTGCGCGGGCCTCGTCTACTCCGGCGATTGCAGCCGCGCCGAAGACCTCCTGGCGTTGATCCGCCCCGGCGACACGCTTCTTTCCGAGGCGTCCTTCGGCGCGGGGCCTATCGCCGCAGGCGCCCAGCACATCACTTCCGGCGATGCGGGCCGAATCGCCACAACCGGCGGCGCCGCTCGCCTGCTGATCACGCACGTGCTGGCAGGCCACTCGCGGGATGAGAATCTCGCTGCCGCCCGAGCGGAATTCACCGGGCCGGTGCAGTTGGTGACCGAAGGCGACCGCTTCGAGGTCTAGCCGCCGACGGATCGAGCGGCCGGATCGATATGATTCCCGCATGAACGACGCCCTCCCCCTCGGTTACCGAATGATCAACGTCCGAACCGTCCACCTCGAAATGCTCCGCAATGAGGTGCCGGAGGCGCCGGATCTGCCCGAGCCCTGGCAGATCGTCCGCTGGGTCGAGCCACCGCTCGACGAGTACCGCGACCTATTTCGGGCGGTCGGCGGCGATTGGGGCTGGGCGGGGAGCCTGATGACGCCCGACGCGGAGATGGTCGAGGTTCTCAACGACGATCGAACCGAGGTCTGGCGCCTGGTCGCAAGCGAAACCCGGCGGGCTGCCGGCTTCATCCAACTCGACCGCCTCATCCCCGGGGAGGTCGAGATCGTCTATTTCGGCCTGACGCCCGAGTTCATACGCCTTGGCCTCGGTAGTCTTCTGCTGCGCTGGGCGATCCACCACGCCTGGACATCACCCGTGCCCGGCCCAAATGTGCAGCCGACGAAGCGGCTCTGGCTTCACACCTGCGACTTCGATTCGCCGGCAGCACTCCCAACCTACAGGAAGGCCGGGTTCCGGATTTTCGAGGAGACGGAGGGACCGGAGGCTTATCCGGAGACGTTCATCGCGCGGCGCGAATCGGCGTCTGCCGGCTAGGGTCATGCCCGGTGAAATGCCAGCGCCTGGGTCAACCCTAGGCTGACCTACTGTGCAGCGAGCAAGGCCAGGATCTGGGCAGCCGCTCGCTCGCCGGCCATCCGGGCCGCGTCATTCAGCAGCACTCGCGAATCTCCACCGTAGATTCCCCAGCGCCGCGTGCCCTTGCCCTGGAACGCACCGAAGGGACCTGCGGGTCCGCCGACCAGCCCGCGGACCTCAAAGATCGCGTGACCGGCCAGCATCGTGAACATCCATCGCAGGCTCCGGCTGCCGGGATCCGCCCGCACGATCTCGGGTCGGACAACGAGATTTGGGTCGGCCATTCCCGGAAGCGGCATGCGCAGATCCAGCCCAGCCCCGGAGAGGGTGGCGGCCAGGGCGCGCTCAAAGGAGTCGGCCGCCAGAGACGGATCGAACTGCGTCGGCCGGATCGCCGTCTGCTGCCATGCCACGCGATAGAGCGAGCACATCTGACCCCGGTAGTCCACCAAGAACCTCCTCGATTCCCCTTCCTTCGGGCCTGGATGGCCTCCGAAGGGACTGGAAGTATCTCAGGACTCACCCGGACTGTGGGGCCGCAAACACGGTCCTGACACATCGCCCAGAGTCATTCAAGATGTGGTCTGCGCAGGAACATGACCGCACGGGCCGCCGAGCCCGGACCAGATCCAAACTCGAAGGAGAAGCGCAATGGCTGACATCGCGGTGCAGGGACCGCTCAGTGCCGAAGAGCTTCGGCTGATCGACGCTTACTGGCGGGCGGCGAACTACCTCAGCGTCGGCCAGATCTACTTGCTGGACAACGAGCTGATGCGGCGGCCGCTCGAAGCCACTGATGTCAAGCCGCGTCTTCTGGGCCACTGGGGCACCACTCCGGGCCTCAACCTGATCTACGCCCACATGAACCGCGAGATCAAGAAGCGCGATCTCGACTGCATCTACATCATCGGCCCCGGACACGGTGGTCCGGGCCTCGTAGCCAACACGTACCTCGAGGGCAGTTACACGGACCTGTACCCGAGCATCACGAAGGACGCGGAAGGCATCCGGAAACTCTTCCGCCAGTTCTCGTTCCCGGGCGGCATCCCCAGCCACGTCGCGCCCGAGACGCCGGGGTCGATTCATGAGGGCGGCGAACTCGGCTACTCGCTATCACATGCGTACGGCGCTGCGTTCGACAACCCGGAGCTGCTCGTCTGCGCCATCGTCGGCGACGGCGAAGCGGAGACGGGGCCGCTCGCGACCAGCTGGCACTCCAACAAGTTCCTCGACCCGATCGGTGACGGCGCGGTCCTGCCGATCCTCCACCTCAACGGCTACAAGATCGCCAACCCCACGGTCCTGGCTCGCATTCCGGAGGAGGAGCTGCGTGACCTGATGATCGGTTACGGCCACAAGCCGTACTTCGTGACCGGCGACGATCCGGCAGTGGTTCATCAGCTGCTTGCCGCCACGCTGGACACGGTCCTCGACGAGATCCGCGAGATCCAGACCAACGCCCGATCCGGCAAGACGAGCGGCCGCCCCCAGTGGCCCATGATCGTCCTTCGAACGCCAAAGGGCTGGACCGGCCCCAAGGTCGTGGACGGCAAGCTGGTCGAGGGCACCTGGCGCTCGCACCAGGTTCCGCTTGCGGAAACACGCACCAACGCAACGCATCGCGCTCAGCTGGAAGAGTGGCTCCGCAGCTACAAACCGCAGGAACTCTTCGACGAGAAGGGCTCGTTCCTGCCGGAGCTGGCCGCGCTGGCACCATCCGGCGATCGCCGGATGGGCAAGAACCCACACGCCAACGGCGGCTTGCTTCTCCGACAGTTGATCATGCCGGACTTCCGCGAATATGCGGTCGACGTGCCCAAGCCGGGGTCCACCCTCAGCGAGGCGACCTTCGTCGCCGGCACATTCGTCCGCGACGTCATGGCCAAGAACACGGACAACTTCCGGATGTTCGGCCCCGACGAGACGGCCTCAAACCGCTTCCAGGCGATCTTCGAAGTAACGGGCAAGGCCTGGGACGCCGAGGTCATCCCGGAGGATGCCAAGGACAACGTTCTCTCAGTCGACGGGCGCGTGATGGAGGTCCTCTCCGAGCATCAGTGCGAAGGCTGGCTGGAGGGCTATCTGCTCACCGGTCGCCACGGCATGTTCAACTGCTACGAAGCCTTCATCCACATCATCGACTCGATGTTCAACCAGCACGCCAAGTGGCTCAAGGTGACCCGCGACATCCCGTGGCGCCGCCCCATCGCCTCGCTCAACTATGTGCTTAGCTCACTGGTCTGGCGCCAGGACCACAACGGCTTCACCCATCAGGACCCGGGCTTCATCGACCACGCGGTCAACAAGAAGGCCGAGATCATCCGGGTCTACCTGCCGCCGGATGCCAACACCATGCTGTCGGTGACGGACCACTGCCTGCGCAGCGTCAACTACATCAACGTCATCGTGGCCGGTAAGCAGCTCGCCCCGAACTGGCTGACGATGGAGCAGGCGATCCTGCACTGCACCCGCGGCATCGGCATCTGGGATTGGGCCAGTTCCGATCAAGGCGGCGAGCCGGACGTGGTCATGGCCTGCTGCGGCGACGTCCCCACGCTTGAGACTCTCGCCGCCGTGGACCTGATCCGCAAGCATCTGCCGGACATCAAGGTGCGAGTCGTCAACGTGGTTGACCTGATGCGTCTCCAGCCCGAAACCGAGCATCCGCACGGCATGACGGACAAGGAATTCGACTCGCTCTTCACCACGGACAAGCCGGTCGTGTTCGCGTATCACGGCTACCCGTGGCTCATCCATCGCCTCACCTACCGCCGCCACGGCCACGACAACATGCACGTCCGCGGATACAAGGAAGAGGGCACGACCACCACTCCGTTCGACATGGTCATGCTCAACGATCTGGACCGCTTCCACCTGGTGATCGACGCGATCGACCGCATCCCCGGTTTGGGGCAGCGCGAGGCCCACGTCCGTCAGCTCATGGAGGACAAGCGGACCGAGGCCCGGGCCTACACCCGCGCAGAGGGCGAGGATGCCCCGGAGATCCGCGACTGGGTCTGGCCGGTTTAGGGCTTCTGCTCACGAACATCGCAAAGAGGGGCGGGCGCCGTCAGGCGCCCGCCCCTCTTTCTTGCCCTGGACGCAGCTACTTGGCTGCGGCCTCAAGCGCCTGAACCACGGCGTCATAGGCCGGCTTCGTCTTGAAGCTCGCGTCGTACAGGTCCGCGTCGCCCTTGCCGGGGAAGGTCATCGGCACCCAGGAATCTCGGTCGCTGATGCCCCAAACCGTGATGCCGACGCATGCCGGTGTGGAAACGCAGGCCTCCACAACTAGCTTGTAGTAGTCGGCCTGAGTCTTGAGCTTGTCGGGCGTCGAGGGAGTGGCAAGTCGGACGTCAAGTTCGGTAATGGCAACCTCGACTCCGAGCGCCGCAAACCGCTGCAGGTTTTCGGCCATCTTGGCGGGCGGGTTGTTCTCGAGGTCCAGATGCGCCTGGAAGCCGACGCCGTCGATCGGCACGCCATCAGCCTTGAGCTTCTTCACCAGGGCGTACAGGCCGTCGCTCTTGGGGTTGATGTCGTCGGTGTCGTAGTCGTTGATGTATAGCTTGGCCGCCGGATCGGCTGCATGAGCCCAGCGGAAGGCATCGGCGATGTAGCCGTCGCCGAGGGTCGTCTCGAAGACCGATTGACGCATAGTGCCGTCGTCGTTGAAGGCTTCGTTGACGACGTCCCAGGCGTAGATCTTGCCCTTGTAGCGACCCATCTCCGCTTCGATGTGGGCCTTCACGGTGTCATTCAGCTGCGCCTTGGTGAGATGGCCATCGCTGATGAACGTGGGCAGCTGGCTGTGCCAGACGAGTGTGTGGCCGCGAACCTTCTGGCCGTTGGCCTGGGCGGAGGCGACGAGCGCGTCCGCAGCGGTCCAGTCGATGTTGCCCTGCGTCGGCTCGAGCGGGCCCCACTTCATCGCGTTCTCGGCGGTCACCTGGCTGAACTGGGCGTTGAGCAGCTTCGTGAATTCGGCGTCGCTGCCGAGAAGTCGATCGTTCACCGCGGTCCCGAAGTAGCGCGTGCCGCTGATGTCCTTGAGGTTAACGGGCACCGGAGTCGCAGTCGGGGCAAGAGTCGCTGTTGGGGCGACCGAAGGCGAGAGCGAAGGCCCGGCCGGAGACGAAGTCGCGGCCTGCGAGCCGCAGCCGACCAGTCCGATACTTACCGCTGCCGCGAGGCCCAGCCTCACTGCCAACGTCGAACCGCGCGAGCCGTTCCGAAAACGCATTTCCCATCCTCACTGAACATTGGGCCCGGCTGGCACCTTCCGGCCGCTCGGCGGCACCTTACCGCATCGCGCTGCCGGCCGCGAACGTTTCGGGAAGACCGGCGCAACTTAGCCCGGTGCCGGCGAGTTGCCCAGTCGGAATGGAATCCGTTGCCGGCTCGAGTTCCGACCGTGCGGTGGGTGTGGCGCGAGTGCAAGCCGGGGCAGCTCTCCAGGGGCGGTTCCCCTCAACATCACCGCTGGCGATGCTATACCGCTGCCGACCGATAGATCGCCCTCAACTTCGCCCGGGGCGATGCTATGCGTAGGGGCACGTAGGTCGACCGAGCAATCGGCCCTTGCAGCAACCAGCGCACGAGACCCTGAATGGATCGAGAGGCCGAGTTCCAGCCGAGATGCCCCACTCCCCGCACTTAGGATTGCCGGTGGCGTTGATGAGTAAGAACCGCTGGGCGCGAGAACCGCGGGGCGCGAATGTTCACGCGGCGCCGCATACCCGCTCCCGCTACCATTCGCGCATGACCCCTGACGCCGCGCCCAGCCTGCGAACTCAGGTTCGCGAATCCATCGAAGCTGCCTGGAAACTCGCCCAGGCGGACCTTGCGCCGGCCCGCGACGCCGCCACCCCGCTGGCGGACTCGGCTTCGCCGATCGAGATCGAGCGCCCGGCGGATCCCGCCCGGGGCGACTTCGCCAGCAACATCGCCCTCAAGCTGGCCAGGCCATATCGCAAGTCGCCGATGGAGCTGGCCAAGGCCATCGCCGCACACGTTGTGACCGCGGCGCAGGACGACAATTCGCCGATCGCCGCCGTCGAGATCGCACCTCCGGGCTTCCTCAACGTCCGCCTTTCGGACGCAGCACTCGCGGCCCAGGCTCGCCGGATCGTGAGCAATCCGGAGACGTGGGGCCGCATCAAGGTGGCTGATCCAGAGCGCATCAACGTCGAGTTCGTGTCGGCCAATCCAACCGGGCCGCTGCACATCGGCAACGCGCGTGGCGCCTTCACCGGCGACCTGCTCTGCCGCGTGCTGACCGCGGCCGGCCATACGGTGACGCGCGAGTACTACTTCAACGACTTCGGCAGTCAGGTCAAGAATCTTGGCGCCTCGGTAGTGGCCATCCGCGAGAACTGCGACATTCCCGAGGACGGTTATCACGGCGACTACGTCTACGAGATGGCGAAAGAGATGCCGGAGTCCGTTTTCGAGGCGGCCTCCCACGGCGACGAGGCGACCAGCTGGGCCGTCGGCAGGTGGGCTTCCGAACAGGTCCGATCCGGCATCGAAGCCAGCCTCGAGCACCTCGGCTGCCATTTCGACGTCTGGCGTTCGGAGAGCACGCTCCACAAGGACGGCTGGGTCCAGCAGGCGGTCGATCGGCTGAAAGCGGCCGGCGACGTTTACGACGACGAAGGCGCGGTCGTCTTCCGATCCACCAAGTACGGCGACGACAAAGACAGAGTCATCCTCCGCTCCACGGACGACAACGCGCCAACCTACTTCGCGGCGGACATCGGCTATCTGGTCGAGAAGTTCAGCCGCGGCTACGAGCGCCTCATCTTCATATGGGGCGAGGACCATCACGGTTACGTTGCTCGAGTGAAGGCGGCGGCACAATCGCTCGGCTTTGATCGAGACGACGTCCAGATGATCCTCACGGCCTGGGTCCGCTTCGTCCGCGACGGCAAGGAAGTGCCGATGTCCAAGCGCACGGGCGAGTTCATCACGCTCGACGAGTTGCTCGGCGAGATCGGCGTCGACGCCGCCCGCTGGTTCTTCGCCTCGCGCGCCGCCTCCTCCGGCATCGACTTCGACATCGAGCTAGCCAAGAAGCAGTCGGCCGAAAACCCGGTCTACTACGTCCAGTATGCCCACGCCCGCGTTTCGTCGATCCTTCGCAAGGCCGCCGATGCCGGCATCGCCGTCCCGGCCGCCGACGACGCTCGCTTCGCCGAGCTGTTGAGAGCCGTCCTGCCCGGCGCGCCCGAAGCCGCCCTGGCGCGCCAGATCATGCGCCTGCCGGACGTGGTCGAAGATGCAGCCCAGAGTGAGGAGACGCACGGCATCACCACTTATGCCACGGAGCTGGCCACCGCCTTCCACGCCTTCTACCGCGACGCGCGAGTCGTGGACGAGGCGGAGCCGGAGCGCTCTGCCGGGCGGTTGGCTCTGGTGGCAGCAACCAAGACGACCCTCGCCAACGCCCTGGGGCTGCTGGGGATCTCCGCGCCGGAGGCGATGTAGGGTTCCCGGTGGCGCGTTCGGTCTTGGGCCGATTGGGCGTCCCAATCAACGGCCAGCCCATCGAATTTGGCCCGCGAGACCTCGCCTAACTCGTGACTAGCATCTCGACGCGGTGATCACGGAGCACCAGAACGCGACGTAACGAGTCACTCCCGCCGGGCAGCTAAACGACCGGCAGCCGGCACGATCTCGCATTTGTCCGGCTCGACCGGACAACATCAATCCAATCCGATGCGTCGTCGACGCTGAGCCCAGCCTGCACGCCTGATTCGGTCCGCGGAGCGCAGGAATTCCGGGCAATCACGACCCGGATTGAGCATCGAATCCGGGTCGTGAGACGATGTTGAGGCCCAATTCAGGGCTGCACGCCGATTCTTGTCCGGCCGTACCGGACATCCGCAAGATATCGGCGGCGCCGGACGTGCCCGGGCCGGGGGCCTGCCGTGGCCGCCCGGAACTCTGGCGTATCCCGCCACGGCCCCCCGGACCTCGACGTCCCACCCCGCCACGCAATCAACCCCATTCTGGATCACTTTGTTGCGGTTTCTTTATTGTCTGGCAGGTGCCGCATTCACGTAGGGGGATTACCTTTCTCTTACGGAACGCGGGCCTTCCTCCTGAAGTTCCTACCTCCCTCCCTCCGACCGGAGGTGCCGATTGGGCAGGCGCCTCCGGTCCTCCCTTTTAACGGCGTTGACGGGATCTGTCGGCCGGATAAGCGGTGATGCAGTCACCTGTGCAAGAATCAGCTCATGGAGCTCACTTGGTACGGGCGGACTTGCGTCCGCATGAGAGGCAAAGACGCGGTCGTCGTGGCCGACGCCTATCAAGCGGTTGTCGGGCCCACGGGTCGCGGTATCACCGGCGACATCGTGACCTACAGCCACCCAGATGACTCACCCCTCGGCAAGGGCAAAGGGCGAATGTCGAGGGACGGCAGCACGGTCATCCCCGGCAGCCTGGAAGATGCCTTCTGCCTGGACGGGTCGGGCGAGTACGAAGTCAAGGATGTCCTGATCACGGGCGTCCGGACTTACAGGGATGAACACCGCGGCAAGGAGCGAGGGCGGAACGTCGCGTTCACGGTAGAACTGGACGGAGTCCACATCATCCACCTGGGCGATATCGCCCATCTGCTGACGGAAGACAAGCTGACCGATATCGGGCCGGTAGACGTCGCCTGCATCGCCATCGGAGGCTCGCTTCCGGCCAACAAGGCGGCCGAACTCGTGTCGCAACTGGACGCCAAGGTTGTCGTGCCGATGGTCGTCTGCGACGACGCGGATGCCGCCGAGGCACTGGCCAAGTTCCTGCACGAGATGGGCGTGTCAACTCCGCCGGCGCTTCAGTCAAAGCTGGCGCTGATGCCTTCCTCGATGCCTGCGGAACTCACCACCGTCCTGCTCGAACAGCGCGGCAAGATCTAGCCCGAATCGACGCACGCAACGACTTGGTCGTTAGGCACCGCCATGATGCGCTTGCAGCAGCCGACCCAACACATTGTGGGGCGCCACAGGCTGCGCATAGTGTCCCGATTCGGAAGTAGCCACACGGTTGTGCGCCTCGTTTCCGTCAGGCCACTCACCTGGCTGGTATCTGGCGGGAAATCACCGCAGTTCTCGTCATTCACTACTGGTAGTGGTGCCGGACGCGGCCCCATGCTCGGTGGCCACCGTCGGCGAGCCCAACGGGCGCTTGGATGCCCCGCCTTGAGCGTGGATTGCGGCCCGGAGGTGTCGGACCAAGTTGCCGCCGATCCCGCAATTGCTTACGCCACTACTGGTAGGAGTATCTGCAAGAATCCGGGCCACGATCAGCTCGCCGGCGCCGGGTGATCGGGACGCTAACGCCTGACGACCAGGCCGCGGCCGTCGACCCAGCCGCGCCATCCGTTTTCGGCACGTACCAGACACCAGGCGCCGTTGGTCGCTTCCACGACAAGATCCGTGAAGGCGGCAATCTGACCGGCCGGTGCATAACGGCCATCGGGGACCGTCCAGAAGATCGCACCAGGTGGCGGGACCACGTGCGTCGGGCTCCAGGCCGAGGACGCGGCCTGCGCGGCGAACGCGGGCCGCGCGGAGAACGCGGGCTGCGCGGCGAACGCGGGCTGCGCGGCGAAAGACGCCGGAACTGAACTCTGAGCCGAGGGCGCAGCCGGCGGAGTCGGTCGGCCGGGCATCGATGCCGCGACCGGCACGGCCGCGGTGACTGCCACAGGCACGGCCGCCGCCACAGGCTCAGCCGAAACCCCCGGCTCCGGCTCAACGACCTCGGGCCTCAGCGCACCCAGCACCTCGACCGCCCGCGGGTCTCTGAACCCCGCCAGGGCCTCCTCCGCGGCCGTGCGCACGGTCCCGATCCGGTCCTTCAGGGCGGTAATCAAGGGTTCCACGGCACCGGGATCATGGGCTTGCCCGAGCGCCACGGCGACCGCCTTACGCACTTCCGTGACCCGATCCTTCATCAAGGCAACGAGCGGCTCCACGACGCCGGCTCCACCGATCCGACCCAACGCCTCGATCGCGGCGATGCGCAATTCGGTGCCTTGCCAGGTTCGGGCCGCCAGCGCCAGCGGGCCAATCGCCGGAGCACCGAGCTGAACGCACTGCGCCCATTGGTTTCGTCCGGCCCAATAAGTAGCCGCCGCCTCGGCTGAGTTGGGCGCCCACGCCGTCTTGTCCAGGACGTCCGCGGCAGCGGCCCGAACGACTTCCCGGTCATTCGTGAGCAGCCCCACCAGCGGCCCATAAGCGGGCTCGCCCACCTGGACCATCACCGTCTCGGCTGCGGCGTTGCGCACCACTTCGTCGCGATCCAGCAGTGTCTCGACCAGCGGACCGGCGGCCGGGGCACCGATTAGGAGCAAAGCCTGGGCGGCTGCCACGCACAAGCGCAGGTCGCTCAGGGCCTCGATGAGCGGTTCGATGGCGCGCGAGTCGCCGATTTGCCCCAGCGCCATCGCGGCATCGGCGCGGACATCCTCTCGCCCGCGCAGGGCCGAGATCAGAGGTTCGACCGCGCGAACGTCGCCGATGTCGCCGAGACCGGCGGCGGCAGCGGCGCGAACATCCGACTCGTGATCTCGCAGCGCAGCCAGAAGCTTCTCGACTGCCCGAACATCGCCGAGCCGGCCCAGAGCCCTGGCGGCCGCAGCGCGAACGTGTGGGCCGGCATCCTTCAGGGCCGCCACCAATGGCTCCACGGCTCGCTCGTCATCGATATCGCCCAGCGCCGACGCAGCGGCCGCACGACCGTCCTCCCTGCCTTTGAGCGCGGCGATCAACGGCTCCACAGCCCGTGGATCCCGGATCTGCCCGAGGCCACTCGAAGCCAACTGACGCACGAGCGAATCAGGGTGCTTGAGGGCGTCGATCAGCGTCTCTACGGCAGGCCTGCCCAGCTCAACGCACTTCTGCCACTGGCCCTTCGCCGCCCAATAGGCCGCACCGGCCTGACCGGAATCCGGTCTCCACGAAAGCAGATCGAGCGTGTCGGCGGCGGCGCGACGAACCGGGTCCGTATCGGCCTTGAGGGCCTCAATGAGGAGTTCAACCGTCCGGGCGCCGCCGATGCGGCCGATCACGGGAACCACGGAGGGTCGGAGTTCCGGATCACTCAACGCGGCTACGAGCGGTTCGAGGGCCGGCTCGCCGATCCCGACGAGACCGTCGGAGGCACCTTTGCGCACGGCCCCGTCCGTATCCTTGAGCGCCGCGAGAAGCGGCTCAATGGCCAGACTGCCCATTTGACCCAGCGCTGCCGCGGCCGCATCGCGTACGGCCAGGAAGCCGTCCTTGAGAGCCTCTATAAGCGGCCCAACCGGCCGAGCATCGCCGGCCTGTGCAAGCGCGGGCCCGAGGCGACCCAGCGACCCGGCCGCGGCTTCGCGAACACCCGGATCCTCGTCCGCCAGGCGGGCAATCAGGGGATCAACGACACGCACGTCGCCGAGCGTGCCGAGGGCGCCGGCCACGCCCGCCCGGACGTCGCGCTCCGGATCGGCAATCAGATCAAGCAGCGGCTCGACGGCACGTCCGTCGCCAAGCTCTCCGAGCGCCAGGGCCGCGTCCCGCCGGACAAGCGGGTCCTTCTTGAAGTCGAGGGCCTTGATCAGCCCCGGGACATCGCTCTTGGCCTTGAGCTTGCTCGCATTCGGCGGTCCAAACAGTGGCATGCTTTGCCCTCCCGGCACTCAGTCTGCCACTTTGGAGACGCCGACGCGACGGCAAATCTCGTCAATCCGGGAAGTCGACCCCGATGCCCGCGTCCTCATGCGAGCCGTAGGGATACTCGTCGCGATGGACCTCGGCAATCACGCTCCGCTGCTTGAGCAGGAGGGCCCGACCATCCGGGCTCAGGTTGCCGGCCTTGTAGATGGCCACAAGGGCCTCGGCCGCAGCCTTACGAACGTCCCAGTAGTCGCCCAGGGCCGCCACCAGGGGTGCGAGAGCGCGAGGGTCGGCGAGATGACCGAGCGCTTCGGCGGCGGCCTTGCGCTGCCAGCCTTCGCCCTTTTCCAGAGCCGCCACGAGAGTTCCGCCGGCGCGCGGATCGCCGATCTTGCCGAGCGCCGCCAGCGCCGCTTTGCGCACGTGTTGGATTTCCTTCTCGACCGAGTAGACCTCAACCAGGGGTGCTACCGCCGCCGGATCGCCGAGATTGCCCAACATCTCAGAGGCCGCCATTCGGACGTGCCAATCGTCATCGTGGAGCGCCGAAATGAAATGCGGCACGACGGCCGGCGCCGTGATCTGAGCCAGCGCCTCCGAGGCGGCATTGCGCACGTCCCGGTCCGGGTGCTTGAGAGCGGTTAGCAGCGCCGGTACGGCCGGAACACCGATCTTCGCCAGAGCGGCGACAAGCGATCCCTTGACGAACAAGTCGCCACCTTCCAGGGCGGCAATAAGCGGTGCGACCGTACGTTCGTCGGCGATCCGGCCCAGCGCGTCGGCGGCCCGAATGCGGACGCCCTCATTCCAATCGGCCAGGGCCAACGTCAGCGGCTCCACCGAATCCGCGCCCCCGATCCGACCCAGCGCCTCGACGGCGATCATCCGGACGCCTTCGTTGGGATCCTTGAGGCATCCACTGAGCGACTCGATGGCACGCGGGTCCGCGATCATCCTGAGAGCGGTTGCGGCTGCCTTGCGCGCCTCATCGTCATCGTCCTTGAGGGCGACCACCAGAACGTCGATCGCTCTTGGGTCGCCGATCTGACCGAGAGTCACGACCGCCGCGGCTCGAACAGTCGCGTCCGGGCTGGCCATCGCGATGACGAGCGGCTCGACGGCGGCGGCGCCCATATGCCCGAGCGCCTCCGCGGCAGCCGTCCTGACATCGGGCGACGAGTCCTTCAGGGCATCGACCAGCGGCCCAATCGCGCCGGCATCCCCGATTCGGCCGAGGATGGCGGCTGAGTCCTGCCGGATGCCTTCGTCCTTCTCATAGCCGAGCGCCTTGATCAGCCCGGCCACGTCCCCGCTCGATTCGAGCTTGATCACATCCGGCGGTCCGAACAACGGCATGGTCTTTCCTCCAGAGACTCAGTCTGACACTGTGGGTGTCGGCTGAGAACGGCCCGGGCCTTCGCGCATCAACGAAAGAAGTGGGCCTCGCCTCAACAGACCCAGCTCCGGATCCGGCCGCTCCACAACCTCGTTGAGGTTCTCCGGGTCGAATATCTCCGCCAGTGCCCGTTCGGCTATGGCATCGAAGGATCGGCGGTAGGCGGCGCAATGCGGGTCGCGTGCGGTAGGAGCAAGCGCTCCACCGGCCTCGACCAGCGCGCTATACGGACACCCGCCTTTGCAGAACCCGAAATGCTCGCAGCCACCGCAGGACTCCTGGACGTGCTCCTCGCGGGCAGCGAAGGCGCGCCACGCCGGTGAGGCCTGCATCTCGGCCAGGCTCGGCCGCCGGGCTACGTCGCCGACCACGAAGTCGGGCATCCCGGCGAATCGCTGGCACGGGTAGATTGCCCCGTCGGGTCCTACGGCCAGGTACTTGCCCAGGCATTCGCCGAACGTGCAGATGCCGCCCCGCCCGGCCGAAACCGAGCGCGCCATCGAATCGAGCGTGCCGATCCGAACCTTCACCGGGCTCGCCAGATATCGGTCGAGAAGGGCGACCAGCAGCTCGCCGTGCTCTTCCGGGCCGAGCGACCATGCATCAGCCCCGGTCTGCCGAAATGGCGGCATGGCGGCATGGACCGAGAAGTTGAGCCCC
>DASVJA010000195.1:0-2402 GCA_036386115.1 Candidatus Limnocylindrales bacterium
CGATCGGCCCGGGCGACATGATCAGCGCCCCGGCGAGGCAGCCTCCGGCGAGTACTGCAGCCGCGACACCCACCGCAACTTTGTCCGGCACCAGGCTGGTCCGAGCGGACACGACAACGCCGGCTCCGAGAATTGCCACGGCAGCGCAAACCAGGACGGTGCTCAATGGAGTCCCGGTGCCGGGTTGATACCTCATCTCGGCAAGCGCCATCCAGCCCAGCACCCCGGTTCCGCAAGCCAGCCCGATGATGGTCAACAAGCGACCGAGTGCAGACCTGACGAGGATCAGCAGGCACATGCTGGCAATCGCGTACAGGGCCACCCACTTGCTCGCCAGGGCGAGGCCGAGCAGCAATCCCAACAGCGGCACGCCCAGCCAGAAGGCCAGGCGGTTCCTCCAAACGCGTAGCCAGATCGCGGCAAAGATCAAATAGGCGAGTAAAAGGAGACCTCCCACAAAGGCGTCATTCATCGCTATGCGCGACTGGGCAAAGAGCATGCCGTCAGTGAGCGTGAAGCAAGCCACTATCAAGCCGACACTCCGCCGACTGAACAGAATTCGGGCGAGCAGATACAGGCAGACCGCCATCAGTGCCCCGAAGGCGACGGATGCCACCCGCCACGAAAAGGCAAACTGCCCTACGTCGACAGACGCCAGGCCGCCGCTCGAGCCGAATGCCAGCAGGGCTCCACGGTCCGCGTCCGGCATCTGCCTGACCCGGCCGAGAGCCTGGACTTGCGTAGCGTTGTCGAGTCCGACCGCTACGGGCTCAAACGGCAAGCGAGCGTCCGAAAAGACGGCGTTGCCGTTGCTCTCGATCGCGTATACCGTCCAGCCGCTCCCGTCGCCTGTCCTGCCAACGGCATGGGTGATCCCGGTCGCTTCGTCGAAGACGACACTGGTAACCGCACCGGGCATCCTGCGAAGCGGCTGGTCGGCTTCGAGCCAAACCGTCGCAGGACCCGCAACCGCACGCTGGTCGAGAAGCATCACCGAGTTGCCGGCGGCTACATAGAAGCGGTAGTACTCCTCGCCGGACGGGCCGCGCTGTTCCGGATTGGGGGCGATCGACGTGGCGGCCTGTTCGGTCTTGACGGTGAAGTCGACCGTCACCGTGCGAGCGTCAAGGACAACGACGCCGGCCGCGCAAGCCACCAAAACCTCAGGATCGGATCCGGCCACTCCGCCGGCCGCCTGGGCATGGAAGAGAGGCGCATAGGCCGCCGCGCCCGGAACCGCTCCCCGGCCGACAATGCGTCCGCCCTCGGTGCTGAGATCGACGGAGACCACATTGCCGGCTTCATCGGAAACGAGAAGGTATGGCAGGGCATCGACCGAGACGTGAGTAATAGCGAGTCCGGTTCTAACGGACAGTTGGGACGGAGGTGCGACACCGCTGGTCCGACCGGCTCGCAGGTCGTCCAGGGAGTTGGTGTCGATGCGGTAGATGAGGCCGCCCGATGTACCGACATAGACCATTCCATAGGCATCCGGTGCGGACAGTGCGCCCGCTCCAGGTACGGAGTAGACATAGACCAGCGTGCGCGTCGGCAAGTCATAGGCTCGGACCTCGGTCCCGGTCGCGACAAAGACGCGATCGCCATAGTCCGTGTCGTAGTTGGTGTCTTCACTGGGCTGCGAATCAGTAGCCAGCCTCGGCGACTCCGCCGTACGAACCTGCACAATCGCGTCCTTGACCACCGGCGCGCCCATATCGCTCTGGGCGGTGACCTTGTCGTCGGAGAAGAGGGTTATCCCACCCGCGATGGCGTACTTGGCCAGCATCGGGTGTGTCCACTCGTAGATGCCGTGAGGGATTTCATAACGCCAATCCTGCAGGAATTCGGCGGCCGATCGTGCGTGGTAAACCTCGTCAAAGTACATCTGCGGCGGCTGACCTAGGTTGTAGACCCTCATGGACATCACCACAGCAACCAACGCCAGCACGACCCAGATGTCCAACCTGTCGAGGCGACCCCTCGGCTCCACATCGAGCGACGCGGAGCGGTCCGGTCTGGTGGACGGCCGCGCCAGCCAGCCCCAGGCGGCCATCACCCAGTCGGGAACGTAGAGCGGCTTCCTGAGATCGCCATGCGCGTCGGGTGGAGCCTCGAGTTCGTCGCTCATGTGGGCCTCGGGGCCCTGGACTTCCGCCAGCTCCGCAGCGGGCTCAGTGGCCGGCGGCAACGCGGCGCCGTCGTTTGAGACTCGCCGCCGGCCGATGAAGATGGCTAACACGCCGACGGCAAGAACCGCAATGCCCGCCCCGGCCACCCAGAACCCCACTCCTCGGGTCGGCGGCAGCGGGATCAAGCGACGCCCGGCGAGGTCAACCAGGCGTAATCCGTAGCCCAGGACGGCGGCCGCGAGTACGGCCAGATACGTGGCGGGATGGTCGATT
>DASVJA010000196.1:0-2129 GCA_036386115.1 Candidatus Limnocylindrales bacterium
CCAGGCCGGAACGCCTTCGCCGGGCCGTTCGTGTCTCGCTCTTCAACGGGCTGTGGCTGGCAGTGGTCCCGCGTGCGCTGGCCAACCTGGGGTCGCGACGCGGCCCGATCCGGTACGTGAAGATGAGTCACGACGGCGCAGGCCACCCGACGACCTCGCCGCGCTCGGCCCGCCGACCGTAGACGCAGCGACGGCCGGCGGGCCGTCCATGGGCGTTCCAGATAAGTCGCAGATAAGCGGGGCTCGATAGAGTCCGGCCGAGTGTTTCGGCTGCGTGTGGACAACGAGTGGGCGGCCGAACCACCGGCCCCAGCGGCCGCAACTGCTGGCACTGACCGAGGAGGGATCGCATAGCAATCACAGCACGTTGATGGGCTGGAACCGCCGCCGACCAGTTGCCCAGAAGTAGCAACGCCCGCCTGGAATCGCGCATTGCCCGCCTCGAAGGAGGATCTATGAAGCGAGCGAAGGTGCTGCTCGTTTCGGCTCTGCTGGCGGTGTCGTCGCTGGGAGCGATGACGACCACGGCGATGGCCTACAACGCCGACGTATGGACGAACTCCAACAGCTTCACGACCAAATGCATCGGCGTGTCGGACACATATCCAAGCCAACTCAACTCTCTTGGCCGGACGCAGCTTGCCGGCCTGGGCTATGGCCCCGTCGGCGGTGCCATTGGGGCGTCGTTCACTCGCTCCGCATTCCTCAACAAGGTTCTGGCGGACTGGGGCGTATACGTCCACAGCCACGGCGACAACTTCTACGCGGCGTCCGGGCGGCCGGCAATCGACTCGGCGTTCCTCCAGGACCCGGGTTCGGGAGCCTGCTCGAAGAACAGCCGGGACATCGTCCGATCGAGCGCCATCAAGTCCGCCACGGCCGGCACGCCCTACAGCCTCGTGGTCATGTCCACCTGCTATCTGGGATCGAGCAGTAGCACGATGCCGGCCGCCTTCTCCATCGAGAAGGTGAAGACCAGCACGGACAGGGAGTTCTACCTCAGCTACGTCTACTCAACCTACGACAGCGACATGCTTCGCTTCGAGCGGGCCTTCTGGAGCTACTTGGGTGGCGGCAGCAGAACGGTTCTCCAGGCGTTCACGTACGCCAGCGGGATCGGTGGCTACAGCGCGCCGGATGCAGCGGATCCATTCAGAGCGAACTGGTGGGGCAACCCCAACTTCACCGGGAGGCCGCAGTGAGTGCCATGTCCTTCATGAACAGACTTCCCGCCATCAAATTGGCTTCGGCGACGGCCATCGTCGCAGTTGCCCTTGCAGTCTCCGGCGGCCAGCTGATGGCCGCCGCCGTAGCGGGTCCGGTCCAGGAACCGGACAACCTGGTCGCCGCACCGGCCGGCCCGGGCGTGACCAAGGAAACGGTACTCCTGGCAAACGATCGCCCGGAATTGTTCGCCCGATCCGGTTCGGTCCGGGACGCCCTCGGCTTCACGAGGGGCGCCACGCGTAACGGGCGCCACGTCCACGACGGCCTTCAGAACTCGGACTACGACGAAGTCGCCGAGATCGACTCGGCCGGCCACGCGACGTCGCTGGCGCAGTTCGACGCCACGGGCCTGCTAGTGGCGGCCGTTCGGTTCGACGGAGTGCCCAAGAGCGTCGCGAGGCTCACGGCCGATGCGGCGGCGAAGACCGCGCAGCGAACCCTGGCATCGGCCGGGATGAGCGTGAGCGGTAGCGCTCGCACCGAGGCGAACGATGTTTCCGGTGGCTGGGACATCCACTGGGATCGAACCCAGTCCGGCTTCAAGGTCCGCGGCGACGAAACGAGCGTTCACGTCTGGCAGGACGGACGCCTCCAGAGCGTTGCGCACGTGGAACACAGCCTCACCCCCGCGCCGGCCAATCCGCTCGGTCGGGCCGGCGCCCTGGCCGTCGTCAGGCGACAGTGCGACGCCTGGTTCGCCGCCAGCGGCTCGGGCTACAGCGTTCAAGCGACGGAACTGCAGTGGGTCGGACCCAATGCCGCGTTCGATGCTCAGAAGCTTGGCGCGGCCGTCGAGCCGTATCGACTCGCCTGGGTCGTGAACGTCAAGCCGTCCGGCGTTGCCGCGGAGTCGGCCCGACTCGTAACTCTCTTCGTGGATGCCGGCAACGGCTCGGTCATCG
>DASVJA010000197.1:0-12707 GCA_036386115.1 Candidatus Limnocylindrales bacterium
TTTGGCGTCCCCGGTCGGACTCGAACCGACGACCTGCCGCTTAGAAGGCGGATGCTCTATCCACTGAGCTACGGGGACACCGAAAGGCGCCAAACGCCGCGCGTAGAGTAACCCGCCATGCGGGCGGAGGCCAAGCGGCGCGGTCGGGGCTGCAAGAAGGAGCGCGCCGCGCTGCCGGCACTCCCCCGCCCGACCGGCGAAACATTGCCCCGATCGCACTTTCTTCCCATCGTGACGCGCCGCGCCGGGTGCTAGACTCCGAACTTCTTCTGTCACAAGACGGCCGCGTGCCGTGTCGGGGAGGTCGCAACCGTGCCATCGCTCAAGCTCGAATCGGATCGGGCTGCCGTGCCGATGACACCGGATCTCCACCCGGCCGCGCCGCGATCGAGTCGGCTACTGGCGCCCACCCAGGGCCAACTCGCCCTGCAGTTCCCAAGCGAGCTGCCGCACCTCACTTTCGAGCCCGAGTGGAAGGATCAGCAGCGGCTCTGGGGTCACAGTTTCCATCCGATGTGCTCGTACCTGGCGAGCTTTCCGGCCGGTCTGGCTCATTCCTTCATCGCCCGCTACACCCGCCCCGGCGATGTGGTCCTGGACCCATTCAGCGGGCGCGGAACGACTCCCCTTCAGGCGTGCGCCGAAGGCCGCGTCGGTGTCGGCAACGACCTGAACCCCTTCGCCCACATCCTGACGGCGGCCAAAGTGGATCCGCCGACAAAGGCCGATGTCAAGACCCGCGCCGCTGCGCTCAGATTGGCTTGGGCCGCCTCCGCACCAGAGTGGAACGCCCTGGCGGACAGCATCGTCGAGGATCCGGGTTCGCCGGTAATCCAGGCGCCGGGAGCAGGCAGCCGCCCGATTGCCAATCAAGGAAAGGCCGGTCCCGGCGGGAGGACGCTCGGTCTCAGCGGTTCCGTCCCCATTCGCCCGGACGCGACCGTTCCCGCCGAGGTCGCCCTCGCGTTCCATCCCCGGACTCTGGCTCAACTCCTATTCCTCCGAGCCGGCCTCGATCCGGATGAGAGAACAGACCGCTTCATTCTGGCAACCCTCACCGGCATACTCCACGGCAAGAGCGGCAGCTACCTCTCGGTCGTGATGCCCAACACATTCAGCATGGCCCCGCGCTATGTGCGGGACTTCGTGGAGCGGACGGACTTCCACTCCCCCGAACGCGACGTGTTTGCGCTCCTGGACGACAAGCTCCGCCGCCTCTACCGCCAGCCGGTTCCGGCCACGAGAGGCATCGCCCTTCTCGGCGATGCGCGCGATGCCGGCGTCCGCTTCCGCGAGGCGCTGCACGCCCGCGGCCTGCCCGAGAAGGCGCGTCTCGTCGTCACCTCGCCGCCCTACCTGCGCGTGGTGAAGTACGGCTACTACAACTGGCTCCGGCTCTGGCTTCTGGGGTACGACGCCTCCGCCATAGACGATCTCCTGGACGACGCCCACCACCGCGACGCCTATCTGGTGTTTATGCGAGAAGTGCTGCGCGGCCTGCGCTCCTGTCTCGCCGACGACGCGGTTGTGGCGCTTGTCATCGGCGACGTAGAGCTGGATCGGGGCCGTCCGGCGGCGGGCGGGATCGGCCTGGCAGAGTCCGTCTGGGAATTCGCCGCGGCACCGGAGGGCTACCGCCTGGCGGGCATCGCCCTGGACGACGTGGCCGCCGGCCGCAAGATGACCAAGATCTGGGGCGACGAGGCCGGGCAGGCAACCAAACTGGATCGGATCCTTGTCCTTGCCACCAGCGAGGCCGGCCGCAGGCGCGCCATCAACGGCGCCGGTCTCCCCGTCGACTGGGAGTGGCCGCCACGGGCGCCACGAGCTCTCTAGCCGCGGAGCAACCGGCGCGACCCTCGCGCAGGCACGGACACAGTCCCGCCCCGGCCAATACAATCGACACATGAAGCTGATGTACGAACCCAGCGACCTTGCCGCAATGGACCCGCTCGTCCTGATGAAGAATCTGGACCACGTGCGGATGTCAAGCCGCCGCCTCAGCTACATCCTTCAGCAGCAGGTCCACCTGTACACGCCCACGGCCAACGAGCTGCGAGACCGCATCGACACGTACGTCGAAGCAGAGCGTCAGATCGAGGCCGAGATGGCTCGCCGGCAGATCCGCGCCTGACCGCTCTCCAGGCGTGCGGACGACGCTAAGCCCCACCTCATAGGAAGAAGACCCTCCCGGTCCGGGAGGGTCTTCTTGTGAGCCCGTAGACCGCGCCTCGAGGCCGGGGCAGCAACGATCTAACCGACGCGGTCCCCGCTAGCGGGCGGCGCCGACAAACGCGCCGGCACGACGCAAATCCTCGGGCGCCTCCTCCATCGCGTCCGATCGAGTCGCAACTGGAGCCATCACTCCAACCGGCAAGCGCGGACGCCGCTCCGCGGCCTGGCCGACTACCTCTGTAACCATCACCGCCAAGCGGGGCATTTCGGACAATCCGAAAGCGATGCCGTGCTCGGCCAATTCCGAGAATCCCCAGCCGCGATACAACCCTCGGCTCGCGACGTGGCACATCTCGTCGTAAAGCTCCGGCCAGCCCACGCGCTTCCGCTTGTGGCAATACCGGATGAAATCGAAGGCAGCGGTGGCAGCATTGGGGTCGTCAATAGGCCTGCGCGAATCCATAGATAACACTCGCTCCTCTTGCCGTGCCAAAACCTGAATCCGGAACCCTGGTGACGGACCGCAGGCTCGGTCCAGGATCGGATTCGCTCCCCCGCAGGTCTCTCCTCCGCGGCAGGCTGGGTGCATGCTAGGCGCGTGCCGCCCCGCCGGGAAGGGGTTTCTCCACCAACTCTTCCACCAAGTTTTCCACAGAACATGCGTTCTGTGACCTGACTGTCCGGCCGCCTCGTGGACACCCTCGTCGGGGCAAAAAGAGAGGGTGGAAGCGTTGCCGCCTCCGCCCTCGAAAGCCGGCCGTGCTAGTTCCTGTGTATCACGACGCGAGCCATGAAAGCAGGCGCCGAAGCCCCCTCGACCGCCCTAAGCACAGCAAAAAGAACGCCCCCGGGGCGCGCGCCGGGGGCGAAAGTAGCCAACGAAAACTGGTACCGCGTATCGGATTCGAACCGATGATCTCAGCCTTGAGAGGGCCGTGTCCTAGGCCTCTAGACGAACGCGGCATCGAGGCAACCGGTGCGACCGGCCGGGCGGGATGATAGCACGGCCCCGGCCGAGCGCGCCAACCGGGATCGCTCGTACGCACCACGTCGCCCGCGGGTACGAGCCGACCGAGCTACATACGGTGCGATTCGAGGAACGCCCTCACTCCATCGGCGACCTGCTGGAAGCTCGACTCCCCTATCACCAGGCCGTAGTGGGAATGGGCTCCAAACGGTTCGTACGTCCCACCAAGCCAGTCGGCCAATCGCTCCGCACCGGTCGCGGACGAGGTGCCGTCCAGACCTGCGCCCACAACGAGCATTGGCGTCCCGGCCAGCCGGCTGCGATCGATGGCGATGCCCTCGCGGATTTCTCGCTTCACCATCCCCGACTCATGCGGCTTCTGCCCGAAGAGATGCTGCAGCCGCACGATGTCCGCGATGGTGAGGTCTCGGTTCTCGCGCAGGAGCTTCTCCGGCAGCGTTTCCCAACCGATGTGATCGCGGCCGTAAACGTCCGGGATCACACGCAACTCGTGCGGTCGGACCGACGGCCTCAAGTCGCGCGGCAACTCGCTGTCCAGAAGGACAATCGCGCCCACGGAGTGCTGCTCGGCCGCCTTCAACGCCAGGAGCCCGCCCATGCCGTGGCCCACGGCGACAACGTTGTGTCCGAGCTTGTCCATCACGGCAACGACGTCATCCACATAGTCGTCGAAGTCGACGGTCGCGATGTCGGTCGTCTCGGACCAGAAGTGATTGCGGAGATTGAGAGCGTGACCCTCCCATCCGCGGCTGGCAAAGTAAGACAGATAGCGTTCCCAGACCCAGGACCCGGTCAGTTCGCCGTGGATGAACAGGAGAGGCCGACGACGGGAGCGCCTTTCGGGCATCCACGACTCGACATAGAGGCCACGCTCCGGGATCTCAAGCTCGTCCTTGCGGATGGGACGGCCGTTCGTGCCAACCGGATGGGGCCTCGCAACGTGGAGCTCGTCCGGGGGCGTGTTGTCACTCATGCTCGAGACCTCACCATTCGTGGGGATTGATGATGAGGCCGGTCAGGGCCTTGGGGTAGAAATAGGTCGATTTCTGAGGCATCACGTCGCCTTCAGCGGCGACGGCGGCGATCTCCGCCACGGGAGTGGGCTCCAGCAGGAATGCGGCATCGGCACCATCGCGGGCCGAGTCCACCCAATCCAGAGCCTCCGAGATGGACTTGCTGTAGGCCAGCCGGCCGCCGGCGATGGCAGCGGCGTCGATGCCGCAGAGCCGGTCCAGCGCTGCCTGGAGAAGCGTTACGTCAAGTCGATTGAGGGCCGGCCCGCCGCCGCGGAGAGACATGGCAAAGTCGGCACGGCGAGCCGTCAGCACGGCCCCTGCGCCTCTCGTCCAGAGGCCGAAACGACCCTCGCCACCGGGTACGTCCACCGATGCAAACGCGGCCTCAAGTTCGGCCCGCGTCGCCACGGGCTTCACATCGAACAGCCACCGAGCGTGGTCCAGCAGATCACGCACGCCCTCCTCGCCCAGGCCGCGCACGACACGGTGCGTCGGAAGTACGGTCAGCTTCTGCTTGGTGGTCTCCAGGAAAAGCATCATCACGTAGTCCGTGGAGGGATCGTTCTCCCCAGTCCTGTTGGCCCGTCGCTCGTCGCGATAGCGGAGAGCCGTTTCGTAGCGATGGTGGCCGTCGGCGATAGTGACCGGTTCCCGGCTCGCGGCGGTGATGAGGGCCCTAGCAATCTCAGATTCCGGGCCGTCCACGGGCACCGCCCACAAGCGGTGGCGCACGCCGTCGTCGTCGACGACATCTGTGTCGGGACGCTCGGAGGCAATGACGGCCATTGCCTTGGTTGAACGGCCGTCGGGATCGGCGTAGAGCCCGACTATCGGACTCGTGTTGACGCCGGTTGCCCGCATCAGCTTGTAACGGTCTTCTTTCGGCGCGGAGAGCGTCCGCTCGTGAGGGAGTATGCCGGAGCCGGGACCCAGGTCCTCGAGCAGCAGCCGTCCGAAGAAACCGCGTTGCGTCCGGGTCTGATCGCTACCGGGGACGCGATATGTCTGCTCATATACGTAGACACTCGGCTGTCCGTCAGTGCGCAAAGTCCCGTCGATGCGCCAGCTGGAGAGCGTCCGCGACGCGCGCCGGTAGCGATCGTCCGGTTCTTCGCCAGCTTGAATTTCGGGCAGGTCGATTCGCACCGCATTTGCCGGGTGACGAGCCAGCAAAGTCCTCTGAAGCTCCGGACCGATCACGTCGTAGGGTGGACAGACGACACGACCAACGTCTCCGACCTTCTCCGGATCGAAGCGAAGCGCACGAAAGGCTCTGATCTCTGGCACCCAGGGCTCCTTAGCGAACGACCAAGTACACGACGGCGCCGCCATCGGCCGCAATATCCTTGCTGGCCCGATTTCTCCGCCGGGAACACGGATCGTACGGTAACGGAGGCAGAACGGCGAGTCCACGCTCTACTGTGCTGCCTGTGGGCCCCGTCTCCCTTCATACAGCAGATTTCGGCGCGCACTGCTACTTTTCTCGCGATGAGTCACGAGCCCGCCCCTCAACTGGATTCCCAGGCCACCGGACAAGACACGGTCGGCAGCGCCGCACAGCCGTTCGAGCACGGCACCGACGCCCAGATGATCGAGAGGCGCGTCAGGGCCGTAACGCCGCTCGTGACGCCGACTCCCGGTCCGGGCGCCTCTTCCAATCTGCGGCGTGAGGTTCTTTATGCCCTCCGAACCGGCGGACCCGCCGCGCCGGACCAGGTTGCGGATCGCGTCAATGCAAGCCGAACCGGTGTGCTGCAGCAACTCAGGACGCTCGAGTCGGCCGGCCTTGTCACTCGCAGCCTCAGCCGCCACGGCGTCGGCCGGCCGCGCCACGTCTACGACCTAACGCCCGCGGCTCAGGATCTGTTTCCCGCCAACTACGGAGCGCTGGCCCAGTCGTTCCTGACCGCCATTCGGTCCATAGGCGGCGAGAGCCTAATACGGGACGTCTTCGAAGCTCGCCGCGTTCAGCTCAAATCCCGGATCCAGAACCGGGTTTCAGAGCGACTGCCGGCCGGGGCCACGCTCTGGGAGCGAGTCCGCGAGGTGGCCGGCTACCAGGACGAGACCGGTTATCTAGGCCGCGCCACGCGCGACACCGACGGGACCATCTGGCTCAACGAACACAACTGCGCCATCTCCGGTGTATCCGGCCCGTACCCGATTGCCTGCGAGGAAGAGCTGGCACTCTTTGGCGAGGTGCTGGGAGCGAAGGTCACGCGCGAGTGCCACATCGCCTCGGGCGGGCGAAGTTGCTCCTATCGAGTAGAGCCGGCGGAGTAGCAAGCGCGGGCTGGGGCGTGGGGCGGGGCCGGGACGCGGGGCGGGGCCGGCCGATCTCGCACTTTTTCGGTACAGCCGAACAGGATTCGGGGTGACAACCGCTTGGGGCCCAATCTCCCACCGATTCGACTCTTTCTCGGTCGAATTCGGGCCGGAAACCGGGTTCTTGCGGCTTGCCAAGGCAATGGGACCCGCCCGATGCCTTTCGATGGGATTTCATATTCGGTACAGCCGAAAAGTTGCGCGCTGCGCCCGGCCGGCCGAGTTGCGCAACCCGCTACGCCTCTTCCCGCTCCACTTCCTTGCGGTGGGCAGGCTCCAAAGTGGCCTCCTCGACCTCGATCGCCTTTGGCACGAACGATGCATCCAGCGATGTCTGAGCCGCCTGCACCTGCTCGTCGTACGAAAGAATGCCGAGCCGTCCGAGCGTTGCCATTTCGTCGCGGATGTAGGTCTTGAGCATCTCCGGGCCGTCCGTGCTGATCGCGTAGCGAACTCCGTTCGCACGGAACTGCTCGAAGATCCAGCGGAATTCCTCCCAGTCTTTGACCACGCCGGTCTGCAAGTTGGACGTGGGGCAGACCTCCAGCACGATCCCCCGCTCGCGGATCATGGCCATCGTCCTTGGGTCGTAGGCCGACTTCACGCCGTGGCCGATCCGATCCGGCTCCAGCTCCTCCACCACATGCGCAACTTCCTCGACCGGCCCGGACTCCCCGACGTGAACGGTTATCCCAAGCCCGAACTGGCGCGCCCGGCGGAAGAGATCGCGGTAGTCGGCCGGGTTGAATGCGGCCGTCTCCGGCCCGGCGATGTCTATGCCAACGATGCCGCGGTCACGCCAGGCGATGGCCTTCTCCGCGATGATCTCATTGAGGTGGAAGCTGAAGCTGCGGTCAAGGCAGAAGATGAGCCCGGGCCGGATCGGGTACTCCAGCATGGCCCGGTCCATACCTCGCAGCGCCGCGGCGATGATGTGGTCCAGGTCCTGCTCGCCACCCCGGTTCCGCTTCATCGGGTTGAAGCGCAGTTCCGTGGTGGTCACGTTGTTCTTGCGGTACGCACCGCCGATGACCTCATACACGGAGCGTTCCACGGCCAGCGGCGACGACTGAATTAGCTCGGTCCACTTGAACAGTTCCAGATATCCGTTGAACGAGCGGCCACGCCTCGATGAGGCGGTGATCATCTCCCGGAACTGCCAGTAGTCCTTGGTGGGCAGCTTGATGCCTTGCTCGTGGGCAATCCCCCACATCACGGAGGGAGTGACCGCGGCACCGAGGTGGCAATGAAGCTCGGCGAGGGGCATTCGGCGAGGGAGCAATCGGGCCATAACAGAGAGCATAGCCACTCTTTGGCGATAGGCCCACGACCCCGGCCAAACGGCGGCGAGACCGCCCGGCAGCGACCGAAATGGCCTGCAGCCGTCCCCCTATTGCATCGTCAGGACGGTGTCATGCGCAACCATCTCGCAACAAAAGTACCGGTCTCGCCTTGCGCGCTCATTCTGGTGGGGCTACGCTGCCACCACCGATACCCATATGCTCGTCGCGGGTGGGATAGCGAGCGGCTTTTGGGAAGCTCAAGAGGACTGGAGGAATGTTCGTGATTCCGTCTCGATTCCGAATCGCCATGGTCATCGCCTCGGTGGCGCTGGTCGCCGGCGCCTGCACAACCGCCGACGCAACTGCCTCGCCGTCGGCCGTCGTTACTACCGCACCGTCCGTAGCCGCCAGCACAGCCGCATCCAGCGCGCCGAGCGCTGCCGCCCTCCCGACCATCCCGGCCGATCAGTTGATCAAGGCCGGCACGCTGACGGTCTGCTCAGACACGAGCTACATGCCGCAGGAAGGCCTCGACACTAGCCAGAAGCCCATCGGGTCGGACATCGACCTGATCACGGAAATCGCCAAGCGCCTGAACCTCACCGTTGCGGTCAAGTCCACGGTCTTCGACTCTGTGATCCCAGCACTCACGGGCGGGAGCTGCGACGTGGTCATTTCTGCCCAGAACATCACGAAGTCGCGACTCGAGCAGGTCGACATGATCCCCTACTTCGCTGCCGGCCAGGCCTTCGTGGTCCAGAAGGGCAACCCGAAGGGCATCAAGACCGTGGACGATCTGTGCGGTCTGACGATCGCCGCCGAGAAGGGCACCACCGAAGCCGACCACGTTGCCGGCACGGGCGACTATGACGCCTCAACAGGTCTGAGCCCGCAGTGCAAGGCCAAGGGCAAGGCCGAGATCAAGCTCAAGGTCTTCGACAAGGACACCGACGCACTGCTGGCCCTTTCGTCCGGCACCGTTGATGCCCACTTCACCGACGAACCGGTGGCAGGCTACGAAGTCAAGCAGGCCGCCGACAAGTACGACCTCGTCCAGGGCCTCATGCTCGACAAGGTCGCCGAGGGCATCTCGGTCACGAAGAACCACACCGCTCTCCGCGACGCGGTCCAGGCCGCGCTGCTCGCGACCATCGCCGACGGCACCTATACCAAGATCCTTACCACCTGGAACGACCAGACCGGCGCGATCACGGCGGCCGACGTCACCGCGACCCCGGCCCCCTAGCGGACAAGAGTAGAGCTGGCACGGCGCGATGATCGCGTCCTTCTCCGGTAGCTCACGAGCCCGACGAGCACTGCTCGTCGGGCTCCTACTCATCGTTGCCGTGAGCGCCGTTGGGTGCAGCGGCAGCTACAAACTGCGACCCAACTACTTCTGGGATTCGCTGCTGAAGCCGAGCCCGGCCATCATCAACGGCCTCTGGCTCACGATCGTAATTTCGATCGTGGCGCAGGTCATCGGCGTGGTCCTGGGCGTCTTCGCGGCCATCGGCAAGATGGCGAAGTACGGGCCATTCCGGTGGGCCGCGAACATCTACATCTGGATCTTCCGCGGAACCCCGCTCCTGGTCCAGCTGGCCTTCTTCTTCTACGGCTTCCAGTCGGCGGGCATCGTCAAGTGGCCGGGCCTGGTTGTCGGGCCAATTGACATCCTGCCGGAGATCCTGGCCGGCATCGTGATCCTCGGCGTCAACGAAGGCGCCTACATGGCCGAAATCGTGCGAGCAGGCATCATTTCGGTCGATCCGGGCCAGACCGAGGCGGCCAAGTCACTCGGTATGACTTACGGCCAGACCATGCGCCGCATCGTCCTCCCGCAGGCGGCTCGAGTCATCATTCCGCCGCTCGGCAACGAGTTCAACAACATGCTTAAGACAACCTCACTCCTTTCGATCCTGAGCATCTTCGAGCTCTACAACACGTTCTCGAACCTGTCCGGATCCACCTACGCCTCATTCGAATTCCTGGGCGCCTGCGCCATCTGGTACCTGATGCTGACCACCGTCTGGAGCTTCTTCCAGGGATGGATCGAACGCCGACTCGCCAAGGGGACACAGCAATCTTCCGGCGGGAACAGCGGACCGCGAAGCCCGGGCTTCGCTCAGCGACTCATGGCGTTGCGGGCGCCGATCGAACAATGACCACCCAGATCTCGCACAACCTCCTCGGCGCGATTGGCGGCGTGCCTCGGCCGGAAACGGACGTGGTCGTCGACGCCCGCGACGTCAACAAGTTCTTTGGACGGCTCCACGTTCTCAAAGACGTCTGCCTCCAGGTCAAACGCCAGGAGACTGTCGTCATCATCGGGCCATCGGGGTCCGGCAAGACGACGTTCATTCGCTGCGTCAACCACCTGGAGAAGATCCAGAGCGGACGCATCTTCGTGAACGGCCACCTCATAGGCTATCGCGAGGCCCGCGGCGGCGCGAAGCTGGTCGAGGACAGAGAGCGGAACATTGCCCGACAGCGCCAGGAGATCGGCATGGTCTTCCAGCGCTTCAACCTGTTCCCGCACATGACGGCACTCGACAACATCATCGAGGCACCGGTTCATGTACGCGGCATGTCTCACGACGAGGCCGTTGTCATGGGTCGAGCCCTGCTGGATCGCGTCGGGCTCGCAGCCAAGGAAGGCGTCTATCCAACCCAGCTTTCCGGCGGCCAGCAGCAGCGCATCGCGATAGCGCGGGCGCTCGCCATGAAGCCCGCCCTGATGCTCTTCGACGAACCCACTTCCGCACTTGATCCCGAGATGATCGGTGAAGTGCTGGAGGTGATGAAGGAGCTGGCCCACGAAGGAATGACCATGATCGTAGTCAGTCACGAGATGGGCTTTGCCCGCGAAGTGGCCAACCGCGTGGTCATGATGGACGAGGGTATGGTCATCGAAGAAGGCACTCCGGACCAGATCTTCGGCGCGCCGACCCAGGACCGGACCAAGGCGTTCCTGTCGAAGATCCTCTAGCCTCACGAGCGCGGCCGGCGCGGCCGCTTCACAAGCCGCAAGCAGAAGCCGGATCGGAAACGATCCGGCTTCGTGATTCGGCGCGGCGCGGGGCGGCGCCAACAGGCGCGGGGCGCGGGGCGCGGGGCGCGGCCCCGTCACCCACTATCACCCCGGGCGATGCTATGAGACCGGCGCGAGGTTCTTGCCACTCATCACCACTGTGGGCAATGCTAAGTTGGTGACGAGCCTTCGGAAGGTTCAACTGCAACGCGGACACTGCGCCGCGCCGGCCCATTTGAGCGTGCGGCCGCGTCATCGGGGCGCGACCTCCGCGGCCTGACTCTCATCGACCCGCCGGGGCGTCGCTTTGCACTGCCCGGGCCGATGTTGAGCAGGAACCAGATCCCGCGCAGTTCTCGTTCGGGCCCGCGAACCCATCGAGCGACCGCACGCCCACGCGAGGGATAGGCCGCGCCAAAGATCGGCCCGTACTTTGCAATTGCATTCCGCGCCTGAGTCTCCTCGGGAAGCACGATCAGAGTCCCGACGATCAGCGGCCGCCAACCCAACTCGCGCGCCAGCGTCGGGGCCAGCCGCCGCTTTCTATCCAAGGTGGACAGAAGGTCCTGCAGATCGACTACGGCGGTCTTGACTTCGACCACCAGGAGCGACCGCGCGCGCGGTAGCCACGCCAGGACGTCGATGGATTCGGACTCGCGCCCGACACTGAATGAGTGCTCGGGCCGAACGATCCAGCCCAAGGCATTGAGCCGCGCAACGACCTGCAGAACGAGGGCGGCGTGCCTTTCGTCCAGCAGCTTTGCAATCTCAGCGCCGCGCCAGCGCGGAGCAAGCCGCAGCGATACACCAACCGCCTCGGCGACCCTTCGCAGCAGCATGAGGGTGGAATGAGAGAATTCGCCGCGCTCTATCTCAGAGACGACCGCCTGGCTGACTCCTGCCGCCACGGCCACGTCGATTTGGCGGAGGCCGCGCCGGATGCGCACAGCCCGGATGACACTTCCGACTCGAGGATCGTCCACCCGGAGAGCATGATCGGCGCCACTAAACCGCGACTAAACCCGACGGTCCCCTACCCAAACCGGATCGGACACCATCCTCGCCCGCAGGGCCATCCGACGCTCATCTGGCAGCCAGCAGGAATCCACGGCGTTGAGCAATAGGGCGCGGATGTCGTCGTCGGTCAACCAGAGGCGTGACCGCAGAGCGGCGAATTCGCCGGCCAACGTTAGCCCGAACATGGCCGGATCATCGGTACCGACGCTGACGAGTATCCCCGCGTCGAGCAGCCGCCGAATCGGATGCGCCTCCAGAGACGCCACGGCGCCGGTCGCAACGTTGGAACCGGGGCAGGACGTCACCGGGAGCCGATGCTCGGCCAGGTATGCGACAAGCCCCGGATCCTCCGCCGCCCGCAACCCGTGGTCGACACGGTCCACTCTCAACGCCCGAATCGCTCCCCAGACGCTCTCCGGCCCCACGACCTCGCCCGCGTGCGCGGTCGTCCGCAAGCCGATTGCCCGCGCTCGCGAATACACAGGCGCAAAGGGCTCGGGCGGAAACAGTTGCTCCGAGCCGCCGATCCCGATCCCGACAATGCCCGCCTCGGCGGCCACCTCGGCGACTTCCTCGAGCGTGCGCCCTGCGCCGAGCGGCCCCTGGTCCCGGACCACGTCCACGATCAGCGCCACCTCCGTGCCGGCCACGGAGGCCAACCCGCGCCGCAACGCCAGCGAAACAGCCGGCGCCGAAAGCCTGGACATCGCGACATCCGTGGGCGAGAAGAACGCCTCGGCATACACGATCCGCTGCCGTGCCAGTTCCCCGGCGACGGCCGCTCCGACTAGCTCGAAATCGGCCTCTTCGCGCAAAAAACCCTGCTTCCAAACCCAGCGGTCGATGAAGTCGGGGAAGTCGCGATAGACGAACCG
>DASVJA010000198.1:0-3320 GCA_036386115.1 Candidatus Limnocylindrales bacterium
AAGAATGGAGCCGTGAGGCTCAGCCAGTCTCTCGGCCACAGCCAGTCGCCGGCGCTGGCGGCCACTCCCAGGAGATACCAGCCGACGGCAACTGCCATCGCGGTGAGAAGCGCGGTCCATTGGCGCCGTATCAGCAACAGGGCGAACATCGGCAGCGCCAGCGTCGGCTTGTAGAGCATCGCCCCTACAGCCAGACCCGCCAGGACCTGTCGCTCGTTGCGCAGCCCGTAGATGGCGATCATTGCCATCAACATCGCGAGCGGCGCATTCTGCCCCGCCGATGCAGCCGCCAGAGCGGGAGTCCATGCCAGGGCCATGATCAGCGCGACGCGTGTGTCGAGGCTGAATGCGCGAGCGCCCACGAATCCGGCCGCAGCGCCGATCAGCCCGATGACCGCGGCATGGACCCAGAATGCGGCATCTAGAGGAATCGATGCCAGCGGTGAGTACAGCCACGCCGTCCCCGGCGGGTACAGGAACTCGAATGGCTTGAGGCCGTGGGCAGCCTCCCAGGCAAACTGCCGGGCCGGATCCAGGAGATCCGGCGTTCCGACGAGCCGAGCCGCGTACCAGAACTGCGGGAAGTCAACCCAGCCGTTCCACGGCGCGCCGATCACCAGAATCGCGCTCATCACGCTGAGCCCAATGCCCCACAGCCAGAACCTTCCCGGGGCCACGCGAACCGGGATGCGGCCACCGCTCGGAGGAACCGGACGATCGGGCAAGCCCGTTTCCTCGGGGGTCCTCTGTCGGACAGCAGGAGTGGTCGGTTCGGCGGCAGACACGGTCGCCTCCTCCGCGATCGGTGGATTAGCCGCGGGCCTTCGCCAGCCGCTCCATGATCAGCGGCTTGACCTGCGACAGGTCGACGCGGATCTGCTCCATCGTGTCGCGGTCGCGGATCGTCGCCTGGCCGTCCTCGAGCGAGTCGACGTCGATGCAGACGCACCACGGCGTCCCGATCTCGTCCTGGCGTCGATACAGCTTGCCGATGGCGGCGGTGTCGTCGTAAACGGCCATCATGTCCTTGGCCAGATCGTCGCGCAGCGCGTGGCACTTCTCCACGATCTCGTCGCGCTTCTTGAGCAGCGGCAGGACCGCCACCTTGTACGGCGCGAGATCCGCATTGAAGCCGAGGACGACTCGCTTCTCGCCGCGCACTTCCTCCTCGCGATACGCATCGATGAGGAATGTGAACGCCGCCCGATCGCCGCCGGCCGACGTCTCGACGATCCACGGAATGTACTTTTCCTCGGTCGCCGGGTCGAAGTACTCCAGGTTCTCGCCGCTGAACTGCTGGTGGCGGCCGAGGTCCCAATCGCCGCGATTGTGGATGCCCTCGAGCTCCTTCCAGCCGAACGGGAAGCGGTACTCCACGTCCCAGGCGTCCTTGGCGTAGTGAGCGAGCTCATCGGGGCGGTGCTGGCGGAAGCGCAACCGCCCGGGGTTGACGCCGTAGCGCTCGTACCAGGCTTTGCGGCGCGGCTTCCACTCCTCGAAGAATCGGCCGGCCTCGTCCGGCTTGACGAAGTACTGCATCTCCATCTGCTCGAACTCGCGCATCCGGAAGACGAAGTTGCCGGGGCTGATCTCGTTGCGAAACGCCTTGCCGATCTGGGCTATGCCGAACGGCAGCTTCTTGCGAGACGTCTCGCGGACGTTCTTGAAGTTGACGTAGATACCCTGAGCGGTCTCGGGACGCAGATAGACCTGCGCGGCCTCTTCCTCAACCGGGCCCATGTATGTCTTGAACATCAGGTTGAAGCGGCGCGGGGCTGAGAGCGGCCCAGCGTCGGCCGGGCACTTGAGGCCCAGGCGCTCGACGACGGCCGGATCCATCAGCTCGGGATTGGTGAGGTTCTCGGCCCCGGGCAGCTCGTCGAGGCGATAGCGGCGACGGCAGGTGGTGCACTCGACGAGCGGGTCGGTGAAGTTCTCGACGTGGCCCGACGTGACCCACACCTGGGGCGCCATGATGATGCTGGCGTCCAATCCGACGATGTCCTCGCGCTCCTGGACCATCGCCCGCCACCAGGCCCGCTTGACGTTGTTCTTGAGTTCCACGCCCAGCTGTCCGTAGTCCCAGACGGCGTTGATGCCGCCGTAGATTTCCGAGCTCGGGAAGATGAAGCCGCGCCGCTTGGACAGCGAGACGATCGTGTCCAGGTTGGCAACGGACGGTCCCGGATCGTCGGCCGGGGTCGTGGGCTGGGCGGTCAATTCGATCTCCTCGGGCACAGGCGGTCGAACGCTGGCATGCGCCCGATTGTCTGGGGCCCAATTCTCGCACGCTCCGGGGCGCGGGGACACGCGAGTGCGGGAAGCCCGCGGGTGCGGGAAGCCGCGGCCGGACCCGGTCGGCCTGACGCCTGCCCGGCAGTTCCGTACACTTGACGCCGCGCCGCCGGCGCCGGGAGGGACGTCAAAATGCAGGTCGATCGATAGTGCGCATCTCGCTAGCAGGAATCCGCGGCCTGCAACGTCCGCACCGGCCGTCGCCGGGCCGGCTCAAGGCGTTGGTGCGGCCGAACCGCATCGCTCTGGGCATCGCCCTCGTGGCGGCGGTCCTGATCGGCGGTGGCTCCACTTTGGGAGCCGGGTCCGGGGCGGCGACCCCCGGTCCTTCCCAGCTGGCCGTGGCTACACCTCAGCCCACACCGGCACCGACGCCTACGCCCGCCCCGACTCCAACTCCCCGGCCGACGGCAACGCCCGCGCCGCCGGCAAGCGCGGATGTGGCCATGGCCCTGGCGACGGAGGATTCCTGGGTCGCCTACACGTCGAAGACCTACAAGTTCACGATCGCCCACCCGGCCTCGTGGACGCCATCCGAAGTCAGGGCTCCGGGCTGGGCGCTCATGTCCAGCCCCAGCGGGTCCGACCTCGAAGTGACCTGGCGAGCCATACCGCACGGCACGACCCTGGTCACCATCACCGATGAGCTGTGGAAAACGATGCACAACAACGGCTACGTCGTCGTCGGCAGCGTGGCCGAGACGATCAACAGCCTGCAAGCGCGGCTACTGACCATCGACGGCCCGGGCGGAGCAGGCAAGCAACGGCACGGCAACGTCGCGCTCATCGTCACTTCAACGGGACGGTATCGCATCGAGCTTTGGACAAACTCGGGTGGCGATGACGCAGCCGCGAAGCTGTTCAAGGATCTGCTGGCGACGTTCAGAACCCCGTAGCCACAAGCTAAGCCGGCCGACCTGTCGCGGGCTTTTCCCGGCCCCGCCTCACATCATCGAGAAAGCCCAGTGAGCGCGCGTCACGATCCAGCGACACGTGCAGGAAATCGCGCATCGCGCCCTCCACCT
>DASVJA010000199.1:0-19225 GCA_036386115.1 Candidatus Limnocylindrales bacterium
AGCCCGAAGCGCACCAACATCCGCGCCTGCCGCGCCTGCCGCGCCTGCCGCGCCGGTTCCGACTCGGCCGCCGCTCACAGTCCACTACGAACGGCCGCCCGGCCGCGATGTCCCCGGACTCACCCGCGCCAATCACGACGACGAGGCTGTGTCCACAGCGTCCGCCTTGACTGCCGGCCCGGCCCCATTAGTGGGCGAGCACGTAACGTTGCCGGAGGTTTCGGCGATTAGTCGAGCGGCAACGGAGCCCGCCCGGGAAGAGTTGGGTCGGGTACCGCCGCCGGCCTTCTCTGGCGCAGGCATCGAGCCTGAGTCGAAGGGAGGCTTGGGCTGGAAGGCGCGTGTCGTCGGGTTATTGGCCGGCGTCGCCGCGGTTCTGGTCGCTGCGGGATCGGCTCTTGGCCACGCCATCAGCAGCCGGTCGTCGTCAGCGACGCCGCCCAAGGAAACGCCCTCGGCCAGCGCAGTGGCGGCACAGCTTGGGATTGAACCGCCCACCTCGCCGTATGCGCCGCCTTCCTCTTACGCACCGCCCGCCTTCGTGCCGATGACCCAGGTTACTGACCTGCCGATGCCGGGCGTCGTGCGACCGGCCGGTTTCAAGGGCACTGCTCCTTATCGACTTCTCGCCCTGGTTGGCGCCGTCCTGGCGGTAGTCTTCCTGCCGATCATCCTCGGCCTCGGCCGACTCGCGCTGATCCCGGCCCACGCCATAAGCGGGCGCCTTTCCGGGGGTGGGGCAGATGGTGACGGCGTCGTGTCGACGCCTGACTTCGACGAGTACGGCGATCCGCGCAAGAAGCGACGGATCTCGCCGCTGTGGCTCGCCTTCGGTGGCTTCTACGGCTTCCTGGCCATGATCATCGCGATCGTGTGGTTTGCCAGTTCCGTCCTTCCTCCTATCGCGGCCAGCCCGTCACCGGCGCCCAGCAACGTCGTCCTGGCGACGAATACGCCGTCTCCCAAGCCGAGTCCTTCGGCCACGCCGACACCCACAGCCACGCCGACACCCACAGCCACGCCGATACCCACGGCCAAGCCGATTACACCAAAGCCCGTGACACCCAAACCGGCAACACCAAAGCCCGCCACACCCATTCCGACGGTTCAAATCACGCCCGTCCCGACGCCGACTGCAGTGCCAACGAACCCGATCCTGGTCGTCATGGAGACGGCGCCGCTCCCGTTCAAGACCAACGCAACGTTCCGCGTTCAATTCATTCCGGGATCGAGTTGCTATCTGACCCGGACGTATGTCTCCGGAGCATCGCCCCAGCCCAACCCCACGCCGCCGCCCAGATCGACGACTCAGCATCCGTTCACGATCGAGACAGACGGATGGAGTATCAACGTCCTCTATACACAGACCGTATCGGTTGGTACTTGGCATGTGACAACTACGTGCACGCCGGCGGGAGGCAAACCGTCGGTGTCCAATGCGGTTACCGTCGTCTGGCAGTAGCTCGCGATAACGCCCTCAGCCTTGTGCCCTCGGCGGACGGGCGTCCGTTTCGGGCAAAGTGATCCGGCGGGACTCTCCGATTCGTAGGTACGGCAGAGGCTTCACTTAATCGTCACCCAGCCCCGGCCGCATTCTTCTCCACGGCCGGGGCTTCTTTGTGCCTGAAGTCGAAGCGAACCGGGCTCGTGGTGATGGGCTGAAGCGGTCCGCGGGCGTGACCCGTTACACTCCCCGGGCGATGCACGATCAGATCAGCCGACGTCCCGTCGTCGACAAGACATCACTATCGTTCCGCGGCACGCTGGCGCTGGTCGCCGGTAAGGGCGCTGCGCGAGCCACTCGCCTGATCGGGCGCGGCGGCGGCACCGCAATCACCGGCATGGTCGCCCGCAAGATAGACCCCCAAATTCTGGACGAGCTGGTCCGCATTCCCGGCGTCCCCGTGATCGCGATCACGGGCAGCAACGGCAAGACGACCACGGCCCGCTTCACCGCCGCCCTGCTTCGCGGCGAAGGCATCACCGTCTGCCACAACTCTGCCGGGGCCAACCTTCTCCAGGGGGTGACGAGCCTGGCGGTGAGCTACTCGAACATGCGCGGCCGGCTTCCCGACGGGGTCCTCGTGGCCGAAGTGGACGAGGGCGCTCTTCCGCAGGTTGCCCCAGAGACGCTGCCGCGGGCGCTCCTGGTCACGTCGCTTTTTCGCGACCAGTTGGACCGATTCGGCGAGATCTACGCCGTACGCGACGCCATAGAGTCTGTGGCGGCAGGGTTGCCGAAGGACGCGGCGCTCGTCGTGAACGCGGACGATCCAATGGTCGCAACCCTGGCCGAGGAGCGCGTTGGGCGGCGCATCACTTTCGGCCTGGCGATCAAGCACTCCACGGACCAGATCAGCCGCGCCGCCGACACGATCCGCTGCCCGCGCTGCCAGGCGGATCTCAAGTACAAGCACGTCTACCTCTCGCACATGGGCGACTACGGCTGCGCGTCGTGCGGCTTCACGCGGCCCAGGCTGGATGTCGCCGTCACGGCGCTGGAAGTCACCGGGCTGGATCGGACACGCTGCACGATCAAAACGCCCACCGGCAACATCACCATGGAGATCCCGCAGTCGGGCGTTCACATTGCCTACGACGCGGCCGGTGCGATCGCGATGCTCGTTGGGCTCGGCATCCCGCTGGAGCACGCCGCCGAGTCGCTGGCGTCGGTCGGTCCCGCCTTCGGCCGTCTCGAGAAGATCGAGGCTGATGACGGCAAGATAGTGATCCTCGCCTTCGCCAAGAACCCGACTTCTTACAACACGACCTTACGAGCGCTGGCGACCGAAGGCGAGCCGCGCCAGCTCCTGATCGCGGCCTCCAACACGCTGGTCGACGGCGAGGACTTCGGCTGGCTCTGGGACGTCGACTTCGAAACGATGGCGCCCAAGGTGGAGCGCGTCGTCGTCTCCGGGACCAGGGCGGACGAGCTGGCCAATCGCCTTCACTACGCCGGTGTTCCGTCGGATCGAATCAAGGTCATCGAGGACAGGCCGGCCGCGCTGACCGAGGCCTTTTCGCTGGTCCTGCCGGGCGGGCGCCTCGTCGTGCTGTCCGGCTATACGCCGCTGATTGAGCTGCGCAACGAGATGCGACGCCGCGGCTGGACGGGGAGATACTGGGCTGTATGACCGATCAGAAGACCCCTGAGTCTGTACCGCACAAGCCGCGCCCCAGGATCGTCGCCGCGCGCCCGCTGCCGACGGACTACCAGTCGGATCCGGTCGATCCATTCCCGGTCGTCGCGGCCGCGCGAGCCGATAAGGCCGAGAAGCAGGCCGTCCCCGTTGCCCCGCCGGACGCCACGGAGATTGCGCCGGATCCCGTCGCGGCGCATGTCCCTCAGGCGCCGGTCCCGGCTATTCATTCCGCCCAGAGCAGCCACTCGCGCGACCACGCGCCGTTGCGCATCGCCCACCTCTACCCGTCCCTGCTGAACGTGGCCGGGGACGGCGGCAATCTCATCGCTATTCAGCGCCGAGCCCAGTGGCGGGGCATCCCAGTGGAAGTGGTGGCCGTTGAGAAGGGCGAAACGCCCGACTTCCGCAGGTTCGACATCGTCCTGTTCCACGGCGGCCAGGACGTGGAGATGGCTGTTGCGGCGGCAGACTTAGCCCTTAAGACACCATCGTTGAGGGAGGCGGCGGCGGAGGGAGTAGTGATATTCGCCGTGTGCGCCGGCCTGCAACTGCTCGGCCATCGCTACATCTCGAATTCGGGTGAAGAGATGGTCGGTGCCGGAATACTGGATCTTGAGACGCGCGGAGGATCGCAGCGGTTCATGCAGCACGCCGCCTGCGAAGTCACCATCGACGGCGTGACCGAGACGGTCGTGGGATTTGAGAACCACTCGGGCCTTACGGAGTTGGGTCCGGGTTGCGAGGCCTTCGGGCGGGTCATCGCCGGCGCCGGCAACAACGGCAAGGACGGTCTCGAGGGCGCCCACTCCGGCAACGTCTTCGCGACCTACCTCCACGGCCCGTGCCTGCCCAAGAACCCGTGGCTGACGGATCAGCTAATCAGGATCGCCGTCGGTCGCGTCGAGGGGCTCAGGCCTTCCAAGGTCGTGCTGGCCCCGCTCAACGATGAGCTGGAGAAGCGAGCCCACGAAATGGCTCTGGCCAAGGCGATGGCCAATCGAGGGCGCCGAACCGCTCTTGAGCCCGCCAGGCTGGTGCGGGTCCAGAAAGGCTGAGTCGGTGGCTCAGCTCATCTGGAAGAGACCGACGATGTTGCCCTCGCTGTCCTTGAACCAGGCCGAAGAGCCTTCCGGTGTGGACATCATGCTGTCGACCGTCTTGTGTCCGGGGAAGTCGTACTCCTCGAAGCTGACGCCCCTGGCCTTGAGTTCGGCGACTCGCGCGGGCAGATCATCTACGGCGAACCCCACGGCGGTAGCCTGGTTCGTGCCCGCAAACGTCGACGGGTACACGAAGATAGTGGTCCCCTTGGCCTCGTACATGACTCCGGCCGTTGAAACGGTCTTTGGCTTGAACCCGAGCCGTACTTCGTAGAATTCGCGGGCCCGCTCCAGGTTTCCGGCAGGCAGCGTGGTATATGTCGGATAGTCGCTGAGCACGAAAGGCTCCTCATTTGGTGGCTGTGACGGAGTTCAAGTTGCGTCAATCGGTGATCCGGATGCCAGGGCAGTTCCGCGCGGCGCATCGGGTCATCGCGGCAGGGCTGAGCGCGGCATGAGAAATTTGCGGAAGTTGCGGCTGGCGTTGCTCTTCGTTGGGGCGACGGTTGCCGTCGCTCTTGCGTGGCGGGCGGGCAATCCCGGAGATTCCGGTGGGCCAACCAGAGCGCCGGGCCCTACGTTCAACTTGCCCGCCGCTCTCGACTCGCAGATCGATGACGCCGGCCTGACGCGATCAGGCGCGATCTGGGCCGTCCAGGGTTCGTACGTGATGACATCCTCGGATAAGGGTGAGTCCTGGCGCGCGGACGTCATTCCGGCCCCTGCCAGATCGGTCTTCGCCCTCGATCAAGACCATATCTGGGCGATCGTGCCGGCGACTTCCGTCACGAGCGTTGGACCGGCCGCCGCATCCAGCCCCGTGCCGACGACGCGGGCCTTCGTGGTAGCCCGGACCGCCGACGGAGGCAAGCGATGGGGTCTCGCGCCGGTGCCGGGGAGCTTTGGCTGCGATGCGCAGTCGTTCTCGTTCGTAGATGCGGATTGGGGCTACCTGCTCTGTTCCGGGTCCGGTACTGGGACGGTCCTGGAGACTCAGGACGGGGGCGCGACGTGGGACGTCCAGAGCCAGACTACAGGGCTGGGGCCGCTCTTCACGGCGAGTGACGCGACCACGCTTTGGGCGGCTCCGGGTTTCGGATCTGGTGACGTGGCCGCTTCGGGCGGCGCTCCGCTGCAGGTGAGCCATGACGGGGGCCGGTCGTGGTCGCGGGTAGAGCTGCCGGAGTTGTCGGGCATTCCGTCGGGGTCCGTTGTCTCGGTGGCGGCCGGGCCTGTGTTCCGAGACGCGTCGAACGGTGCCTTCGCGTTGGGGGTCACTCCGGGTGACTCGGCCGCGGCCGCGGTCTGGTTCTATCGGTCGGCCGATGCGGGGAAGTCCTGGACGCTGACCAAGCGGGAGCGGACGCTGCCTCTCGCCGAGGGTGTGGCGAATGCGCTGGTCGGCAAGGTGTGGGCGGCGCTCGGCAACGATCAATTCGGCGGTCTCGCCGTAAGCGGCGACTTTGGGGCGACCTGGCGCGATGCGCCGGCCTACGGGCTACCCGCGCACGGCGTCCTGGCGTGGGTGGACTTCACCGATGCGAGCCATGCCGTGGGATGGGTGAGTACGGTCGGGGGATCCACGTCGGGGCGTGCCTTGATGCTGTCGTCGGACGGCGCTGCCACCTGGCATGCGGCCGATTTCGGCGACGCGCGCGCCAAGGTTGGACCGAATGCGGCCCAGGATCCTATCGCTGCAGCCGCCACCGTCCTGAGTTTTGCGACCGCGTCCGAGACGGAGCCGCAGGCTGCATGGCGGCAGCTGTCGTCCTTTACCCAGCGGGCGTACGGCGGTTACGACGCGTTCGCGGCCGCGGAGGGCGCCAGGTACAAGAGGGCCGGCCTCGCCTTCCAGATCGCGCCGCCGACTCAGAGCGTCGTAGTCCGTAACCGGGTCAGCCTCGGCCCCACTCTCTGGGACGACATGGCCAATTTCTCGGACATGAGCCGGGCCTACGTGGTCGTCGTTTCATTCGCCGGCACCGACGAACCGCCGGTCACTCTGGTTGCGGCCCCGCTGGCTATCACCGGCGATTGGCGGGTTTGGGTGGCGAAGGTTCCGTAGCCCCGGCCGCGTTGCCTCAGGCTTGCCCCGGGTCGGCGAGGCCGGCCGCCCGGCCTCGGCCCTACTGCTTGGCCAGGAGCGCAGTCTCCAGCTTCAGGATCTTGTCCAGCAGTGTGTTGAGCGCGGCGTCCTGCTCGAGAAGGTGAGCCTGAATCTGCTGCGACTCGTGAAACGTGGCGTCGGCGTCCTGGTAGGTCATGTCCGCGCGCTTGTCCGAAGCCCGAGACAGGATGTTCTGACCGACCATGATCACCGACAGCATTACGAGTTGGATGAATGTCTGGCTCAGCCACGACACGAGAGCGAGCACGGTTCCCTGGCCGATGGCCGATGGCAGGGCCACCAGAGCCAGGACCGCGAACGCGTAGGCGCACCACATCGTGCCGACGACCGTGGTGAGCATGAGGGCGATCTTGCCGTTGAAGCCCACGGCCTCGTCTGTTGTCTTCGGCGCCCCCGATCTTCTACGCAAGGCGATGTGCGGATGCGGGACGTGATGGAACGCGATTGCCATGGTGACCTCCTGCGGAGTAGGTGAGGGCATCATGAACTGCGTGGGCGGCGGCGTAGTGGCGGATTGGGCGGTGTCGCTGCGGGTGGGTCCGAGGCAGTCGCCCGCGGTCGAGCCGCCGTTCCGGTCCCGCCGCCCGAGGCCGAGGCCGGGTGATTCTTGCCGAATGCCCGTGAGGCGGACATTGAGCCGGGCCGGTTTCGTGGGATTGAGCGCGGTGGGTCGAATTTGACCCTCTTCAGGGCCCGGATCGGGTGAATTCACGCCAAATGCCGTCCCGAAGCGCCATTCGGAGGTTCCGTGGCCGGCATCGGTGGTCGGTTGCCGCCCTAATGTCCGCCTGGTGGGCATTCGGCAATGAGTGTCGGAGTCTGGCCCGGGCGTCCGGCCGGATTCGCGCGAGAACGGCATCGATCACTGAGCCGCTTCGTCGCCCTGGGAGTGCCGGCCTCCCGGGCGGCCGACGAGCTACCTCTTCCTCAGGGCGTTCGCCGATATAGCGGTCCCGATCAGCAGGACGTAGGTGGCGACCGCCACCAAGGATCCGGCAACCCAATCGGGTTTGTTGGTTGCTGCCACGCAGCCACCTGAAGGCATCCCGGCATCCCAACAATGCAGTCCGCGTCGTGGCCTGTTGTCATCGGCGCGAGAGCGGCGGCGAAGCCTATCGCCAGTGCGACGACGGCCAGATACAGGCTGAAGCGCCTGCTCATCCGCCCTCGCTACAGCTCCTGCCGCCGGAAAGACAGCCATGTGGCCAGGAAGATCGCAGGCACGAGGGCCACGTTGAAGAGGACTGGGCCGAGCCACGACCCGGGGTCACGGCCCAGCATCAAATTGAGTGCCGGATTCCCCAAAGACGACGGTGAGTAATCCCCGACGATTGGTAGCGCGCCGAGGATCCCGGACGCCAGCATTGCCAGCAACCCGATGCCTGCGGCGGCGATCGCGGAACGAGTGACGGTGCTGCCGAGGACGGTGATCGCGGCAAAGGCGACGCACATCCACCACATGAGAAGTGCCATAGCCACGTACCCGCCCAGAGGGAAAACGGTGGGGTATAGAAGCAGCGTGTACAGGTATGCCAGACCGCAGCCCAGCGCCACGGCAAAGCCGAGAGTTATCGAGATGGCCACGACCTTCGCTGCCAGGAACGCCGCTCGCGACGCCGGCTTGGTCAGGATCATCCCAGCCGTGCCGCGCTCCTTCTCCCAGGCCACGGAGCCCATGCCCAGCAGGAGGGCGCAAATGATCCCGAACTGGGAGAGGTTCTTCAGGATCTGCGTCGCGGCTCCCTCGAGGCTGGGGGCTGGGACCTCGAAGGTCATGCCTCCGCTCTGGCCTCCGACCGCGTCGAAGATCTGCTTCATGTATCGGTCGGTCAGCGGCCCAAGGACGCCGAACAGAACGAAGACGGCGGCCACTGCGATCAGCCTGTTGGTACGCAGCTGTTCACGTAATTCCTTGATCAGCAGCACGCGGAAGCCCATCATCGCCGGCCCCTCCCGTCCAGGCCCCAGGCCGGTACGGCAACCGCAGGGGCGACCGCCGGTCCCTTTTCGGCGACGAGGCGCAGGAAGACGTCCTCCAGGCTCGGCCTCGCTCTCTCATATCGAACCAGGTTGACGCCGCTCGAGACGACCAGCGGCAGGATTGCGGGGCCGGCCACCTTGGGGTCGTTGACGAAGACGCGGACCATGTCCGGCAGAACCCGAACGTCCTGGGCCCACGGCTGCCCGCGCATCGCGGCCGCCAGGCGATCGACCGCGCCGGCTTGCTGGGGCTCGGGCTCCAGTTCGTAAACCGGCTGGGCGTAGCGGTCCAGCAGTTCGTCGATCGGGCCTTCGACGACCAGGTGGCCGAGGTTGAGGATTGCGACCCGATCGCAGACTCGCTCAACATCGTTGAGGATGTGGGTGCTCATGAATACCGTTGCGGTCCCGCGCAGCCGGGAGACAATCTCCAGGACATCGCGCCGGCCTTCCGGATCCAGCGAACTGACCGGTTCGTCCAGGAAGAGGACGCGCGGCTGGTTGATGAGCGCCTGGCCGATGCCGAGTCGCTGGCGCATGCCGCCTGAATAGCCGCCGATGCGCCGGTGGGAGGCGTCCGTCAGCCCGACAATCTCCAGCACCTCGCCGACACGCTGCTTCAGCGCCGCGCCGTGCAGCCCATGCAGCTCGCCGACCATGTTCAGCAGTTCGCGGCCCCGCATCCAGCCGTAAAAGCGCGGGTCCTGATCCAGGTAGCCGATGTTGCGGGCCAGGTCGCCGCCGGTACCGCCGATCTTGATGCCGGCAACGGAGCCGCTTCCCGAGCTGGCCGTCGCCAGGCCGGTCAGGAGCCGCAGCGTGGTGGTCTTGCCGGCGCCGTTTGGCCCAAGGAAGCCGAAGATGCTGCCGCTCGGGACGGTCAGGTTCAGGTCCTCCAGCGCGACGACTCCCGCGCCGTAGCTCTTTGTGAGGCCCATTGTTTGGATGGCGGCGTCGGCGGATTCCGGGAGGCTGGGCCAGGTGGCGAGAATGCGGGCGATCGATTCGCTCGGCGCGGCCGCGGACTGGTTTTCGGTGGTGGCGGCTCCGCGAGAGTCGTCGCGGCCCACGAAGAAATAGATCAGCGGGCCGATCAGGTTGACCATGGCGATGATCACGGCCCACATGATCTTGCTGTCGCCACGGACGCGGCGGTCCTCCTGGAACAGGTCGTAGAGGGCATAGCCCATCAATCCGAACTGAACGATGAGGACGGGAACAATCACCAGGGCGATCATTACCGGATCGATTGAGGAGCCGCCGGAGAGTTGCATCAGCGGAATTCTAAGGCGCCGGGGAAATGGCCGCGTCCTACTTCTGACCGATCCCGGGATCTCCTCCGGTAGGACGGCCGCCGCTCAGGCCCCGAAGGCGCGCTTGCTCAAGGCCGGGTCCGGGAGCGGCAGGTCCGGGCGGACGCTCAAGACCCAGTCATGGATTGCCTGGATGCTCGTTTCGAACGCGATCTCCTGCCATGGGATCTCGTCCGGTGCGAACGGACGAGTCTCCAGAGCCTCGTGGGTCACGATGGGCTCGCCGGCCACGATGCGGGCCTCGAACGCGATTACGACCACGGCCGCCTGGACGCGCGAGTAGAGGCCGATGATCCTGCCCGGCTCTACCTGCAGACCGGTTTCCTCCAGAGTCTCGCGGATCGCGGCGTCGCGGACCGTTTCGTCGATCTCGAGGAATCCGCCCGGCTGAGCCCACATGCCGTAGCCGGGTTCGATGCCGCGGCGGATGAGCATGACATCGCCGCTCTCGGTGACCGGGAGCGTGGTCACCACGAGGCGCGGATTCACATAGAACACGAAGCCGCAACTTGGGCAGGCCAGCCGGTCGCGCTCCTCGCCCTCGATGGGGCCGAAGCGGAGCTCGGTGCCGCAACGGGAGCAGTAGCGGACCATCGGCTCCAGCCAGTCCGGGATGCCACCGGGACCGAATCGGACCTCATTCATGCGGACGTTCTCCATAGGTCCGGGTCAGCGCAGGTTCTGGTTCGACTCGTCGTCTTCGATGGCTCTGGTCTGGGCCGCGCGGAAGACTAGGAGGCGAGCTCGCAAGGTCGGGTCCGAGATGGCCAGGATTTCGGCGGCCAGAAGGGCCGCGTTTTCCGCCCCGCCCACGGCGACCGTGGCCACGGGAATGCCCTTGGGCATCTGGACGATCGAGAGCAGCGAGTCCAGGCCACCGCCGATCTGAGTCGGGATCGGGACGCCTATGACCGGCAGGATCGTCTTGCTGGCAAGCACGCCGGCCAGATGAGCTGCGCCGCCTGCTCCGGCAATGAAGACCCGAATGCCGCTCTCCTCCGCACCGGCAACGAAACGGAAGAGCAATTCCGGGGCCCGATGGGCCGAAATCGCGTGAAGTTCACACGGAACCTGAAGCTTGCCGAGCATCTCTACGGCCTTCTCCATGACGGGGAAGTCCGAGCGGCTGCCGCACACGATCCCTACTCGAGCGGCTTGTGTGCCATCGGACATGCGGATCCTCCTGCGGTGAGATGCGTCTGCGGTCTCGATTATGGGCTACGCGGGGCAGGCCCGGCGGATCGGGCGCTTGATCGGCCGTATGGCGAGTTCCGCCATCAGGCGGCGCGGGGCAGAATCGCGAAGATAGAACGGTTACGTACATCCCCATCGTCTGTCGAGTGGGAGCGCGAACCGGAGAGGGTGCCGGCGCTCGTCGACGATGAGGTAAGCCATGACCAATGAGGTTGCGATGATGGCGAGGAGCAGGGACGACGAGATCGCCGACCTGCTGCTCGGGCGGGCCGCGGAGGCCCATCGGCTGGCGGCCTGGATCCTGCGCGATCCAGTTGGCGCCGAGGATGCCGTTCAGGACGCGGCTCTGATTGCCTGGAACAGGCGCGGAAGTCTCCGCGACGCGGCCTCGGCCGACGGCTGGTTCAGCCGAATCGTGGTCAACGTCTGCCGCGACGAATTGCGGCGGCGTGCCCGCAAGAGAGATCTGCCGGTCACGGAGGTGGTCACGGACTCGCTCATTGGCCCGGGCTCGGATCGCGTCGCGGAGCGCGATGAGCTGGGCCGGGCCATCTCCAAACTGACTCCGGATCAACAGGTGGTGCTGGGGCTCCGCTTCGGGCGGGACCTCACCGTGCCCCAGATCGCGGCCGAGACTGGACTGCCCGAGGGGACGGTCAAGTCGCGGCTCCATCACTCACTGGAAAACCTGCGCGCGACCCTTGCGGCGGAGCGGCGTGCGGCGGAGGCAAATCGATGAACGACAACGACCTGGAGAAGCGCCTCCAGAACTACTACACGACATTCACGCCGGATAGCTCGGCGCGGGCCATAGCGGGCGTGGACCGAACGCTGGCGGATCGCCGGGCACAGCGGGTCGGGCCGTTTGCCGGTTGGGGCGGGCGGCCCGGATTGCGTGGCGTGGGGGCGCTGGCCGGACTAGCCGTTGCCGTCGTCCTGGTTGCGGCGCTCTTCCCGCTCTGGGGCAGGACCGGGATTGGGCCGGCCACGAACGGGCCGGTGGGTCCGGCCTCGGCGTTGGTGGATGAGGCCGGTGTGGCTCGCGATGGAGCCGTTTGGGCAATTCGCGGCCAGGGCCTCAGTATCTCCAGGGACCACGGCCTGACCTGGACCGAGCATCGGTTGCCGGCGGCGCTCGAAGGTATCGGCAGAACGGCAGTATTGGACGCCGATCATGCCTGGATGCTGCGCAGTTCGCAGGCGTCGGCAGATCAATCGGCGACGGGTCCAGTGAACTACCGGCTCGTTCCAATGAACTACCTGGTCTATCGCACCTCCGACGGCGGCGCTACCTGGGAGAGCGCGGCCGTGCCGGTCCAAGCCGACGAGGGCGTCTGGAATTTGGCCTTCGTGAGCGACAGCGTTGGCTTTCTGTTCGGGTCGAGCAACTCGGTCGGTTCCGGTGGCGTCGTCTCCTCCACAAGCATGACAATCATGAGAACAGAGGATGGGGGCGCGACTTGGGCCACAACCGCGAGGACCGACCAACTAGTGCACGTCCAGTCGCAAGCGGGCGCGAACGTCTTAAGCTTGGACTCGGTGGTTCCTGTGGACGCCGACACGCTGTGGGCCGCATGCGGAGCGTCCGGCCTGACGCTCGCGACTTCGCCGTGCCCACTCCTGCGAGTCAGTCACGACGCCGGCGCGACCTGGACCGGCGTGTCCCTCCCAGGACTTGGCGACTCCAGCAGCGTGTCGCTGACAGTGCTTGAGAGCCTGGATCCAGACTCCGGCGGAATTCGGTTCATCAGCCCCACTGAAGGCTACGTGGCGGTGCAGGAGACGATTGCGAGCGGCAGCCGCACTCACTACTTCCGAACGCTGGACGGTGGTCTTAATTGGTCCCAGGTCGCTCTGGTCGAAGGTCAAGAAGTGTGGGCTGCCCCGATCTTTGTTGACTCTCAGCACTGGTTCCAGGCCGGTCTCGGCTCGGTGGCGTCCGGTTTGATTGCGGTTGGCACGTTCGGGACCGTCGACTACAAGACTGCCGGTATGAAGGTGACCAGCGACGGCGGCAAGACCTGGAGACATGTCGCGGCTGCGCTGGGGTTCTTCTATCAGGCCTGGATGTCGGACGCGCTGCACGGCGCTGCCCTCGTCGGAGATGGAGCCGGCTCGCATCTCTTCATCCTCTCAGACGGCGGCGAGACCTGGCATGAGGCGAATCTCGGCCCGGCGCAGTACCCGAATCCGTCGGGCTCGTGGGTGACCGCCCCGCCGCTGGAATCGGGCACGCCGGGCGCGAGCCCGACCGCGGCTCGGTCCGTTTCTCCGACGGCGGAGCCGTCCGTGACGCTGCCGGAGCCGCTCGTGACGCTGCCGGAGGGGTCGCCGTCGGCCTCGCCCGCAATATCGGCCGGAGCGTCTGCCGGTAACTGACCCCTCAAGCGAGGCCCGGGCCGCCCCCATCCGGAAGCGGCCCGGGCCTTCGCATGCCCGACTGGTACGATCCGGCCATGAGCGACCTGCGCGAAACCGCCGCCGACGGCCGGATCCCCCTGCTGGTGGACTGCGACACCGGCATCGACGACGGCCTTGCTCTGCTCTATGCGGCCGCCTCGCCGGAGTGCGAACTGGTCGCCGTGACTTGCACCGCCGGCAACGTAGACCTGGTCCAGGTGGCCGAAAATACCCGGGCCGTGCTGGCCCTGGCCGGGCGGTCGGACGTGGAAGTGGCGGTCGGACGTGCGAAGCCGCTGGCTCGGGAACTCGTCACCACCCCGGAGACTCACGGCCCGCGAGGCATCGGCTATGCGGATCTGGCGCCGGCACAGGCGCCGCTTTCCGCGCGCTACAGCCCGGACTTGATCGTCGAGGAAGCCCGCCGCAGGCCCGGCGAACTGACGCTCGTGACGCTGGCGCCGCTGACGAACGTCGCGCTCGCGGTTCTTCGCGAGCCGAACTTGCCGCGACTGCTGCGGCGCCTGGTAATCATGGGCGGCAGCTATCGATCGTCGGGCAACACCGCGCCCACGACTGAGTGGAACGTCAACTCGGATCCCGAGTCGGCAAAGATCGTCTTTGAGGCGTTTGGCGTTGGGCCCGGTACAGCCCGTCCCACCGCCTTGGGCCTCGATGTCACGGAGCGGGCCAAGATGCTGCCGGAGCATCTCGCCGCGCTGGCGACCCGGGCCGGGTGTGCGCCCGATGGTACCCGGCCGGACGGCAGCATCAATGCGATAGTCCGCTACCTCGCCGACTCCCTCCGCTTCTATATGGAATTCCACAGCCGCTACGACGGCTTCTACGGCGCCTTCATCCACGATCCTCTCGCGCTCGCTACTGCGTTGGACCCGACGCTCGTCCGCACCGAGGCCGTGACCGTGGACGTGGAACTTGGCGGCCGGCTCACGACCGGCGAGACTGTCACGGATTGGCGCCGCGTCTGGAACCGCCCGCCCAACGTGGATGTCGCCGTCGAGGCGGACACGGCTCGGTTCATGAGCCGCTTCGTTGAGAGGGTGGGGGACCTGGCTGCACGGCTGGGTTAGGCTGATCCCGCGGCGCGACCCGCCGGCTCACTTCTTGCCGAATGCCCATCACGCGGACGTTAGGCGATCGCGGCGGCGCCGATCCCAGCCCAGTTAGTCCATTCCGGGCTTGATCTAGCCCGAATCGCGCCGTCCCCGGCAAGAATCGCACCCAACCTCGGGGAGATGGGCCGACTTTCCAGCCGAATGCCCGTCTGGTCGGCATTCGGCAAGTTCCGCGGCCGGCCGGCGCCGCTGTCCCCGGGCCACTCTCCGCCCCCGCCATAGCAATCGCGGCCCATACCTGGCAAGCTTCCGGGGCGCGGCACCCGTTCATCCGACCTGGCCGCGTTCCGATGAGGAGTCCAGGAGAGATGGGCATTCAGCTCTATTTGATTCTCGCCGCCGTATGGCTGGTGGCCTTCGGCCTGCTGTCCTTCCGATTGGCCCTGCGCAAGGAGCGCAATCCGGTCATCTGGTTCGGCCTTGGAGCGATCTTCGGGCCTGTGGCCTGGATGGTGTTGAGCAGCGCGCCGGCGGCGACCGAGCCGCAAGGGGATCAAAGGCCCGGGCTGCTATCCCACTGGGCCTCATCGCAGTTCACGACCCGCGTCATCGCCCTGATGCCGGTGGCGATCGCGATGAACATTGCCCTCGGGTACACCACCCAGAAGGTTCTCAACCTTCCGATCTACCTCGATTCCATCGGAACGATCCTGGTGGGCGTCGTGGCCGGTCCGCTTCCGGGGGCACTCACCGGCATTCTCTCGAACCTGATCTGGCAGTACGCGCCCGGCATCGGCTCCGGCTCCGCTATCGGCCCGTTTGCGATCACTGCCGGCGTGATCGGCTTCGTCTCCGGGATCTGGGGCTATCTGGGCGTCTTTCGGGCCCGGCCTGCCACAGGCCTTCGCCTGATCGTGCCGGTGGCCATTGCTATCGCGGTGATCGCGGTGCTGGCCGCTCGGATGTACACGATCCCGCAATACACGGACCCGAACATCGGTGGCTACCCCGGCTGGGTCTACGGTGCGATCGTTGCCATCGGTGCCGTGGCGGCGATGGCAGTCGGGCTCTTCGTCTTCATCCGCCGTGACGCCGCCGGCGCGTGGGTCGCGGTCGCGGGCGCCTTCACCGGCTCGATCGCCGCTCTGGTTTCGGCTCCGATCGCGGCCAATGTATATGAAGGCGTGACCGGCTCCGGCACGGACTTCATCGTGGCGACCCTCCGTCAGGGCGGCGCCGACGTGTACAACTCCTCCCTCGGCCAGGGTCTGCTGAGCGATCCGATCGACAAAACGATCACCTGCTTCGTCGTCCTGCTGATCCTCTCTCGTGTTTCGCCCAGACTGCTGGCCCGGTTCCCGTTCGGCGAGCGACTGGTCCGGATCGACGACGGTTCCGCGGTGGCCGGCGACGGCAACTGATCTGGTGACCCCGGCAACTGAAGCTCCGGTCCTGCCCGACTACATCCTCCGGATTCCGACCGGCACGTTCCGAGGCTTGAACCCGCTGACCAAGCTCGTCTTCGCCGCCGCCGCCGCGATCGTCGCGTTCGGCGTGCGCGGCTGGACCGGCCCGGCGGTTGCGTTCGTGGCCGTGGTGGTCTGCGGAGCGCTCTCGGGGTCGCTGCGCCGGATGGCGCTCTTCTCGCTGGCCTCGCTGCCGCTCCTCGTTTCGATCCTGGTCGTCAACACGTTCCTTTACCCGGGCGCGCACGACACGCTGGTCGTGATTGGGCCGCTGACGGCGACATGGAGCGGCGCGACGGCCGCTCTGCAGGGCCTTCTGCGAGTGGTGGCGTTCGGGCTCTCCGCGGCTCTCTTTGCCCTGACGACATCGATCGACGATCTCATGGTTGAGCTGGAGCGGCGCGGCCTGGGGCGGCGCGGGTCGTATGTCGTCGGTTCGGCGCTGGGGGCCGTGCCACGCACGCTGGAGCGGGCGCGCGAGGTTGCCGACGCCCAGCGCGGTCGGGGTATGGACACCGAAGGCGGCCCTTTGCGCAGGCTCCGCGGCCTGGTGCCTCTGATCGGGCCGGTGGTATTCGGGGCTTTGGGCGAGGTCGAGGAACGGGCCATGGCGCTCGAGGCGCGAGCCTTCACTGCGCCGGGCCGTCGCACGATCCTCCGCGCGTTACCGGATTCATCTCGCCAGCGAATGATCCGCTGGACATTTCTCGTAGGTTCCGTTGCGGCGGTGGCGGCGTCGTTGGCGCTGCCGGGGAGGCTGCCGTGAGCCCGGGTCTGCAGCTCGTCGGCGCAAGCTACCGATACGCCGGATCGAGCAGGCCGGCGCTGTCGGATGTCGGCCTGACGGTTCTGCCCGGCCGAGTCGTCGGCGTTGTCGGGGCGAACGAGTCGGGCAAGACGACGCTCTGCCTGGTTGCCTCCGGCCTGGCGCCCGTCGCGATCGGCGGCCGGCTCGACGGTTCGGTCCGGGTGGACGGCGTGGAGACGGCCGGGCTCGCGCCGCACCGCCTCGCTCAGCTCTGCGGAATGCTGTTCCAGAACTCCCTTACCCAGCTCTCCGGTGCCACGGCCACCGTCTTTGAGGAGGTTGCGTTTGGGCCTGCCAATCTGGGGCTTCCGGTCGCGGAAGTGGTCGATCGGGTCCGCTGGGCTCTGGGCCTGGTAGGCATCGATGCGCTGGCGCTGCGCGATCCGGCGCGACTCTCCGGCGGTCAGGGACAGCTTGTCGCGCTGGCTTCGGTGCTGGCGCTTCGCCCTCGCTACCTGATTCTGGACGAACCAACCAGCGAGTTGGATCCGGCCGGGGCCCGGTCGGTCGCCGACGTGCTGAGCCGAGTCGCGGCCGAGACGGGCGCCGGCATCCTGCTGGTCGAGCACAAGCTGGAGATCCTGGCCGGCATCGCCGATGAGGTCGTCGTTCTCGAGGGCGGAAAGGTGGCGCTGGCGGATGAGGCGGCGACCGTGCTGGCCGATCCGCGCCTGGCGGGTTTGGGTGTCGAGCCGCCGGCTGGTGTCAGGCTGGAGCGCGCGGTCGTGGGCGCCGGAATCGAATGGTCGGCCGCGATGGCGGCGGCGATCCGATGACTCACCAGCGCTTGGGCGCGGCGCCGGCCGTTCCGTCAATCGAGATAGACGGCGTCTCCTTCTCATACCCGGACGGCACGCAGGCCTTGCGCGGCGTTGATCTGAGGATTGAGGCCGGCGAAGCGGTCGCGATCGTAGGACAGAACGGCTCGGGCAAGTCCACTCTGGTCAGGCATCTCAACGGTCTGCTTCGGCCGACGGTGGGGCGCGTGCTTCTCGGCGGCGACGATATCCGGACGGTCCACGTCGCCGCGCTGGCCGGGCTCGTGGGTCTGGCATTTCAGAACCCGGATCGACAGCTTTTCGCCGGGCGCGTTGCGGCGGAGGTGGCCTTTGGGCCTCGAAACCTGGGTTTGCGTGGTGCCGATCTGGATGAGAGGGTTCGTGCGGCTCTGGCCGATCTCGGCCTGGATGGTGAGACTGCGACCAATCCGTGGGATCTGGGCTACTCGCGCCGAAAGCTGCTTTCGCTTGCCTCCGTATTGGCGATGCGTGCGCCGATCCTCGTTCTCGACGAACCCACCACCGGGCAGGATGCCAGGGGAGTGGCCCGGGTCCGTGGCGTCGTTGCGCGTGCCGTGGCCGAAGGGCGGACCGTCATCGCCGTCAGCCACGACATGCGCTTTGTGGCCGAATCGTTCCGGCGGGTCGTGGTCATGCGAGAAGGCCGCGTGGTTCTGGACGGCGCGCCTGAGGCTGCATTCGCGGAGCCGGCCTGGGGTGAGTTGCGGGCTGCGAATCTGGAGCCGCCACTGCCGGCCTTGGCGGGGGCGCGGCTGGGGCTTGGGGCCACGCCGACCGAGGCTGAGTTCGTGGCGGGGGTGGCGGGAGCGGCAGGAGTCACCCGCAAGTAAGTCGGCGTTTATCGCCCGGGTGCATCCTTCGCGCGTGTACGTTGCGTCGAAGACTTGGCCGGTGGTTTCGTCGGTCGCCCGAGAAGACATCCGGATCGGATTGGCGATTCGGCGATCTCGCGAGCGGAGTGCGCGTAGTCAAGCCCAAGTCGCCCTCCAGGCCGGGGTCACCCGGCAATGCGTGCTCCTGGAACGCGGCTACGTCGACGGATTGACCGTCCGCACCGTGCCCGCCATTGCCGCCGCCGTTGGGATTGACTTGCCGTTTGCGCCGAGAGGCGGTGCGCAACTCGACCAACTTATTGACGAGGAGCACTCGGCCATGGTGGATGCTGTGGTGGCCTGCCTGAACGATGCCGGCTGGGAGACGATGGTCGAGTTTTCGTTCAACGACTTCGGCGATCGCGGGTCCGTGGACGTCCTGGCGTGGCATGCGGAGTGTCGGGCGCTCGTCATCGTCGAAACCAAGAGCCGACTGGCGAATCTCCAGGACACCTTCCGCGCCCTCGACGCGAAGGTCCGAATTGTTCCGCGTCTGGTCGGCCAGGCGCGCGGGTGGCGGCCGAATCTGGTTGGAGTCCTGCTGGTGGTGCAGGAATCGACTCGCGAGAGGGAGGCGGTAGCGCGGCGAGGGGCGACCTTCTCGGCCGCCTTCCCGGACCGTAATCTGGCCATACGCGCCTGGCTGAGATCGCCCGACCGCCCGTTACGGGGGCTCTGGTTCTTGCGGAATGCAACTACCAGTTGCGTAGTGCGCGGAGTGGGTCGCCGGAAGGCCGGGAGGTAGCCGATTTGCCTTGCCTATGCGGAGCGTGACCTTCGCATGGGCCGATCTCGTTGCGGAATGCAAGTCACAGATTGCATAGCAGCAACGGAGTTGCTGCGGGCGGCATCGGCAGCCGGCTGGTTGGCCCGGCGCGCAACTACCAGTTGCATTCCGCAACAAAGTGGGGCGGCGGCGTGGGCCGCTGCCCGGACGTGGAGTCC
>DASVJA010000200.1:0-20904 GCA_036386115.1 Candidatus Limnocylindrales bacterium
CGCTCAGGACAAGCAGATCCGGCGCGGGCCGGTCGGAGCAGGCATAGGTCAGGGCAATCAGGGCACCCATCGAGTGGCCGACCAGAACCATCGGCAAGCCCGGCCGGCGCGCTGCCGCCATGCGCAGCTCCACGTCGTCCAGGAAGTCGTCCCAGCGGCGGACGTACATGCGCCGCCCGCCGGAAAGTCCATGCCCGCGAAGGTCGAACGATTGCACGTCCAGGCCGGCACCTGCCAGCAGACGTCCGGTCCGGTCGTAGCGGCCGCTGTGCTCACCGATGCCGTGGAGTATCAAGACGGTCGCCCAGGGCTCCCCCACCGCCGGCCAGGCCCGCACGTGGAGAGGCGTCCCGTCGGCGGCCGGCCACTTGGACCTGGGCGCGACCGCGAGCCGCTGCCCGGTAGCTCCAGCAGCCGTTCCCTCCTGGTCAGCCATTCCAGCCTCCTTTGCCAGACAGCAAGTGAACCCGCGAGATACATCCTAAGCCCCGCGGCGGTCGGTGCAGAAACAGCGAGACGGGGCCGCGTAGCGATCACGCAGTCCCGTCTCTGGGTAACTGATTGTCAGGCCTCGGAGCGCCCGAAAGTTCGGGCCCCCAGCCAGATCGTGACGCACGCCAGCACGACCAGCAGGACCAGCCCTATAACGATCTCGCCGGTCGGCATCGTGCCGATCCGTATTCACGGTGGAATGAGCCGCGTCTCCATCGAGCGGCCGCTGGGAGTAGCCGCCGCTCTAACCATCAGCGGTGGTGTCAGTGAGATCCTCGTCGACGGCCAGAGCCACAAAGGCGCGGGGCATCTCTCGCTCCAGACGCCGGGCGCGGACCGGGCCGCGGACCGCTACGAGATCGAGGTCGCCGGCGGAGCAAGCAAGATCACCATTTCGGCCCGCTAAGACCGGCTCGGTCGCCTACTCCCCCGGCGCCTTCTCAAAGGCCAGCGACGCGGAATTGATGCAGTAGCGCAGGCCGGTCGGCCTCGGTCCATCGTCGAAGAGGTGGCCCAGATGAGCGCCGCAGTTCGCGCACACGACTTCGGTTCGACGCATTCCCAGGCTGTTGTCGGGACGCGAAACGACCTTCGACTGATCCAACACATCGAAGAAGCTCGGCCAGCCGCAGTGGGAGTCGTACTTCTCTGTCGAGTCGAAGAGGACTTCCCGGCAGACGACGCAGCGATACGAGCCGGAGTCGTGACTGTCCCAATAGGCACCGGTAAACGGCCGCTCCGTTGCGGCCTCCTGGGTTACGGAGAACTGCAAGGGCGTAAGCCGGGCGCGCAGCTCGGCGACGTCGAAATCTGCCTTCATGCCGGACCTGCTTGCGACCGCAGCTGCTTGATCAACTCGCCGGCGCGAGCAATGTCCTCCGGCGTTCGAGTCGTGATGTTGCGGAAGACGAAGCCGCCGAAGCCGACGTCGAGCCAGCGACCCAGCGTGTCGACACCCTCGGCAACCGTGGCGGGCACGACCTGCGCGCGAACCGCCGGCGGCAGCTTCTCGGCCAGCCCTGCCTTGTCCTTCTCCGAATCGACCAGGACAATCGGCACGGAGACTGTCCGCAGGATCTCGGCCGGATCCCGACCCACGGTTTCGCAGTGCCGGTCCAGAACCTCCAGCTTGGCAGTCGCTTCCTCGAGGGAGCCGAACCAGTTGGTGATATCCGCGAATTGAGCCGCCAGCTTGAGAGTCCGCTTCTCACCCCCACCGCCCACCAGGATGCGCGGCCCGCGAGGCTGGATCGGACGGGGATTGTTCAGCGCCCGGTCAATCGAGAAGTAGGTTCCGGCATAGCTCGGCCTGGTCTGAGTGAACATGGCCCGAGCGATGGTCAGCGCCTCCTCCAGGCGATCTTCGCGCCGGCCGATCGGCGGGAAGTCGAAGCCGTAGCCCGCGTGCTCTGATTCGTTCCAGGCGGCCCCGATACCCAGCACCGCGCGGCCCTTAGAAATGACGTCCAGAGTGGTCACGATCTTGGCCAACATCGCCGGGTTGCGGTATGTCACGCCGCTCACCATCGTCGACAGCAGCACCTTCTCAGTCTTTGTGGCCAACGCCCCGAGCGTCGTGTAGGCCTCGAGCATCGGCTCTTCCTCCGCCCCGACAACGCCTATCTGATAGAAGTGGTCCATGACCGTGATCATGTCGAAGCCGGCCGCCTCGGCCGCCCGGGCAAGCTCCGCGACGCGGTCGAAGAGGTTGGAGTCGGCCACGCCCTCAAATGTGTAGTTGGGCATGTGATAGCTGAAGAATGGTCTCGTCCCGGTCGGGTTCATGCCTGTCCCCATGAAGGTCCAGCGGTGCATCCGCTGTTGCGTCCTCCGACGTTAGCACCGGCGGCGGATACCATAAGGTCCCCGAATTCGCCGTCTCGGATCGCGACCCATTCAGGCAGAGGCTCGCGCATGAACAGCAGTAATCCAGATCAGGCTCCCGGCACACCAACATCCCGAGGCGGCGTCCGCAAGCTTGCCACTATCGCCCTGATCTTCGTCCTCCTGGGCGCGGCCGGGCTGCTGATCTACAGCACTGCAACCAGCCTCTCGGGAACGGTGATCTTCTCCACCGACCAGCCGATATCCGGTGTCCACTCCGGCTGCACCATCGACCACCAGGTGGTTTCGGTGAGCGCCTCGAGTCCGGTTTACGCCACCTACATGTTCAGCCCCGTGCCGACCGGTGACGTAATCTCGCTTGAGATCAGCAAGAACGGCCGGACGTTCGTCGCGGCGACGCCGATCCCGGCGGAGTACACCGAGGGGATCGCCTGCTTCTCGGACACTTCAGATCTGAGCAAGTCGGCGGGCTGGGGGCCCGGCTCATACCATTTCTCCGCCATAAACGGGGATACTGTGGTGGCGGCCGGAGACCTCATAGTCACGTAGGGGCAAGCGAGTGACATCTTCCGTCGAGCCAGAGCGGTTATCGATACGCCCGGCGACAACTGCCGACCTGGCCACACTTCTGGATTTCCGGCTGGCCATGATGAGCGACATCTCCCGCCTCGAGGCCAACCCGGCGGCGCGGCCTCGGGGGGATGGCGCCGATCTGCGCGAAGTCAACAGGCTCTGGATCGAAGAGCACTTCGGGCATGACTTCATGGCCTGGATCGCGGATCTGGACGGGCAGCCGGTCGCCTCAGCTGCCGTCATGTGGTTCGAGCACCCGCCCGGGCCGGCCAATCCGGCCGGCCGCGAGGCCTACATCCTCAACGTCTACACGCGGCCGGAGGCGCGCCGGATGGGCCTGGCGCGGGCCGTCATGGAGCGGGCGGTTGCGGAAGCGCGATCTGCCGGCGCCGGACGTATCTGGCTGCGGGCCAGCGACGAAGGTCGTCCGCTTTACGAAGCCATGGGGTTCGAGACGGGCAAATACCTGCAGCTCGCCTCGCGCTAGCCCGGTTGCTCTGCCGGCGTATCAGGCGACGGGATCCAGCTGAACTTGGCGGTTATCCGCAATCGAATCACAACCTGCCCGATTTGGGATTGGCATTGACTTGCCCAATTCTTCGGTCTAATTTGCCCAAAGATCCTCTAACTTCCACATGCGCAGCCATTCTCGGTAAAGCAAGAGAGTCAACCGAGCGTTGGGAGCAGGCCTCATGGGCAAGTCAACCAGGGAGCGCCATCGGACGGCGAGCCTGCCCGAGGAGCGCCGCCGAGCCATCCTCGAACTGGTAGATACGCAGCAACTCGTGCGTGCCGACGACCTGGCCGAGCAGCTTGGTGCCTCCGTGGAGACAGTCCGCAGAGACCTTCTCGCCCTGGAGCAGGAGGGCCTCACTCGACGCGTATACGGCGGCGTCACTCGGCCGATGACTCGGGCCACGGAGCCTCCCTTCGAACTCCGGCGGGCCACCCGGCTAGCCGCCAAGCGCGCGATGGCCAGACTCGCTGCTTCGCTGGTTCGCACCGACGCGCCCGTGATCCTCGACATCGGAACCTCCGTCGCCGAGCTGGCCCGCGTCCTGCCGACTTCGTTCCACGGTCGGGTCCTGACCAACTCATTTCTTGCGGCGATGCAACTCACCAGCCGTACCGACATCGAACTCTATGTGAGCGGCGGTCGCCTCCGCGGTGGCGACCTGGCCTGCTATGGGCCGCACGCCGAGACGCTGTTCGAAGGCTTCTACGGCGGGATCGCGTTCCTCGGTTCCGGCGGGGTTCACCCGCAGATCGGGCTCACCGACCACCATCTAGGCGAAGTCCGGTCGCGGCAGATCATGCTCAACCACGCCGACCAGGCCTATGTGATGGCCGACTCCTCCAAGCTCGGCCAGGTCGCTCCGGTCAAGGTGTGCGACCTCGCTGGACTGGCCGGCGTCATTACGGACGACGGCGTCGACCCCACCGTGGCGCAGTTGCTGCGAGACGCCGGAGTCGAGCTGCTGATCGCCCAGACCCTCCCGTCTGATTCTGAGACGGAGGGGTCGCCGATGAGTTGAGTCTCCGGCGACCTGCCGGCCTACCGCAACCGACTCGGCCCACTCGAACAACAGGAGGAGACGCGATGTCCCCCGATTCCAAGGGGAGTAGCGAGCAGAAGCTGAATCAGTTCGGCTATTCGCAGGAGTTCTCGCGAACGTTCGCTCGATTTGCATCGTTCGCAATTGGCTTCAGCTTCATTTCGATCACGACCGGCATCTTCACCACCTACGGATTCGTTCTCAACAATTCCGGCCCCGTCGGAATCTGGACATGGCCGCTCGTCATCGTCGGCCAGCTGGCCGTTGCCCTCGTCTTTGGGGCACTGGCGGCTCGAATGCCACTCGCCGGCTACTCGTATCAGTGGATGTCGCGGCTGGCCAATCCGCACATCGGCTGGCTGCTTGGCTGGGTAGCGTTCATGTTCCTGATCGTCGATGTCGTCGCCGTGGACTATGCGGTCGCGGCGACAGTCATCCCGTCCCTGTTCGGCTACGTCGGCGACGCCAACAACACCTGGGTCGTGACCGCCATCGTGATCGCCCTCCAGGCGCTGCTGATCATGTTCTCGACCCTCTGGTCGGAGCGGATCAACAACGCTGCCGTCGCCACCGAACTGATCGGCATCGGCGGACTGACTGTTCTGCTCCTCGTCGTGGGCGCGGTGACCGGCGTGCTGCATTGGGACCATCTCACCAGCACCGGTGTCGTGTCCTCGACTGATTGGTTCTCTCTGGGCAGCCTCACCAAGGAAAGCCCGCTTGGCTTTGCGTTCCTGCTGGGCGCATTCACGATCGTCGGCTTCGAAGCCTGCGGCAACCTGGCCGAAGAGACGAGCGACGCCGAGAAGACGGTCCCGCGCGCCATGTGGATGTCTGTCGTCCTTTCCGGTATCGTCGGCTTCCTGTTCCTGATCGCGATCACCGCTGCGAGCGGTGACATCGCCGCGCTTACCGCATCGGGCACGCCGGTCGCGGACATCGTCACTTCAGTGCTTGGCGATGTCGTCGGCAAGCTATTCCTGATCGTTGTCGCCTTCTCGATCTTCGCATGCGGTCTGGTGATCTTCATCACCGCCAGCCGTCTGACCTGGGCCATGTCGCGCGACGAGCGCTTCCCCGGTTGGAAGTTGCTGCGCGTCTCCAACGCCCATTTCAAGACCCCGCTCTACGCCACGATTGTTGTCGGCTTGCTCATCGAGGTCGTCCTTGCTCTCTTCGCCAAGCAAGCCAACGCTCTAAGCAGCCTCTTCAGCGCAGCGACGCTCCTGCCGGCGATCATCTACGCCTCAACGGTGGTCTTGTACATTGTCGAACGCCACAAGCTGCCTAAGGAGCAAGGCTTCCATCTTGGCAAGGCCGAACCGCTGGTCATCCTGGTGGCCGTGGTCTGGCTCGCCTACGAGCTCTCGATCTTCCGCGACGGCTCCTTCACGAGCCCATGGCAGTACGCCGCAATCATGTTCTTGATCGGCGTCGCCTACTACATCTGGATGCGCGTTACCCGGCGCTCCCTGGTTATGCCGGGCACGCAGATCGCTCCCGGGGACGAATTCGCGCAGGCTCCGGTCACGGGGCGTTCGTGAGCATCCTCGCTATCGACCAGGGAACTTCGTCTACCAAGGCGCTCGTCGTTGGCGAGGACGGTCTCGTCCTCGCCACGGCGGAGGTCCCGGTCCACCCCGTCGCGCTTGCCGACGGCGGGGTGGAGCAGGATCCCGAGGAGCTCTGGCGGTCGGTCGTGGAGGCCGGCCGCCAGGCCATCGCCGCCGCCGGAGAACCGGTGACGGCGGTCGGCCTGGCCAACCAGGGCGAAACCGTACTCGCCTGGGATCGTCAGACGGGCCGGCCGCTTTCGGTCGCGCTGGGCTGGCAGGATCGCCGGGCCACCGACGTGTGCGATCGGCTGGTCGGTCAGTCCGAGAGACTGCAGCAGATCACAGGTTTGCCTCTCGATCCCTACTTCGCAGCACCAAAGATGACCCGCATCCGGGAGTTGATCACGCGCGATGGCGTGGTTACCACGAGCGACTCCTGGCTCGTCCATCGCCTGACCGGGAAGTTCGTTACCGACGCCGCTACGGCCTCCAGAACGCTGCTTCTGGACCTCGACCGCACGGCCTGGTCCGACGACGCGCTCGCAGCTTTCGGGCTGGAGAACGAGGCCATGCCGGCGGTTGTGCCGTGCGCCGGAGTGATCGGCGAAACCGACGCATTCGGGCCGACGCTGCCACTCACCGGGCTCGCGGTCGACCAACAGGCGGCCTTGTTCGCCGAGGCCTGCCACGAGACTGGCCAGGCGAAGTGCACATACGGAACCGGTGCTTTCCTCCTTGCCAACATCGGGCCCGTCGCGCACCGGTCCAAGTCCGGGCTTGTGACCTGCGTCGCCTGGCGTCTTGGCAACGAAACCACCTACTGTCTCGACGGCCAGGTCTACACGGCCGGCGCCGCAGTGAGCTGGTTCGAGGAAGTTGGCCTCATCTCGGAACCCGCCGACCTCGACAAGATGGGGGGATCTGTGACGGACACCGACGGGGTGATCTTCGTGCCCGGGCTGGCCGGGCTCGCGGCACCTTTCTGGCAGCCGAACGCGCGGGGAGCTTTCGTCGGTTTGTCCCTGGCAAGCAGTCGGGCACAGATGGTCCGGGCGCTGATAGACGGGCTGGCGGCGGCAGTCACCGCGCTTGCCAGGTCGGCCGCGGACGATCTGGGCCGACCGATTGAGAGGCTCCGCGTCGACGGCGGCCTGACTCGGTCCAAGACACTAATGCAGGTCCAAGCCGATCTGCTGCAAGCCCCAATCGACGTGTATCCTTCGCCGAACGCTACCGCCCTCGGCGTCGCAGCGTTCGCCAGAATCGGCAGCGGCGACAAACAGGCCGGCTTCGACATCGCCCGTAACTGGACCCCGGTTGCCTCCTACGAGCCGTCCATATCGGCCGCACAGGCCCAAGAGCAGCTGGCGCGCTGGGGCGCTGCGGCCGAGGCAACAATCAAGCTTGGAGGTGAGCGCGCATGACTGGCCGTGATCCGGCGACGCCGTACGACGTGGCGGTCATAGGCGCCGGCGTTGTTGGAACCGCCATCGCCCGAGAGTTGGCCCGTTATCGACTTGACCTTGTCTTGATCGAGAGCGCCTCCGACGTCGGCGCCGGCACGAGCAAAGCCAACACCGCGATCCTCCACACAGGCTTCGACGCCAAACCAGGCTCACTGGAGTCGAAGCTTGTGCGCCGGGGCTCGGAGTTGCTCCATCAGCTGGGTCCGGATCTCGGCATCCCAATCGAGCGCAGCGGCGCCGTGCTGGTCGCCTGGAACGAGACAGAGCTAGCCGAGCTCGGCCCGATCCAGGAGAAGGCTCGCGCGAACGGTTACGAGGCGACTGCCCTGCTCACCAGTGCGGAGGTCTACAAGCTCGAGCCCAATCTCGGGCCGGGGGCATTGGCCGGCATTTTGGTGCCCGATGAGAGCATTGTCTGCCCCTTCACTCCCCCGCTGGCGTTCGCGACCCAAGCCGTGGCCAACGGCACCGAGCTACTGCTCGACAGTCCGGTTCTCGGCATCACGGCCGGACCCGGGACGCACACAATCGAGCTGTCGGGCGAACGGCGTATCGAGGCTCGCTGGGTCGTCAACGCGGCCGGCCTCAACTCGGACATCGTCGACGGATTCCTTGGCCACGAACGGTTCTCTGTGACGCCACGCCGGGGCGAGTTGATCGTCTTCGACAAGCTATCTCGACGATTGATCGACCATGTTCTCCTGCCGATCCCCACCAAGATCGGCAAAGGCGTGCTGGTCGCACCCACGATTTTCGGCAACGTGATGCTCGGCCCAACTGCCGAGGATCTCGACGACAAATTCGCGACCGGGTCCAGTGCCGCGGGCATGAGCGGCCTCTGGGCGAAGGGGCAGCACATCATGCCGCGCCTTCTCGAAGAGGAAGTGACAGCCGTCTACGCCGGACTTCGCGCCGCAACTGAGCATTCGGACTACCAGCTGTTCCTCGAAGCCGACCAGCGCTACGTTTGCGTCGGAGGTATTCGTTCAACGGGCCTTACGGCCTCTCTCGGGATTGCGGAGCACGTGGCAGGACTGATCGAAGGAGCCGGTCTGCGTCTCGAGAAGAAGCAGGATTTCGTCGCCGTGAAGATGCCCAACATCGGCGAGTCCAGCCTGCGGCCGTATCGCGACGGCGAAGCGATCGAACGGGATCACGCCTACGGGCAGATCGTCTGCCACTGCGAGCGGGTAACGAAGGGCGAAATCCGCGACGCCCTCAGGTCCACGATCCCAGCCAGGGGCATGGACGCTCTGCGCCGGCGGACGCGGGCTCAGTCGGGCCGCTGCCAGGGATTCTTCTGCTCGGCGCAGGTCGATGAGATGCTGGCGGCAGAGACGGGGCAAACCGTCGAGAAGATATTGCGGATGGAGCCGGATGCGGCGGGAGCGACCCGATGACCACTGAGCATGCGGATGTTCTCGTCGTCGGCGGCGGGCCGTCCGGCCTTGCGGCGTCGATCGAATTGCGAAAGCTCGGCGTCGGCCGGGTGATCGTTCTTGACCGCGAACCCGTCATGGGTGGCATCCCGCGTCATTCGGACCATCTCGGCTACGGCATGATGGATCTCAAACGAGTATTTACCGGGCCGCGCTACGCTCGGTGGTACACCCGGCACGCGGCCGAGTCGGGAGCTGAATTGCGGACGGAGACCTCCGTCGTGGGCTGGGCCGGCGAACGGACCGTCGAGGTCACGAGCGCCGCAGGGGCGGGCCGGATCGAGGCCAACGCGATCATCCTCGCCACCGGCTGCCGCGAGCGGCCCCGCAGCGCGCGGCTCGTTCCCGGAACGCGACCCGCCGGTGTCTTCACAACCGGGTCTCTCCAGCAATTCGTACACCTCCACGGGCATAAGGTCGGCAAGAGAGCGGTCGTAGTTGGCGCCGAGCACGTGGCCTTCTCGGCCCTGCTGACGCTCGAGCATGCCGGCACCAGAATCGCTGCGGTCGTGACCGAGCAGCCGCGCCATCAGTCTTATCCGCCATTTGTGCTGGTCACCGCAACCCGCCTTCGAGTGCCAGTGCTTGGCGGCCTGAAGGTCACCGGCATACTGGGACGTGAACGGGTCGAGGCCGTAGAAGTGACCGACCTCGCCACCGGCACCACCAAGCAGATAGCGTGCGACACGGTCGTGTTCAGCGGCGACTGGATCCCGGATCACGAACTTGCGCGAATCGCCGAGCTTGAGATGGATGCCGGGACCAAAGGCCCCAGCGTCGACGCCGCTCTGAGGACGAGCGCGGCGGGTGTCTTCGCCGTAGGCAATCTGCTGCATGGTGCCGAAACCTCGGACGTGGCCGCGCTAGAAGGCCGTCACGTCGCCGGCCCGGTTCAGGCCTGGTTGGGAGGCAAGAGCTGGCGGGAGGACCCGGTCCCCGTGCTGGGAGACGAGGCAGTCTCTTGGATCGCCCCAAACGCGCTTCAACCCGGCGAGTCGCTTCTGCCCACTTCCGGGCATTTCACGATCCGGGTGCGGCGGTTCATCAACGGCGCCCGGCTCGAAGTCCGCCAGGCGGACACCGTGCTTTGGGAAGGGCGCCCGACCTCGGGCATGCTCGACTCATTCGCACCGTTCCTGCCCGATGCGCTGCTCCACGGCGTCCTGGTGCCGGGGCGGCCAGTTCACATTCCGGCGACGTGGATCGGCAAGGTCCAAGCCGGCGCCGGCCCGGTCACAGTCCACATCAAGAGCTAGGTTCGCGCGCAGGTAACGGAGTCGCCCGGATCGATCGGTCCTGGCAATCGGCAATCCAAGGCAGACGGCAGTCGCCTGCGACTATGACTGGACCGCCGTCTCCGCTATAGAGGCGTCCGCGGATGCCTGGTCCCCCGTCACGGCCGTTTCGGCGCGCTGAGAAACCATCGGCTTGAGACTGTTGGGTTTCGAACGCTGCCGATGTGCAGCCAGGATGTGGCAGGTGATTCGCTCCTGATCCGCTTCACTGACTTTGTCGAAGCGCACCGCCACCTTGGAGAACTTGCTCGGTCCGGCGCTACCGGCTGCTGACTCGGAATCGGGCGGATGAGGATCGCCGTCCTCGATCCGCACGATGACTCCACCGGCCACCACGATGTCCCGGGAGGTAAGCACGAGCGCAATTCGGAGCTGCTCGCCAAAGAGCAACGGCATGTCCGTCAGGAACTGGACCCCGCCCGCCCCGATGTTGGTTGTCTTGCCGTTGCCCATCTGCTCGTGGCCGAGGCTGCCGAGGGCCTTGATCCGGACGGTCCGCTCCAGGTCGACTCGGGCATGGGCCCGACGTTGAACCGTGTCCACACCCTGAGGCCGCCTTACGGCGAAGACACGGGACTTCTCCATCCCCAGTTTCGAGTCGTGGCCGAGCCGCCGCAGGAAGACGCTCTCGACGATCAGCCCGCCACCCGCGCCAAACGCGAGATGGACCGGCTGCCCGGCAGACATGCCAACCAGACGCGGTTCCGGTAATCGCGTCGCGAGCCAGAGTTCCTCGGCGAGGATATTCGTAACGAAGGCCGGCAGCCCAACCGGGGCGCCGTCGATTTCGGTCTCGACGACCATTTCGTCGTGGATGGAGATGTCCTTTGGATCAATCGCCATCAATGGGCTCGCAACCGCTGCCGAAGACACTGAGAACCCGCGCTCGACGTGGCTCGATCGAGCCGCTGCCGAGCAGGTTCATGCCGATGAGTGGCGACAATGGATCCCCCATGAGGCACTTAGTAGACCCGCCACACGCGGGCACATATTGGGCATCGGCCGACAAGACGGCCTGTGTAGGGTTTGAGGCAGAGTCTGGGCTTCCAATCGGTGGCGTGAATACCGCCCGACGGCTCGCCCTCGCCGAATTCAGGCTGCCTCACGGCGGCGCCTGGGCTTTCTCATCCTGGAGGGCGCGACATCGTTCTCGGATCTGGCGCCATCGACCCTATCGATTGGGGCCGGGCGGCAGAGGAAGTAGCCCTGCCCGTACTCCACGCGAAGAAGCTTAAGTACGGTGAGTTCGTTCTCCGTCTCGATGCCCTCGGCGATGAGGGCGCAGCCGACGCTTTCAGCGAAACGGGCCATACCCGTGACCATCGCCTGCCTGGCCGGGTCGCTGTCTATGTTCCGGACGAGCGAGATATCCAGCTTCACGTACTGTGGACGCAACTCCAGAATGTGGTGCAGCCCAGCGTACCCGGCACCCGCGTCATCGACGGCCAGCATGGCGTACGGGCGAGCCTGGTCCAGGGCGGCCATCAGGCGCGAGTAGTCCTCGATCTCGGCGTGCTCGGTGACCTCCAGCACGACCGGGCGATCGACCGACGAAATCACGTCGAGCAACGGAATCAGGGTTATGGCCAGTGCGGGCGAGACATTGAGGCTGACGAAGGTGCCCTCGGGCAATCGCCGGGCCTGTTCCACCTGCAAGTTAAGGCAGGCCTTCTCAAGTTGAACCATCATCCCGACCTTATCGGCGGCCAGGAAGCGCAAATCCGGTCGCGTGCCGTCGTCGAAGCGAGTCAGGGCCTCGAAACCGACGTACTTGCCGGTCTTGAGGTCTACGATCGGTTGGAAGACAGGGGTGAAGGCCCGGGCATCGATGACGCTCTGGACTTCAGCTCTCACGATCTCCCGCTGCCAGCGCTCGGAAAGCATGGGACCCAGGACCGCGGCGGACATGACACTGAACTCAGTCAGTGTGGCCAGGCGATCCGCCAGACGCCGAGCGTGGATGGACGTAAGCGCCCCCATGGACAGAACGCCGATCACCTGGTCATTCCAGATGAGCGGCGCGAGCGCCTCGGCGCAAAGACCCGAGGCAATGGTCATCTGGTCGAATTCGTCCCTGGCGGGTCGCGCCTCCCACGACTCCAGCCAGAGCCCGAACTCGGCGTGTTCCTGCAGTTCGCGACCCTTCTCATCCGGGATCGCCTCGCCCGCAACCACCGGGCGGCATGTCGGCCCACCGACCGCGACGGGCATGACTCCGGTCGGGCTGAAGGCGAATAGAACGACTGAGTCGATACCTTCGATTCGTAGCGCCTCGGCGCAGATGCGTTGTCCCGTTTCTTCAGCTGTCAAGGCGGCCTCCAGGCGAGCCAGTGAAACGGTTGTGGCCGCTCGCTCGCTCATCTCGGACGTCAGTCTGTCTGCCGCGTCACGAATTCGACCCTGAAGGAGCCGCTGCCGGCCCACAGCCAGGAAGACCACGACGCATGTACCGATGGCGATCGGATCGACGTCGAAAGGTCGAGTCCTGGGCATCACGTCAAGTACGGCACAGCCGACGATCGCGGCGATCGGGAGCCAGTCCGATGTGGCACGGGCGACCTGTTCATACCGCGCTCCCCCGCCCCGAGCCAGAGTCCAGGTCACGCCGCCGTACCCTGTGATGAACGCCCCGGCCGGAAAGAGGAAATCCATTGGTTCGATGCCGTCCGGCCCTCCCGCCAGGAACCGGCTGATCCAACCCTGCCAGGCCAGGGCAATCAGCACTGTGCCGAGACCCACCGCCCACACCCCACGCCTCGATGGCTCGACACGCAAGGAAAGGGCGGCAACTATCGCGGCCGCGGCGCTTGCCAGGAACAAGGCGGAGACGAGCGGAACCAGAAGGTCCGCCATCGGGTCGGAGAAGAGGTTCGCACCTTGCGGTCCGGCAAGGAGACTCTCGCGCAGCCAGTTGGCCACCACGAATGTCGCAGCGGCGACCATGATCACCAGGCCGTCGAGGACCAACGTCCGTCGACCTTCGCCCTCGAGACGCCAGTACATCGCCACCAGCAAAGCGACGACCCCGATTGTGGCCCCGACGACATAGAACACGTCGGACAAGGCCCCCAGGGCTCCCATAGATTGCCGTGTGATGTCGGGCACGTCCGCGATTAGCTGGCCGACTCCGACAAAGCCCAAGGAGATGGCGAGGACGCGACGAAACAACCTCTCGGCACGATCCCCACGCACCGAGGCAATACCTACCGCCACGGCACCAGTGACGGGCGCCACGCCACATGAGATGTCCGCGAACAGGAGCCAGTAATTGCCGGGGTTCAGGAACTCGAGCGCTGCCGCGATGGCGGCCACTGCTATTCCGACGGTCAGCAAAGGCAAGCCCGGCCGGTGATGGTAGGCACCGATGAAGGCCGAGCGGTGTCTGGAGAGGCCGCGCCGTGGCGCTGAGCGGCCCGGCCGAAGCCGTCGCAGGCCAAGAGCAGCGGAATTGCTCACGCGGCTATTCCTCCGCGACCGGATCGATCGAGGCAGTCGGCGACAGCGGCGGCAGATCTGTGCATGTCTACTCGATATGCTGGCGGTTTCCGCACGTACCCTCTCCGGAACGAGCAGGCGCACTGCAAACGCACAGACGGTCCGCCAATACGGACCGTCACGCCCTTTAGGTATCGGCCGTATCTCGACCTCCATCAGGCCGAGTTACCCCCATCAGGCCCGGATTCGGTACCGTAGGACCAATAGCTAGGGAGCCCAATGCGTATCGCGGATTTCGCACTCGAGCGGTTCTTCGCCCGCTGGGAATTCAAGGCAGAGATGCTTCTCTGCGCTTCCGATGTTGAAGGCTGGACGATGCGCGATCTGCTCGCGCTGGCCGATGACGAGGCTCGGGGCAAGTGGGATCGCCTGGTGCTGGGTTATACCGAGTCGCCCGGAGACCCGGAGCTGCGATCTGCCATCGCAGGCCGCTACGAAGACATATCGCCGGACCAGGTGCTCGTCTTTTCGGGCGCCCAGGAGGCGATTCTGACGCTCCACAGCGTGCTGCTCGGCCCGGGAGACCATGCCATCGTCGTTCGGCCGGCGTACGAGTCTCTCGCCCAGATCGGGGTCGCGGCAGGAGCGGACGTCACGCGCGTGGACTTGCTCGAGGCGGATGCCTGGCAGCTCGATATCGAGGCAGTCCGGGCCGCGCTCCGCCCCAAGACCAGGCTCATTCAGATCAACGAGCCCCATAACCCAACCGGCGCGCTAATGAGCCGCCGGACCTTCGATCAGCTGGTCGAGTTGGCTGCCGAATCAGGCGCCCGGCTGATCATCGACGAGGTCTACCGATATCTCGAGTTCGACGAAGCAGACCGTCTTCCGGCCGGAGCCGACGCTTTGGCCACCGGGGTGAGCATCGGCGTCATGTCGAAGTCATTCGCGCTGGCCGGGCTTCGGATCGGCTGGATCGCGACTCGAGACCGCCAACTGCTCACCAGGCTGGCGGCCTTCAAGGACTACACAACGATCTGCGCGTCGGCCCCATCGGAAGTGCTGGCCCTGATCGGCTTGCGGGCCGCGGATCGTGTCCTGGCGCGGAATCGAGCGATTGTTCTGGGCAACATGCCACTCCTGGATGCGTTCTTCGCGCGCTGGCAAGGCGTCTTCGAATGGGTGCGGCCGCGAGGTGGCAGCATCGGCTACCCGCGACTCCTGGCGAAGATGAGCGTGGACGACTTCACCGAGAGGTTGGTCCACGAAACCGGGGTCCTCGTGATGCCCGGCACCGTCTTCGGCGACACCCAGAATCACTTCCGCGTTGGCTTCGGGCGCACGAACATGCCCGAGGCGCTGGCGCGGCTGGATGAATTCGCGGAGCGGACGTTCAGGTAGGTCCACTCAAGGCGAGCGCCGCGACCCGATTCTCCGGTACTTGACAACTAACTTAGCACTCACTAAGTTATTGAAATGAGCGCAGCATCCAGACTCACAGCCGAAGAACGCCGCGAGGAGATCGTCGCGGCCGCCTCGATTGAGTTCGCCGAGACCGGCTACGCCGGAACCTCGACGGACGCGATCGCGCGGCGCGCCGGCGTGTCTCAGCCCTACTTGTTCCAGCTGTTTGGAACCAAGAAGAAACTGTTTATGGCGGCCCTGCGCGACTGCTTCGCCCGTACCGAGCAGACCTTCGAGCAATCGGGCAAGCCGCTCAAAGAGGCGGGACTTCCACCGCAACGGATCCTTCAAGAGATGGGCCATGCCTACGTCCGCCTGCTCCTCGCCGATCGCGGCATCCTGCGCATGCAACTCCAGGCTTACGCCGCCTGCGGCGACCCGGAGATCCAGACGGTCGTCCGTGGCAACTACGGCGCGCTCTGGCAGACCGTCGGCCGCATCTCCGGCGCCGACGCCGACTCAGTCCGCAAGTGGTTCGCCGACGGAATGCTGATCAACGTCATCGCCAGCCTCAGCGACACGTCCTCCATGGAGGAGTTCTTTGCGCTCATGGGAGGTGTACTCGGCAAGTGCTGACGAAGTCCCCCTTTTTTGGTTGCGTAACTTAGTGAGTCGTCAGTTAGCTGGGAGGATCCACTCGTGAAACGTAGAACATCGACTCTCTGGACCTTTGCAATCGTGGCGACGGCCCTTTTCATGGTCAGCCTGGACAACCTCGTGGTGACGATGGCCCTGCCGGTCATCCGGCGCGACCTTGGGGCGTCACTGAGCGACCTCGAGTGGACCGTCAATGCCTACACGCTTACATTCGCCGCCCTCCTCCTCATGGGCGCGGCCCTCGGCGACCGCTTCGGCCGGCGACGCATGTTCACGGTCGGCGTTGCCGTATTCACGCTCGGCTCCGCCGGCGCCGCCCTTGCCCCAACCAGCAGCTGGCTGATCGCCGCCCGAGCTCTCCAGGGTCTCGGCGGTGCCATGTCTATGCCGCTGACGCTGACGATCCTCTCCGGCGCGATCTCGGCCGAGAAGCGGCCGCTCGCGCTGGGGGCGTGGGGCGGCATCGGCGGTCTTGCGGTCGCGGTCGGGCCGGTTGTCGGCGGAGCGATCACGCAGGGCGTGTCCTGGCATTGGATCTTCTGGGTGAACGTCCCGATCGGGATCGTGACCGTGATTCTGGCCCAACTGCGGCTGCCGGAATCTCATGGACCGGACCGCTCACTGGATCTCCCGGGCGTCGCTCTCGCCAGCGTCGGCCTGGTCGGGATCGTATGGGGAGTGACTCACGGCAACAGCCTGGGCTGGACCGACGGTCAAATCGTCGGCGCCATCGGCGCCGGCTTCGCCTTCATCGGCGCCTTCCTGGCCTGGGAGACCCGGACGGCTCATCCGATGCTTCCGCTCAAGTTGTTCAGTCGCCGCGCATCTGTCGTCGCCAACGGCGTCTCGTTCCTGATGGCCTTCGGCATGTTCGGCTCGATCTTCCTGCTTTCCCAGTTCTTCCAGTTGGTCCAGGGCCTCAACCCGCTGGACTCGGGGATCCGCATCCTGCCGTGGACCTTCACTCCGGTCCTGGTAGCCCCGATCGCCGGCTGGGCCTCGGGCAGGATCGGGGCGCGACCAATCCTGGTGGCGGGCATGCTCCTGATGGCGACGGGTCTCGCCTGGATCGCCGCCCTCACGTCCGTCACCGTCTCGTACCCGAGCCTTGTGCCCGCGTTGGTGATCAGCGGCGCCGGCATGGGTCTCTTCTTCGCCCCGATCGCCAACGTGGTCTTGTCCGCGGTACCGCACGAGGACGAAGGCAAGGCGTCCGGCGCGAACAACACCATCAGGGAACTGGGCGGCGTGTTTGGGATCGCCGTGCTGGGAGCGATATTCTCGGCCACGGGCTCCTACGCGACGCCTCAGACCTACACGGCCGGGCTGGTCCCCGGACTGTGGGCGGGCGCGGCGGCCGTTGCCATTGCGGCAGTGGTTGCCATGGCACTCCCCGCCTCCGCGGCACGCCTGCGCCGGTACGAAGCATCGGCGGAACCGTCCCCGCCGTCCGAGGCGGCGATCGCTGCCTGACCTCTCGACACCCGAGAAACCCCGCCGGTCCTCCGGCGGGGTTTCTCAGTGGCCCGCCGGAGGAGCCGTTCAGGCCGGCACAGCCTGTCCGGTCAATTCCTTCAGCGCGTCCGTGTAAAGGCCACCGAATATGCGCGATGTCGTCGGGAAGGCGTGGATCATCGTCGCGAGGGCGGCCACGGGTATACGGGCCTGGATTGCCAGTACGGCTTCGTGGATCGCTGCGGATGCGTCCGGGGCCACGGCCGAAGCACCGATCAGCAGGCCGGATCCGCGGTCCACGACGATGGCCACGTGCCCGTAGGCGGCCTCTACCTCATAGCCGCGAGTGGTCGTGGCAAAGTCGGCGACCTTCTCGAATGCGTCCAGACCCGCCTCCTTCGCGCCTTCGACACTGAGGCCGACAGACGCAATCTCAGGATCCAGAAAGATGGCTCTCGGAATGGCTCGGTAGTCGGGAGCACCCTCGCCGCCCAAGGCCATCTGGACCGCCAGCTCGCCCTGGTAGTGGCTGACGTGGGTGAAAGCCTCCGGGCCGGCCGGATCGCCGATGACGTAGACGCCCTCCGATACGCACAACCGGCCATCGCGAGGCAAGGACTTTGGATCCAGCCCGATGGACTCGAGACCGACGCCGACCGGCGCGAACGCACGAGACACGGCCACCAGAATCCGCTCCCCCTGCACCCAGCCGCCGTCGCTGAGTTCAACCACATGAGCACCACCGTCGCCGGAGCCGGCACGCACGCGGGCAGCCCGCACCCCAAGACGCAGTTGAACGCCGTCGTCGCTCAGGATGCGAAAGGCGGCCTCGGAGCTGCGTCGGTGATCCTTCTCCAGAAGCTGGGAATGCGAGTGGACCAGGGTGGTCTCCACCCCAAACCGGGCAAAGACCGAACTCAGCTCGATGCCAACCGCGCCACCGCCCAGGACGACCAGGCTACGTGGCAGCTCTCGGGTGGAGGTCGCTTCGCGGTTGGTCCAAGGGTTCGTCTCGGCCAGACCTTCGAGCGGAGGGAGGCTCGGCTGTGAGCCCGTGGCCACGATGATGGCTCCGGCCGACAGCCGTATGACGCCCTCTGGGCCGGCTCCCGATGGTTCGGCGGTAGCACTCACTTCCACGACTCCCGGCCCGGCGATCCGCCCCTCACCTCGATATATGCGCGCCCCGGCGTCCTCCAGCCGCCGGACGTGGCCGGAGTCGTCCGGCCAATCGCGCCCCTCCCGGTTGATCATGTAGTCCCGGCGGGCTGAGGCACGCGGCCACGAGTATTCCCCAGATACATGCACCGAAGCCGCATGGAGCAGCGCCTTGGACGGGACGCACGCCCAGAACGGGCAGGAACCGCCGAAGAGTTCGCGCTCCACCACGGCAACACTTCTGCCGGCCGCGAGCGCGGCGTTGGCTGCTGCTTCGCCGGCGGCGCCGGCACCAATCACCACAAAGTCAAATCGATCCATTACCTGCCCACCTTGTGCGCCCCGGGAAACTGGGTTTCGGACGATGATCCACCGCTTGCGCTGCGGTCCGTGCCATAGACCCACTCTGCGCACCGCAAACCGAGTCCGGGCGCCGCCCAAGAACCTACTATTCGCATAGCACGAACGCCGCGTCGGCTTCTGCTCGTCAAGCCGGAGGTTCAGCGATGGCCGCCAACTTTGGTCTCAGACTGGGAGGCCGCAGCGGCTCCGCCCCGTCCCCGTTCGATGCCTTGAATGGTCCGCGCCTCGCCGGCGCCCAGGGCAGTCACCCGCTTCACTCCGTCGCGGCCGAAGAACTCCTGCGGCCCACAACCGGCGCGGTCATGGGCCAGATCATGCTCGATCAGCCCGCCCGAGTCGGCGACGGAATCACGGGCAGGATCCGGCTGAAGGCCAACAAGGCCGTTACTGCTCGCAAGGCGTACTTGCGCCTGGTGGGCCTGCGTCTGGACGAGATCAGAAGGTCGGAGGACCACACCAACTCAAAGGGCGAAGTCGAGTGGACCGAACACTGGGTAGAAACCAGCGGCACCCTCTTCTCGCACGACGCCTTTCTTGAGCCTCCCATTCCCACGCAGCTTGCCCCGACCCAGGAGTGGGAGGCCGCGTTCGCAATTCCGGCGCCACCGCTCGGCCCGCCCTCCGCGCATCTAGGCGAATCGATCATTGCCTGGGCCCTGGAAGTGCGCTGGGATGTACCGATGGGCTCGGACCACTTCGTGGCCTTCTTCCTGCCGCTCGCACAGCATCCGGATCTGCTCCGCGCCGGGATCGGCAAACAGGGCGGCTCGAGCTTGATTGCAGCCGTCGTCGTGGGTGATGGAACCATAAGCGTGACCTCCCCGCTGCCGGCCGAGGCGGGCCAGGAGGTGGCCGTGAAGGTTTCGTGGCCGTCGGCACCTGCCGGGCAAGGCGCACGAATCGAGTTGCATCGCCGAACCAATGCCCCCAACGGCGAGGAGGGAATCATCGCCTCGGCGGCCGTTGCGCCCGGCGACATCGTGAGCGGAGCGGCCGAAGCTCAGCTGTTTGTGCCGGCAGGGTCCGCGCCATCCTTCGACGGGGCCGGCCTGCAAATCACCTACATCATCCGAGTCCTGATCGACATCCGCTTCCGATCGGACGCCGCAATCGAGAGGCCGCTGGGAGTCGTCTAGCGGGGCGGGGCGGGGCGGGGCCGAGCCGGACCTGCGGCCAACCCGGATCAGATCCTCCTGCTGTCATAGGCCCAGTGGAGCAACGCCTGGCGCTGCCGGCGCCGGCACGTCAGGTCTCCCGGGAAGCAGTGTCTGCGTAGTTGGGAAACATGACGAGACATGGCTCTCCAGCGTCGGATCTGGCGGGCGTCGTCCGCGGATCGCCGGCCCAGGTAGTAGCGGCAGTACCACTGGAACCAACCGCGCGGATCTTCAGGGTGGATCCAGCCCTTTGCCCGCCAATATGCGAGCGGTCTGGACGCATTCACACCAAAGAAGTTTAGCGCCGAGTCGTGGCCGCTGGGGCTGAGCCGCACGCCGGCGAACCATTCGGTCGGGAACTCGTCGCGGCAATCGGAAAGGTACTTCCCGCCGAAGACGCCGAGTGCAAGCATTTGGGGCGGCGTCAGATCCGGCCTGAAATCGGGATCAAAGTTGCCTCCAGCGGGCTCGAGTCGAAAGTAGACGTAGCCCTGCTGCATGCGGTCGTTCACCACCACCCGGATAGGCTCCATGAGGCGCAGTCTAGGCGACCAATCCGGCCCCGGGTTTTCATCCTCGCGCCCGGTGAGCGTAGCGCTTAGCTTGAGGTCAATAGACCGGACTCAAGCTAAGCGAGGACTCCTACATGTCTGCCGAACTGTTTGCCTTCGTCATTGCGGCGATTCTCTCGATCCTGCTGGTTGCGGCGTGGGCCTACTCGAGACGTCAGCGGAACGATGACCGGAAGCGGAGCGAGCGCCTTCGCGAGCAGTTTGGGTCGGAGTACGAGCGGACCGTGGCCGAGACCGGCAGCACCCGCAAGGCCGAGATCGAGTTGACCACCCGCCAGAAGCGCGTCGCGGGGCTGGACATCAGACACCTGACCACCGTAGAGGGCAAGACGTTTGCCGACGAGTGGCTGCACGTCCAGGCAGATTTCGTCGATGACCCATCGGCCGCCGTTCGCGACGCGGACGCTCTCCTCGGCAAGGTGATGGCCGCGCGCGGATACCCGGTGGCGGACTTCGAGCAGCGATCCGCCGACATGTCGGT
>DASVJA010000201.1:0-6889 GCA_036386115.1 Candidatus Limnocylindrales bacterium
GCTAGCCTTGCCGAATGCGTGTACTCGTCCTGAACCCGGGCTCCAGCTCACTCAAATCCAGTGTCATCGATACGGCAACGATCCCGGCGGTGGGCCCGGACGGCCGCGTGCCGGCCACACCCTCGACGGCCATGGCGCCGCTCGCCCAACTCGACGTGGACTGGGGTTCGGACGCCACGGCCGGCCATGATCCTGCCGACGACATCCGAGCCCTGGTCGCGAAATACGAGACCTCAGGGATATCCGCAGAATCGCTGGGGGCTGTCGGATATCGAGTCGTGCACGGCGGCGCTATCTTCCGACGACCCGTACGCGTGACTCCAGACGTCATCGCCCAGGTTACCGCCCTCCGTGACCTGGCCCCGCTTCACAACGGTGTTGCGGCGGCCACGATGACCGCCGGCCTGGCCGCCCTGCCTAACCTGCCGCACGTGGCCGTCTTCGACACGGCGTTCCACGCCACCTTGCCGGAGGACGCGTATCGCTATCCGGTCCCGGACAGGTGGTTCAGCGAGTGGGGAGTTCGTCGCTACGGATTCCACGGCATGTCCGTGGCTTGGTCCGCCGAGCGAGCCGCCGCGCTCGTGGCGCGTCCCGTCGTAGACACGCATACGATCGTCGCTCATCTGGGCAGCGGCTGCTCGGTCACGGCCGTTGAGGCTGGCCGCTCGGTGGCCACGTCGATGGGCATGACCCCGCTCGAGGGCCTGATGATGGGCACGCGGGCCGGCTCGATCGATCCTGGAGCGATGCTTTACCTGCTGCGCGCCGGCCGCCTCGATCCGGCCGAGCTGGCCGAAGACTTGGACCACCAGTCGGGCCTGTTAGGCGTCTCCGGTCAGACTTCGGACGTGCGCGAGTTGCTCCGCCTCGAAAGCGGCGGCAACGCCGCGGCAACTCTGGCTCTGCGGCTCTTCGTTCGACGCGCCGCGGAATGCATCGCCGCTGCGGCCACCGCTCTCCCCAGGCTGGATGCAATCGTCTTCACCGGCGGGATCGGTGAGAACGCCGGTTCCGTGCGCGCCAGGATCGTGGCCCGGCTCGGGTCGATCGGCGTTGCGGCGATCGGCGAGTCGGGCGTGAGCGAGGACGCGGTTCTACCCGCGATCGCCCCGGCGACTGGCCGCCATACGGCTGGTCCGTCGGTCCTGCGCATCGTCGCCCGCGAGGATCTGGTGGTCGCCCGTGAAGCCGCCCGGCTCGTTGAGATCGGCGCCCGCCCCGACTGACCCCTACAGCTCCCCGGCGAGTTGGGCAAAGGCCCGCAGAAGCGCAGTCCGGGCCACGGTGGCCGGGAAGGGCGAAAGCGGCAAGGCGTCGCTGGCCGAGCCGCCATCGAAGCGGACGCGGCGCGCCAACTGGGCCAGAGCCGAGAGATCGGCCAGTTGCCCTTCGATGAAGGACCTGGAAACAACCTCGCCGTGCCCGGGCACAACGGCGCCCTGGGCAACGTCAAGAAGCCGCCCCAGCGTCCCGGGCCAATCCATCGGATAGGAATCCTCAAAGGACGGCGGGCCGCCCTGCTCCACAAGGTCGCCGGCAAAAACCACGTGGACATCGGGGACCACGGCGACGATGTCGTTGTCCGTGTGCCCTCGGCCGTAATGCGTGAGGTCCACCGCCCGCCCGCCCAACTCCAAGACGATGCTTTCACGGAAAGTCTTGGTTGGAGGCGTGATATGGGTCTCGGTGAATTCGTACGCGATTTCCGGCATGGCTGCGGCGAGGGCGAACTGCGTTGTCCGGCTATCGGCCCGGAGGCGCGCCGCGCACTGCTCGTGGCACCACATCTCGCCGGGCAGGAACGCGGCATTGCCGAAGGCGTGGTCGTAGTGGTGATGTGTGTTGGCGACGATGAGCCGGTTCTGGGTAATCCATCGGATCTCTGCGCTAAGCTCGCGGCCTTGCCGCTCGGATGCGCGAGTGTCCACGATCAGCGCCGAGTCATCGCCCACGATGAGTCCCACGTTCACGTTGAAGTCAACGAAGCGGCGGTAGTAAACGCGGTCGGCGACCTCGTGCCACATGCGGGCCGCGCGGGCCGCGCTGAGCGAGCCGAATGGACTCATCGACTCCCTGCGATCAGCTCACGCAACACCAGTGTCTCTCCGAGTGACAGAGCGTCCGACCCAAGACAATGCCCGGGTCACAATCAAGTCGAAGGGTACTTCGCCGCGGCCTTCGGCGACAGCGCCACGATGGTCCCAATGCGGTCGGCCGAATCGGTCCCGCCCGTTACTCGATCTGGCTGGCCTTGGAGGCCTCGTCGGCCAGAGCGTGGGCAACAGTGTCCAGTGACAGCAGCGCGCACTTGAGGCGCGCCGGGCTGATCTCGATTCCGATCAAGTTCAGGAGATCATCCGGCGTCAGCTTCTCCACATCCTCGACGGTCTTGCCCCTGATCTCGTCCGTCAGCAGCGACGCGCTGGCCTGGCTGATGGCACAGCCGCGGCCGGTAAACGCCACCTCGCTGACGACGCCGTCCTTGATACCGAGCATCATCGTGATCCGGTCGCCGCAGAGAGGGTTGGCGCCCTCGTAGCTGGCAGTGGGGGCTTCCAGCACGCCGAAGTTATGCGGGTGTCGGTAGTGTTCCAGGATGTAGTCGCGGTAGAGGTCGTCCATCGGGGCAGAATACCTTTTAGACCGGTCTACCGGGCTCGCGCTCGAAGATGCGCGCGACTTCGCGCAGCCCAACCACCAGCGCGTCGATCTCCTCGGGCACGGTGTAGACGTTGAAGCTGGCCCTGGCGGTGGCCGCCAGATCGAAGTGCTCGTGGAGTGGCATGGTGCAGTGGTGGCCGGCCCGGACGCAGATCCCCGAGCGGTCCAGGATCTGGGCCACGTCGTGGGGATGGATCCCCGGCAGGTTGAATGCCACCACTCCGCCGCGAGCGTCGGCCCCGGGCCCGTAGATCTCGATGCCGGGGACCTCTCGCCGTAGCGTGGTCATAGCGTAGTGGGCCAGTTCCTGCTCGTGGGCTCGGACGTTTTCCATGCCCAGAGCCATCAGGTATTCTGCGGCCGCGCCGAGTCCGATGGCGGCGGAGATGTCCGGTGTACCGGCCTCGAACTTGTACGGGATGTCGTTGAAGTCCGAGCGGCGGAGGTGGACCTCACGGATCATGTCGCCGCCGGCAAGGAAGGGCGGCATGGCCTCAAGCAACTCGCGCCGCGCCCACAGGGCACCCGAACCGGTCGGCCCGAGCATCTTGTGGCCTGAGAAGACGTAGAAATCGGCCCCGATCTCCTGGACGTCCACCGGCAGATGCGGCACCGCTTGTGCCCCGTCGATCAGAACCAGAGCACCGGCCGCATGGGCCATCTCGGTCAGTTCACGGACGGGATTGATCGTCCCGAGCATGTTGGACATGTGGGTGAAGGCGACGAGCTTGGGGTGCAGATTGAGCAGAGCCTGGAAGACATCCAGTTGGAGAACGCCGTCGTCGGTGATCGGGATGAATTCCAGATCGCCGTCCTTTTCTTGAACAAGGATCTGCCACGGCACGAGATTGGCGTGGTGCTCCATCTCCGTCAGGACGATGGTGTCGCCCCGGCCGATGTTGCGCCGGCCCCACGAATAGGCCACCAGGTTGATCGCCTCGGTGGCGTTGCGGACGAAGACAACTTCGGCCGCCTCGGGAGCGTTGATCAGTCTGGCAACCGACTCGCGAGCGGTCTCGTAGGCGCCGGTGGCCTTCTCCGCCATCTCGTAGATGCCCCGGTGGATGTTGGCCGAGTACGCGCTGTTGTAGCCGTCCACGGCGTCGATGACGGCCTGCGGCTTGAGGCTGGTGGCGGCGCTGTCCAGGTAGACGAGCGGCTTTCCAAAGCGATTGGTCGTGGCGAGGATCGGGAAATCCGCGCGCAGAACGCGCGGTTCTATCCGAGTGGAGGAGGCGGCGGTGTCTGCCATTTCTGCCGGCCCTAGTGGGCCGCCCCCAGAGCTTGCGGGACCTCGGGGGCCTCGCCCGCAGGAGCCTCGTCGGTCACGCCTTCCAGGCCGGCCGCCGCCAGGATCGGGGCGTAGCCTTCGTCCTCCAGGCGCAGGGCCAGGTCTTTGCCGCCGCTCAGGATGATTCTGCCGGCAGCCAGGACGTGAACCACGTCCGGCTTGATGTAGTCGAGCAGGCGTTGGTAGTGGGTGATGACGAGCACGCCCATGTTGGGGTTGAGCATGGCGTTGACCCCCTCCGCCACGATGCGCAGAGCGTCGATGTCCAGCCCGGAGTCGGTCTCATCCAGAATCGCCATTTCGGGCTGGAGGACCGCCATTTGGAGCATCTCGAGGCGCTTCTTCTCGCCGCCGGAGAAGCCTTCATTCACGTATCTCGATGCGATCGACTCGTCCATCTTGAGAAGCGCCATCTTCTCCTTGACGAGTTTCCGGAACTCGCCCATCGGGATGCCGCCGCGGAACGCGTCCGTCGGGTCGATTGTGGGGTCCGGCGTAAGGCCGGCTCGGCGGGCGTTGATGGCCGAGCGCAAAAAGCTCGCCACGGATAGGCCCGGGATCGCCATCGGATACTGAAACGCCAGGAACATGCCCAGGCGCGCCCGCTTGTCCGCGGACATCTTGAGCAGATCGTGACCTTGCCAGAGAACCTCGCCAGACTTGACGATGTACGCGGGGTGGCCCATGAGGGCATATGCCAGCGTGGTCTTGCCGGAGCCGTTCGGGCCCATGATGGCGTGGACCTCGCCCTTGCGAACGGTCAGGTCGATCCCCTTGAGGATCTCGTGATCGGGCTTGGCGGCCGGGGCCACATGAAGGTCTCGGATGACGAGGTCTTGATCGCTCACGGTGACTCGATTGCTCCTTGAGGTGGCTGTGCCCGGCCGACGGCTCGCCTAGTCGGCGAGGGCGATGGGGTGGGCGGTTATGGGCAGCGGAGTCGCCGCCTGGTTGATTCTGGCGTTTGACGGCACAAGGTCCGCCAGGGTCATCGAATCCAGCGCGCCGGCGATGGCGTCTCGGACTCTCATCCACATGAAGTTGACGGTGCAGTGTCCGCTGCGGGAACAGACCATGTGATTCGGATCATCCGTGGCGCAGATCATCGGCGCGATTGGGCCTTCCAGGGCTCGCAGGACTTCGCCCATGACGATCAATTCCGGCGGGCGTGTTAGTTCGTAGCCGCCGTGGGCGCCACGCGTGCTCTGGACGAGGTCCGCGTCGCGGAGGCTGATCACGAGCTGCTCCAGATACGCCCGCGGAAGTTCCTCTTCCTCGGCGATATCTGTCAGGCTGGCCGGCCCCGTGCCGTGTCGTCTGGCCAGCTGGGCCATCAGACGCACACCATATTCACCCTTCGTGGAGAAGGAGACGGCGCCGGTGCTGTGGTACGTCCTCGTGGCCAGTTTGGAACTCCTGCCTAATTCCGACCAAATGCGTCGGAAATGAGTATAGCAACTGGCTCGTGAGCGTCAACGATGGGGCGCGCGAGTCGTGGAGTGCGCGCCGAGCGGTCGCCGGCAACATGACTGCCATTACGGCCGTTCGGGCAGCCGCTCGGATTTCGGCGAGATTTGGACGACCAGACCGAACCTCGGACCAGTGGCCGCAGTCCTATCTGTGGTGAGATCGCCAGACGGCCCGCCCGAGGCGGCAAACAACCCCCGACCGAGGGCCGGGGAAGCATTACCATGGGCAGGCATTTCAAGGCACGTTCGGAGAAACAAGAGTGTCTTACGACGTCATCGGAAAGATGGGGCGCGTCACGGCTGACATCACCCCGGGGCACCTCGGCGAGGTGCTTATCGAGGTTCGGCAGGGGACGGAGAGGTTCATGGCGTCCGCCGCGGATCCCGAAGCGACAATCAAGAAACATACCCAGGTTCTCGTGGTCGGCAGCTTGGGGGGAAGAACCGTTGAGGTGGCGCCGACCGATACCGTGAGGCTTCCGCGATGACATCCTTCCAACTCACTGCCGCCATGGTTGCCGGCGGCATATTCCTGTTCTTCCTGCTACTGCTCATCCTGTTCAAGATGTCGTGGCGGATTGCCGAGCCGGACGAGGCCCTGATCATCTCGGGTGTTTCGCGCGGCCACTCCGCCGGTCAGGTCGCCGGCGAGAGCATGCGTTTCAAGATCGTGACCGGCGGCGGCAGCCTGGTCATGCCCGGCCTCTCCAAGGTTCGGGCCCTGTCGCTCATGGCCCATGAGAGCGAGATCACGGTTCCGTGCGTCAGCCAGCAGAAGATCCGCCTGGATCTTCGCGGCGTCATCGTCTACAAGGTCGGCGACGACTATCGCTCCATCGCCAACGCCGCCCGCCGCTTCCTGGACCGCCCGGCCGCCGAGCTTGAGTCCAAGGTGCAGAACGTCTTCGTCGGCCACCTCCGTGCCATCGCCGGCTCGATGACCGTCGAGGAGATGATCAGCGACCAGGACAAGTTCGCTCAGCAGGTCCGGGATCGCTGTACTTCTGAGATGGAGTCCTTCGGTCTGGTCATCGACTCGTTCCAGATCCAGTCCATCACAAGTCCCTCCAACTACATCGAGAACCTGGCCGTTCCGCACCAGGCCGCGGTCGAGCAGGACGCCCGCATCGCGCGTGCCCAGGCAGACCAGACCGCCGTTGCTCAGGAGCAGACGGCTCAGGGGCAGATCGCGGAGTCGATCCGGGGCACAGAAATCAAGAAGGCCGGCTTCCAGGCCGAAATCGACAAGGCCCAGCGTCAGGCCAGCCAGCAAGGCCCTCTCGCCGAGGCCCAGGCTCGCCAGGCGGTCGTCGAGCAGGAAACCCGCGTCGCCGAGTTGCAGGCTCAGCAGAAGGAACAGCAGCTCCAGGTAGACGTGCGCAAGCCGGCCGACGCCGAGGCGTATCGCCAGACGACTCTCGCCGCGGCAGGTCGCGACGTTCGTATCCGCCAGGCTGAAGCCGCA
>DASVJA010000202.1:0-11842 GCA_036386115.1 Candidatus Limnocylindrales bacterium
AAAGCGAGTAGGATTCCTTTGTCGGGTCGGTGCCCGGGCGTGGTTGGGCCGCAAGTCCAGGTTCGCGGTGGCTGCGCAGGAGACGCAACTTTCCATAGGGATGGGCATCCTCACAGGGCGAAGTGCCCGGTGGGACTCCCTCAACCGCAGAAGCGGGAGGCTTCATGGAACGGACCAAGTTGGCCACCGGAGACGAAACACTCGACTTCCACTTCGACGGCAAGACGATAAAAGTGGTCACCAGACCTGCCGATGACGAGCAGCTGGCAAGGCTTTTCCAGCTCTCGGATAGCCCAACATGGAACGATTCGTCGCCGATGAGCGACGACGAAGTCGCCGCAGTCGTCCGCGGTCTGATCGATCAGGCCCAGAAGAAGGGCGAGAAGGCTGAAGTCGCCGGTGTCCCGCCTTCCGCCGCACTCTCATTTCCGGACGACTCCCGGGTCTACGTTTCCCCGGTTGAGCCGATCTCGTTCTCGCTTCCGGGCTCTCCAAGCGGCTTGATTTTGCATATGGACGAGAAGGGCGATGGTCATATCTGGGCCCTGGCCGACGAGCGCGTCAAGCTCGGTTCCGAGGGCATGTGGTGGCTCGTCAACGCGTTCGTGGATGCGCTCGAGGAGCCGGTCGCGGCGTCGCGCTGGCCTCGTTTCCTCACTCTCGGCAGTTCCTTGGGCGGGCCCGCCGTCCAGGCATCGCTTGAGACCGGCGACTTCGGCGTAGGGATCGTGTGGCGCAGGCTGCGCAGCGGCATGGTCGAGGAAGTCGTTGCCGTGCAGGAACTCTCGTACGAGCGCGTCGACGGTTGGCTCAGATTGCTCCGCCCGATCCGAGACGACCTGTCTCGCCAGAGGGTCCATCGCCAGCGGCTCAAGGCTGCCCGGCAGGCCGACAAGTGGGCCCGCGCTCTGGAGCGCTGGAGCAACTAAGCGATTCGTTATCGCGGGCGTCGGTCGACGCGCATTCGTAGACGCGCATTCGTAGACGCGCACTCGCAGACAGGCGCTCGCGGATCAATGTCCGTGGCCGGACGCTCGCGACCTCAACGGCCGGCGGGCGATGCCGTAACGTTGAGCAATGCCACTCCCAAGCGGGCCGGATCCCTGGTATGGCCTCAGCCCGGAGACTCTCCGGTTCCTCGAGGTCCATCCGGCGCGCGCGGTCGCCATCCCCGGCCGTGGCTGGAGGGACATGGGCGACTCAGTGATGCTCTTCTCGGCGAGCGAGAAGGAGCCGTTCTTCAATCGGCTGACGGCGATCCGTTGGCCCGAGGATCCGCGCGCCTTCGATGCCAGGCTGGGTCAAGCGCTGGAGTTGTTCTCGGCGCTGGATCGGAAGCCCTTCATCTGGGCTGCGGCCGGACTGAGCACGCCCGCTGATCTCGTCGCGCGGCTGGCCGCCAACGGTTTCGTGGACCAGGGTGGCGGCTACGGGATGATCCTGCTCCGGGATCCGGCCGCCATTCGCGATTCGCTGCTTCCAAGCGGAGCTGTGCTGGAACGCTGGAACAACCCATCGGACGAGGATCGGCCGGACGTGGCGGAGGCACTGGCACTCGTCATCGGCGATGCCTTCAACATTCCGTTGGCTCGCCGGACGAACCTCGCGGCGGAGATCACCCTCACTCTTCAGGAGCCGAGGTTCAATGCTTACATGATCAAGATCGACGGCGAGCCGGTCGCAACGGGCGAGAGATACACCTTCGGCGGAGCGAGCTACATTTCCTCCATCGGAACCCGGCCGGAGTGGCGTGGCCGAGGTTTCGGGCGGCACATTACCATGGCCCTCGCTCGAGACTCGGTAGCTTCCGGGACGGACCTCGTCCACTTGGGCGTCTATGCGGACAACGCCCGGGCCATTCGTCTGTACGACAGACTCGGATTTGGAATCCTGGGCGGGCGCTCGGCCGACATGCTCCTGGAAGCAAGTGGTTCATAGAGGTTCTTCAACCCTCTGGACGGCCAATCGTTCTCGCGGCTGAACGCGTCTCGTCCCGGAGGTGGACGCCCGCATTTTGTCTACCGGGCACAATCACGGCGCAGGCACAGACGTGAGCACAAGGAGTGAGATGGCGAACAGCGGCGATCCCGTCATCCGCGTGTCAGAGCTGAAGAAGTGCTACGGCGATATCAAGGCCGTTGACGGAATCAGCTTTGAGGTCGCGCGGGGGGAGGTATTCGGGATGCTGGGTCCGAACGGGGCCGGCAAGACGACCACGATCGAGGTCCTCGAGGGCTTGCGCGGTCCGGACTCGGGCACGGTGGAGGTGTTCGGCCTGGATGTTTGCAAGCACCCGGGTTCGATCAAGCAACGCATCGGGGTTCAGCTTCAGAGCGTTTCGCTGTATCCGCGTCTCACGGTCACGGAACTGCTGGATTTGTTCGGCAGCTTCTTCAAGAACCGCGTGCCCACAAAGGATTTGATCGACGCGGTCGATCTGGGCGAGCGGGCCAAGGCGTACTCGATGAACCTGTCGGGCGGGCAGCAGCAGCGCCTTTCGATCGCGCTGGCGCTTGTCAACGACCCAGACCTCGTATTCCTCGACGAGCCGACGACCGGCCTTGACCCGCAGGCGCGTCGGTCACTCTGGGATCTTGTCAAGGGTCTGCAGGCCAAAGGCAAGTCCGTGATGCTGACTACGCATTACATGGAAGAAGCCGCGGAGCTGTGCGATCGCGTTGCGATCATGGACCACGGCCACATCCTTGAGATGGGTAGCGTGCCGGAGCTGATAGGGCGGCGCTTCAAGGAGCGCGCGGTTTACTTCGACACTTTGGCCAAACTTCCGGCCGATCGACTGGGGAAGCTCGGGGGCGTTACGCGCGCGGCGGTGGAAGACGGCCAGACGGTCCTGTACTCGAAGGATGTGCCGGACACGATCGGCGGATTGCTGGCGATGGCCGAAGAGTTGGGGGCGGAGCCGCAGAACCTGGGTATCCGCCAGGCCACTCTCGAAGACGTATTCCTCGACCTGACCGGTCGAGCGCTGCGCGACTAGGAGCCGAACGAATGAAGACACTCCTCGGCCTTACGGTCGCAAATCTCAAAGGTCTCACCCGCGACCGAGCCGCCCTCTTCTGGACTTTCCTCTTCCCGATCATGTTCGTGTTTCTGTTCGGGGTCCTGTTTTCGGGAAGCGGGGACAGCAAGGTGACGGTCGGCATCGTCGATCAGGACGGAACTGCCACTTCCGCCCAGGTTCGAGCCGCGTTTGCGCAGGTGCCACTCCTGGTCTTGCAGGACGGGACGCTCGACGCCGAAACAGCGGCCATGAAGAACGGCGACATCTCGGCAGTGATCGTCATTCCGAGCGGTTTGGAGGCCACCGTCGGTAGTTCGAAGGCGGGCCAGAAGGTATCGAAGGCGATTGAGCTCTACACCGATCCGGCTCAGACTCAGACCCAGCAGGTCATCCAGAACGTCGTCAGCCAGGTTGCCGGGAGCTTCAATCTTGGTCTGTCCGGCGGATCAAGTGTCATGACTGTCGAGCAGAAGACGTTGAGCTCGACCAACGTCTCGACCGTCACCTATATCGTGCCCAGCATCCTCGCGATGGCCCTAATGCAGCTCGGCGTATTCGCGGCGGTGCCGCTCGTCCAACAGCGCGAGAAGGGCATCCTCAAGCGCATGGGTGCGACGCCGCTTCAGCGTTGGAAGCTGGTTGGAAGCAACATTCTGCTGCGGCTTATCGTGGCTGTGGTCGATACGGTCCTGATACTCGGGGTCGGTATGGCCGTGTTCAACGTCCAGATCGTGGGCAATCTGGCGCTCGCCGCGGGCTTCGTATTCCTCGGTGCGGGCGCATTCCTGTCCATCGGTTTCATGCTGGCCTCGTTCCTCAAGACAGAGGAGCAGGCGAGCGGCGTGGTCCAGGTCGTTCAGATGCCGCTCATGTTCCTCTCCGGCATCTTCTTCTCGTTCACCTTCATGCCTGGGTTCCTTCAGTCCATAGCGCGCTTCCTGCCACTCACCTATCTGGGAGACGGCCTGCGCCAGACCATGGTCAACGCGCCGCAGGTGGCGCCGCTGGCGCTGGACGCCGCGGTCCTGGCCGGCTGGATGGTTGTCTGTCTCGCTATCTCCGCGCGGTCGTTCCGCTGGGAGTAGGGCTACTCGCAAAAGAGTGTCGGCCGCGCCGGGCAAGCCCGGCGCGGCCGATTGATTCGGGGCCCGGCGCCCGGCCGGCGCCGCGTGCCCGGCGACGACCGCGGCGAGAGCCGCCACCGGCCGCCACCGGCTCGCGACCATGCCAAATGTCAACCCGGGTAACGCGCTGCCGAATGTTGCGCGGCCGCTAGCCGAATGGAGGTGCTGAGCTGTGCCAGATGCTGGCCCGGTGCGTCATTTGGCAGGCTATTCCGCGCAAAGCGACCCCGAATCGGATCGAACGCGACTCCTGCCGGTCGGGAAGCCTGCCCCGCGCTACCCGGGTTCGCATCTGTCATGAAGACGGCTCAAGGTTGCCCGAACAGCGAGCCGCCCGCTGCTACCCAGGCTGGAGCAAGGGCCGGATGGGATGCTGCTCGCCGTGCACCAGTTCCGGGCCTGGTGATCGACCCTCAAGCGTGAGCGCCATAGTCGGCAGGCTCCCTCCGCGGACGTCCGATAGCCGACAGCCGCCGATCTGGCCCTGCCGCAGAGTCTCGTCTCATGAACCTGTCGATTCGGTTGCTCGGAATCCTCTTGGCGGCGGCAATCGCGCTGGTCACCGCCCTCGTGGTCCAGGCGATACCGGCCTTGGGTTGGACCTATTTCGATGTCGGACCATATACACCGTTCGCGGTATACCCGATCCTCGTCGCATCTCTGGCTGCTGCCTTGGTGGTGCCGCGGCTCGGTGAGGGATCGCGCCACGCTGTTGTCGAGGTCCTGGCCATGGCGATCGCGACATACTTGATCGCGATCCTTCTCTTCCCAATTGTCATGGCCGTCACTGGCGGGACAACCGTCTCGGACGACGGTGGGGCCTGTGTCTCGATGATCGGATGTCGACTCGGTGGTGACGCTGCACTTCAGGCCTACGCCCTGACCCCTATTGCAATCCTATTCCTGCTGCCTTCGCTACTCGTCCTCCTGGTGCCGTCGGCTGTCTGGGTCTTCTCCATGCGCCGGTTGGTACTGGACGATTCGTGGACTGACCCTTACCAGCGCTCTTGACGAACAATCGCTTCCAGCGTCCTCCGCCCGCCAGCCCGTTTGGCCCAGGTGAGAGCCTCGGGGTCCAGCGGGTAGCCAAACGACAACAGGAATTCGCACCAGTTCTCCTCGGGGTAGCCGAGGAGCTTGCGGGCCATCGGTTGGTCGTAGACGGTGGCGGGGACGCTGCCGATCCCCAGCTCCCAGGCCGCCAATGTCATGTTCTGGGCGGCCCGGCCGAGGTCCCACATGATCGAGTACGGCGCGTCGTGGGTGGCCGGGTCCGGAACCACCAACGCGACGGCAGCGGCGGCGCCGGCAAGGTGTTGGGCAAAGGGCCCAACCTCGGACAATTCGAGCAGATGCTCGCGGTCCGTGCAGACGATGAAGTCCCAGCGCTGCTGGTTCTTGGAGCTGCCGGATCGGCGGCCGGCGTCCAGGATGCGGAGCAGATGATCGGGTTCGAGTGGGCGCGCCTGGAACTTGCGGATGGCGCGCGTGGTGTCGATGGCCTGCCAGGTGTCCATTGTCACTCCGATTTGGGCGGCCGGGCGCGAGCCATCGGCCGAGGAATCAGTCGGCTTCGATGATCCGCTTCTCGGTGGCCTTGGTGGCCTTGCCGGCCAGGGCGCCGAAGCCGTAGATCGGATCGGCCGGACGCTCGACTACGCAGGCGGCGGCCAAATCGCCCGCCGTCTCGGGCGCGACCGGCCCGCCGAGCGACTTGGCGAAGAAGACCGCGATTCGACGGCGGCAGCCTTCGGCTTCGTACAGCCAGCGATGGCCGAAGTCCGGAAGGACGAGCGTTTCGACGGCAGGGGCGTCCTCGCCGCGGTTGGCCGCAGCGGCTCGACCGATGATCTCCAGGTGCTCCACGGGGACGCCGTGGTCCTGGGCGCCGTGAATGAGGAGGAGGGGACCGGTGTAACGTCCCGCAGCGGCGGTTGCACTGGCGTCCTGCACGGCGTGACGCCGTGGGATCAGCAGCACCGCAGCTGTGAACCAGGCCAGGGGAGTGGCAATCGCCGCCGGAACCCTCATCTCCGCCATCTCGAACGTCTTTCGAGTCATGCGAACGAGATCTGCCGGAGCCGAGAGGCTCACTACAGCGCCGATCTCCGGCTCCTGCGAGGCGGCGACGATGGCACCGGCGGCACCCATCGAATGACCCAGCACGCCGACGGCCGAAACCTCCGGGCGGGAAGCCAGCCAGCGGGCCGCAGCCGCGGTGTCTTCCGCGAACTCCGGCACATTGATCGGCAGCGTTTCTTCGGGGCTGTCGCCGTGGCCGCGCACGTCGAAGACCAGGCAGTGGAAGCCGGCGGCGTGGAGGTATCGGACGTGGGCAAAGGTTCGGCCCTTGTTGGACTCCCAGCCGTGAACCACGGCGATCGCCGGGCGAGGCTCCATCCTCGGGGCCGGTGGCTCGTGGGCCGCGGTCGCCGCGCCGTCCCCGTCGGCGGCAGCTGCCTTGCGCCGGCGTGGCTTCTTGACCTCGCCACCCGCCGGTACCCACCAGCCTGAAAGCTCGTGATCGCCGGCCGGGATCGAGACGGCTTCATACGCCAGCCCAAATGCCTCGGGCGTCGTGTCCACAGGGCTCCGTCTTGGCAGCCCGGCTCGCTCGCGGTATTTGAGCGCGAACCGGTATGAGGCCGCGAAGCCGCCGACGGCACCGACGATGAAGGCCAGCCGAAGCAGGCCGAAACCCTTGGAGCGTTTGTTTCGTGACATGGGAGTAGGGGACGCCAAGTAGGCGAAGCTGTCAAGAGCAGGCCTCGTTCGCCGGCTCGCCTGCAGCCCGGTGCGCTCGCCCGGTAGACTGATCGGATGCCACGCAACCCCTACACCGTGCTGGAACTGCCGCTCGACGCCTCGACGGACGCCATCAAGGGCGCCTGGCGGCGGCTTGCGCGCCAGCATCATCCGGACATCGCCAGCGGCGACCCGCTCGTCGAGAAGCGGTCGAACAGGAAGATGGCGGAGATCAATGCGGCATACCAGGAGCTGCGCGATCCGGAGAAGCGTCGGATCCACCGCGACGCGGCGGCCCGGGCCTCCTGGCCGGGGCCGGGCGGCGCGACCGCGGGTCCGGTCGGCGCGGCGCCCAGGGAAGGTCAGCCACCCGAATGGCCCGGCACGCCCAGGCGCCCGCTTTCGGGCCGCCCGGTCACCGCGCGCATCGATACGAGCACGTTGCTGCGCCCCCGCAACTCGGTTCTGCACCCGCTGGACCACAGCCCTCTTCCCGGCTTGCCGCCACGGCCGCGTTCCGCCGGTGACCACGAGCCGCGCCGAGCTTCCACGCCTACCGGCCCGATGCATCGCCGCCGCGGACCGAACATGGACGCGGACCTCCCGATCCTGGCCGAGGCGCTCGAGACGCGACTCGGGTTCGGCAAGTTTGCCGGCTATACCCTCAAGGAAGTCGCCGAAATCGAGCCGACCTACATCGAGTGGATAGTCCGGACGATCTCTCGCGACCCGGAGACGAGTCTGGCGGCGCGGGTCGTGCTCCGGCATCTCGTGGCCGGCACGACGGTGATGCGTCCGCGGCTGGACACATACGTTCCGCGCGGATAGCTCCACGGGGAAGGGTGGCGGCCGCCGACCGGAGACTGAGGCCGATCATCTTGGTTGCTCGGGTCGTAGTCGGATCCGGCGGCCTCCTTGTTACGAATGCAGGTTCGTCTCAAGAGCGGAGGTCGTGAACGATCCGGCCCGTGTCCGACGCCTCATGTGACTCCGTGACGCGATTGTCGGCGGCCAAGTCACAAGCTAAGCGTCCGGGGACAGATCGCAATGGGCCCAATGAGAGTCAAGGGGCAGCCCCTAAGTCCGGCGCGTCCTGGCACCACCCGCGCGGCCGACCGGTTCGGTCATGCCGCAGTAACATCGGTGCATGTATGCCGACGGACTCTCCTTTCTCGACGAAGAGCGCGACGCCTGGCGGCCCTTCGAGGTTCTCCTGGAGCTGACGGACGAAGAACTCGAACGACCGCTCGACGGCGCCCACGGCTGGACGGGCCGCGATCTGATGGCCCACCTCGGTGTCTGGATCGAGTGGTGGCTCAAGATCGCCAAGGAGCTGGCGGTCAATCCAGAGAGCCCGTCCTTCGACGAGATCAACATGTCTGCGGAGGCGTGGGCGGCCGAGGGTGATGCCATCAACGCCCGTTACCAGGCCGAGTGGGCCGCCCTGCCGATGGCCGAGATCCGTGAACGCTTCCGCACCTGGCCAGGTGAACTGCGCGGCTACCTGACCGTCGTGCCCGAGACCCGGTGGCTCAAGGACTCGGCCCACCTCAAGTCGCTGCTGGGCAATACAACGGAGCACTACGAGGATCACGAGGCCGATCTGCGTGCCGTTCTCGCGGCCGCCGGACGCTAGGCCCGTGGCCGCGCCGGGGCCAACGCTCGCTACGTCTCGTCTGATCCTGCGGCGCTGGCGTCAGTCGGATCGCGAGCCGTTCGCCCGCCTCAACGCCGATCCGGAAGTCATGAGCCACTTCCCCCGGCCGCTGACCCGCGAGGAGAGCGACGCGCTCGTGGATCGCATCGAGATGCGTTTCGACGAGCGCGGCTACGGCCTGTGGGCGGTTGAGAGGCGCGATGACGGCGTGTTCCTGGGGTTCACCGGGCTGGCTTACCAGACGTTCGAAGCTCCCTTCACGCCCTGCGTGGAAGTCGGCTGGCGGTTCGACAGGTTCGCCTGGGGGCACGGCTACGCCACCGAGGCTGCGCGTGCCGCGCTCGCATACGGGTTTGGGGTTGCGGGGCTGGACGAGATTGTCTCGTTCACGTCAACGCTGAACGAGGCTTCCATCAGGGTCATGGAGCGCATCGGTCTGCGGCGCGACCCGGACGGCGATTTCGACAATCCGAGCTTCTCTGCCGGGCATCCGCTGCGGCGCCACGTTCTCTACCGCCTGGGCGTTAGGGACTACGTGGGAGAAAGCACGACCCCGGCCTGAGGGGGTAGGCCGGGGTCGTAGGAACGGGACCTGAGGGGGTAGGTCCCGCTTTGTATTCGCGGGGGTCGAGAGCCGAAGGCTTAGCTCGATGCTGCCTTAGCGTACTGCGAAAGGCCGAATCGCGCCTCGAATTGCTCTGCCGGCATTGCACCCACGACCGCCATCGGCGGCTGGCCGGGGCGGAAGAATGCGATCGTCGGGAGAGTCATGATCTGAAGTGCCTGAGAGACGCCCGGGTTCGCGTCGACATCCATCTTTACGACGTTGATGGAGCCGGCGTACTTCTGCGCGATGCGCTCCAACTCCGGGGCGACCATCCGGCACGGACCGCACCAGGAAGCCCAGAAGTCGACTATGACCGGCTTTTCCGAATTGAGGACGACTTCCTCGAATGTTTCATCTGTTACTACTGCGACTTCGGCCATCTGGGGATGGTCCTTTCTGTTTGACTGTGCTTGCCGGTGATCAGATCAGTCGGCTATCGACTGGAGAAGCCGGCATGCTTCGAGGATGCGAGGATCCGCGATGCGATAGTAGATTGCGTTGCCCTCTCGCCGGGTCAGAACGAGACCCGAGTTGCGCAACACGGCGAGATGCTGGCTCATGTTCGGGACGTGGCAGCCGACCTGTTCAGACAGTTCGCTGACCGACAATTCCCCTTCCGCGAGCGACTGGAGGACGCAGAGGCGCTTTGGGTCCGAGAGGGCTTTCGCCACCGCCGCCCCTCTTCGCCTCATTGCCTCAAGATCGCCTACGTCGAGCATGTCGAGAATATACAGCAGCTTGCGCAAAGACGCAATGAGTTGGCGACCGCTGGGTGCTGGCCGTCGGTGAGGGCCGCGCCACCGCCGCCGTGAGCGCGCCCTGCCGCCGAGGCCCACGCGCTACTTTGCCCGGTCGAAACTGCCGCCAGTCGGTACGATGCACGGCATGGATGACGGCGGCGGTTTCGGCGGCGGTTTCGGCGGCGGAATGGGCGGAATGGGCGGCGGCCCTGGGGGACTGGGATCCGGCGGGCTCGAGGGCCTGGCCGGGGCGCTCGGCCTGGGCGGCGGCCAGACGGGGCAGATGCACGATGCCCGAGATCCGCGCGGGGCTCGCCAGGGCGGTGTGGATCAGCGCGACGTCCGGACCCAGACCGGTCGTGACGCGAAGCGCGAAGGCGGGGGACAGAAGCTCGAGACGATCGAACTGCGCGGGGAAGGCCGGATTGCCGGTCCCGGCAAGGTATCCGAGCCCGCGACCGTCGCCCTCGATGGCCAGGGTCTGACCCTGCAGATTGGGTCTGGGCGGCCGATCCGGGCAAATCACCGGGACATCAGCCTGATCGCGATTCAGCAGGCGACGGTGTTGCTCGTTCTGGGCGACGGCCCGGACGCGATGCGCTTCATCCTGGAGAAGTTTGCCGACCGCCTAGGCCCAATGGTTCGACTGATCCGCGAGCTCAGGCTCAAGCAGCGTCTCAGCGACGGTCTGGTCAATGTGCCCGACGATCCGGCCGAACTGGTCGAATTCGCCTGGGTGCCTACGACCGACCCGCTCGGCCCGGGACCGGACGGTCCCGCCACCGAGGCGAACGGCGTGGCCCAGCTGGTGGTCCAGCCGTGGGGCTTCGTGGTCTGCCCGCTGGACGAACGAGTGACGTGGATCCACTTCCGGCGCGCATCGATCGACAGGGTGGAAGTGCCAAATCCCGGCGAGGTATCGATCTCCGGCGCTCCGGGCACGCTTGTGCTCCGCGGCCTCGGCGCCGCGAGCACGCGCCTTCACGACACGCTCGCCAAACTCCGCGACGGCGCCTTCTCCGACGCTGCAGGTTTCGTGGATCAACTCATGCCGGACGCCCCGTTCGGCGTCCGCCAGAAGGCTTCGGATCTGCTCGTGGATGGCCGCCCGACCCGGCCGGATAAGTTCGGCGATACAGGCTGGCCGATCGTCGAGACTGCCGTGCTGGGCGAGCCCAAGTTCGCCGCGAGCTATCAGTCGCTTTGTGCGACCGCGGGAGCCGCCGCGCCGCGCTGGGTCGCGATGTCGCCGGAGGATCCGGGCGGCAAGGATCCCAAGATCTGGTTCCTGATCGCCATGCCGGGCAATCTCGTTGCTCTGGAGCTGGTGACCGCCGGTGCGCACGCTACGTACTTCTTCCGCGTAATGCCGCGCGCCTCGTACAAGGGCGAGCCGCCGGAGAAGTTGGGCATCGCTGCCGAGCAGGCCGTTCGCGACATCAGCGAGGCGCTGGTCGACTGCCGCTTCCTGCGCGAGCCGATGGCGCTGCCGGCCGATCAACTCAAGCTGCCCGAGTACATGCGCTATCGCCTGGCTCTGGCGGTTCTGCCGAGCCTGTCCATGGCCAGGGCGCGGTTCGTGGCCCGGATCGTTCATCGCAGCGAGGCCAGCTGGGCGGCGGCCGTGGCGGATCTGATCCGCTGGCACTCCGGCGCCGGGGATGAGGCTGCGGAGTGGCCCGGCCGAATGGCTCAGGAGTCGGCGATCAGCGCGGCCGGTGGAGACGGCGCCGACGCGGACGGAGCTTCGGACGCGGCCGAATCGGAGTCCGGCGAGGCTGCCGACAACGCGGCCGACAGCGGAACAACCACGCCTTCGGGCATAGCAGGCTAGAGGAGCGGACGAATGCCCACTTTCAAGCACCCGTGCCCGTACTGCGACCGGTTCATCGACCGCGCCGTTCGGGCCTGCCCGTTCTGCGGCCAGGTTGATCCGTTCGCCCCGCG
>DASVJA010000203.1:0-5596 GCA_036386115.1 Candidatus Limnocylindrales bacterium
CAGCATTGACTGAACCCATTGATCGACGTATCGTCGCTTGCGGCGACGGCCGCCGCTCCGATCGGGGCCGGTCGCGTTCCCTGGAGGCTGGCGATGGACGACCTCGCCCGCAGGAGCCTGCTCGAGAGGGCCCTGGGGCAACGCAGTTCTCACATCTCGGCGGAGCGATTCGTCGAGGAGATCGGGTTGGTCTTCGACTCGATGCACCTGCCGCGGATGGCCGGCCGGGTGCTGGGCGCCATCCTGCTGGGCCCGTTGGACGGACCCACCGCCGCCGACCTCGCCGCGACGCTCGAGGCGAGCAAGGGCTCGATCAGCAACATGACCCGACTCCTGATCCACTACCGCTTCGTAGAGCGCACGGTGCGGGCCGGCGACCGCCGGGATCGGTTCGTGATCAAGACCGGGGCCTGGGCTCGGATGATGCTATGGCGGCTGGAGCTCCTGCAACGGCTGCAGGAACTCGCCGGCGACGGCCTTGAACTCCTCTCCCCCGACGGCAACCCCGAACCGCTGCAGGAGGTCCGCGACATGTACGCATTCCTTGAACGCGAGCTGCCCAAGCTCTTCGAGAGATGGGAAGTGGAACGCCCTGCGGCGCGTGCAGACTCTCGACAGCTGGTCGCCAAGGCGGGCGCTTCAGAGGTCGCCAAAGCGACCGCGCCAGAGGTCGCTCAATGACTGCGGCCATCGAAACCCACAAGCTGACCAAGTGGTACGGACGCCGTGCGCGCGGCATCGTCGACGTGGACCTGGTCGTGGATACCGGCCAGATCTTCGGCTTCCTGGGGCCCAACGGGGCAGGCAAGTCGACCACCATCCGGCTCCTGCTCGATCTGATCCGCCCGACCAGCGGTTCGGCCCGGGTTCTCGGCCTGGACGTCCACCGCGACCGCCTCGCCATCGACCGGCGGGTCAGCTACGTCCCCGGCGAGCTGTCGCTCTACGACGACCTGACGGGCCGCCAGCTCCTCACCTACCTCGGCAACCTGCAGGGCAAGGTGGATGCGGCCTACCGCGAGGGCTTGATCGAGCGCCTCGAGCTGGATCCGGGCAAGCGCATCAAGAGCCTGTCGCGTGGCAACAAGCAGAAGGTCGGTCTGGTGGCCGCCTTCATGATCCGACCGGAGCTGCTGATCCTCGACGAGGCCACCGCCGGGCTGGACCCGTTCATCCAGCTGGAATTCGAGCGCCTCTGTGAAGAAGCGCGAGACGAGGGCCGAACGGTCTTCATCTCGTCGCACCAGCTACCCGAGGTCGAGCACCTGTGCGATCGGGTCGGGATCATCCGCGAGGGCAAGCTGCTGGCGGTGGAATCGATCGCGGTACTCAAGGAGCGCGCCCTCCGCAAGCTAGAGATCGACTTCGGCGGACCGGTCGATGCCGGAGCATTCGCCGATCTGCCCGGCGTCCGCGACCTGACTCTGGACGGCCGGATCCTGCGCTGCACCGTGATGGGGAGTCTCGACGCCCTCGTCAAGGCCGCAGCGAAATTCGAGGTTCGCAACCTGCGGAGCATCGAAACGAGCCTGGAGGAAATCTTCATGGCGTACTACGGCGCCGGCGAGTCGGCGGCGACGGGAGAGGAGGCGCGCCATGCTGCTGCGTAACGTCTTCACCAAGACGCTCCGCGACCTGCGCTGGCCGACGTTCTGGGTTGCGGTCGGCTGCGGTGCCATGACCGGCTACTTCGCCCTTCTGTTCCCCACCTACTCCAAGATCATCGACATGAACTCGCTGCTGGCGAAGATGGGTCCGATGGCCAAGCTCCTCGGATCTCAGGTCGGGGACGCCAGCACCCTCATCGGCTTCCTCCACCTGGAGCTCTTCTCGATGATGCTGCCGGCGGCCATGATCGCCTTTGCAGCCGGCACTGCCAGCGGCTTCACTGCGGCCGAGGAGTCGCGCGGCACGATCGACGTGCTGCTCTCCTACCCCGTCTCGCGGTCCAGGCTGGTCCTGGACAAGGTGCTGGCTCTCGTGATCGCATGCGTCGTCACGGCGGTCACGACGGGGGTCTTCGCCCTCGTCGGGGCGGCTCTGAGCGCCAGCGATCTCCCGGTGGCATCGCTCTCGGCCGCGCTGGCGCTGGTGGTGTTGCTCGGCCTGGCCTTCGGTGCGATCGCGCTCGCGATCTCGGCGGCCACCGGCAACCGCGCGGCGTCGATCGGTATCACGGTTGCCCTGATGATCGCCATGTACCTGGTCGACGCCCTGTCGAACATCGTCGACGGCTTGAACGCGATCCGGCCTCTGTCTCTGTTCAAGTACTACGCGGCCCACGATCCGCTCCGGAACGGCCTGGACATCGGCGACTGCGCGGTTCTGGCGGGGGTCGCGGCCCTCTTTCTGATCGTCTCGCTCGTCGCCTTCGACAGGCGGGATCTGGCAGCTTAGGCGGCTTCGGCGACTCGATCAGCCACTGGGCGGCGGGCACTTGCCCTTGGCCTTGCAGGCCGTCCAGTAGTTCTGGAAGTGGTCGGCCCATTTGGCGAACGTCCCATCGCCAGAGATCTTGGTCATATACCGGAGCTGGCCGATGACCAGGTTGTGGTAATTGAGCGTCGAGAACCGGGTCAGCTGCTCTTTGGCCGGGTCAGTGATGTTGTAACGCGACCAGTTGCCCGTGTCGTAGTAAGGCAGCAAGGCCTTGACCGCCGCATAGCCGCGGTCCGGCTTCGTCAGCGCCGCCAGGGCATCGCGGTCATGGAGGTAGGTCGCCGTCTCGTACAGCCCGACAAGAGAGAACATCCAACCGTTCAATACGTTTTGGACGTATCCCGGCTGATATTCCTGGTAGACCATGTAGGTCTTGGACTTGCCCTTCTTGGGCTTGACTACCACCGGTGCCACGACCCCATTGCCCTTGCCCACGCTGCGCCCGAAGGTCGTCACGGCCCGACTTATCGCAGTCAGGCACGCCGGGTCGCCGGCAAGCCCGTAAGCTCGGAGCAGGACGCTCATCGCCAGGCCCTCAGTCATCGCCGACCACCACGGCACCTTCTGGCGGCCCCAGGCGAACTTGAACAACCAGCGGCCGTCGGCGGTTTGGTTCGCCAGGAGCCATTTCACCTGTGTCATGAACGCGGCTCGGTCGGTCGCCGCCTTCGCCGAGTCCGTATCCACTAGCCAACGGTCGTAATAGCCCAGGGCGGCCTCGGCCACGGCCGTGGGGCTGTATTCACGACCCAGGCCGGCCTTGTCGTAGTACTCCATGACGACGCCGTCCGCGTCCAGAATCGCCTTGTCGTCGGGCTTCCAATTGCGGAAGAAGGCGGGTAGCTGTGGTACGACGGGGCCGGTTGGGGTGGAGGAAGGACGCGGCGGGGTCGTTGCTGCCGTCGGGCCCGGCACCGTAATCTCGAGGGAAGGCACGGCAGACGCCGTGACGACCGGCGCAGCTGCATGAGTGGGATCGCCGGAAGGTTGACGGACGGTGGCACCGGAACCGCCGGACTGGCTGCAGGCGCCCGCCAGGCCAACGGCCAGGATCACCGATGCCAGACGGCATGCCCCCTTCCCGGATCGCCCGACAGCCCACCCCATGCCGGAACTCACGTGCAACCCCACCGGAACGAGCTCCCTCCTCGGGACGTGGCCGGGTCGGTCGACCGGCTTTGAGCCCACTCTTGCCCCCGCCCATGATGCCACGGCAGGACGGGGCCGCGCGGCCGGCGGGTGCAGCAACGGGCCGTCGGCCGAATGTGCGGGCCGTATTCGGCCGGCATGCACCAAAGCCGAGGGTTGCCCAAACGAACGCCGGAGTTGCGATTCTTCGGCCGGAACCAGAATCTCGTAACCAAATGTTGATCGAACCGCCGACCTTTCGATCCAGTTGCGGCACTGACTCGTCCGCGCGGCCCCGGTAGCCTCCCTGTACGCCAGTTCCGACCTGGAACGGCGAACCGCACCCAGAGGAGGCCCGACGTGAACGACATCGCGCTCGTACTTGCCCTCATTCTGGTCGGCGCCGAACTGGGGGCGGCGGTTGCGCACGTTCTTGGGCAACCTCGCGTCGTCGGTCAGATTGCCGCGGGATTGATCCTGGGACCCAGCTTGCTGGGAGTCGTCCAGAACAGCCCGACCATCACCGCCCTGTCGGACCTTGGCGCCCTCGCCATCCTGGCGTCGGCCGGTCTGGAAACGAACATCCGGGCCCTCAAGTCGGTCGGATTCGTGGCCTTGTACGCCGCATTCGGCGGCGTCATCCTGCCGTTCGCGGGCGGCGCGGCCCTCGCGGCGGCAGCCGGGTTCGACGTCCGCGCAGCCCTGTTCTGCGGGGCGATACTCACCGCGACGAGCGTCGGCATCACGGCCGCCGTGCTCCACGAGATGAATCTGCTTTCGGGCAGGGCCGGAACGGCCATCCTCGGCGCCGCCGTCATCGACGACATCCTGGGCCTCATGATCCTCGGCCTCGTAGTCGCCGACACGACGGTCGGCAACTCGCCGGTCGCCGCCCTGGTGCCGATGGTCGCAACTCTCGTGATCGCCGCCCTGGCGCTGCGCTGGCTCCCCAACCATCTCTCGACCATTGTGGAACGCCTTCACCTGCGGGGCGGCGGACTGGCCGCAACGCTCGGCTTCGTTCTCGCCGTCGGCTGGGCCTTCCAAACCCTGGGCGGCCTGGCCGCGATCACCGGCGCATATGTGGCCGGGCTTGCCCTCGCCGGCTCGCCGCTGGCCAAGGAGCTGCAGCACGGCATCGGCCGCGTCGGCGAGGCCCTGCTCGTGCCCGTCTTCTTCGTGACGATTGGTCTCTCGGCCGACTTGCGCACCGTCGGACCGGTTCTCCCGTTTGCCCTGGCGCTTCTGGGCGTAGCCATCTTCGGCAAGATCATCGGCAGCGGCCTGGGTGCCCTCGCCGGCGGCCTGCAGAAGGGGGCGGCCGGGCTGGTCGGCATCGGCATGGTCGCCCGAGGCGAGGTCGCGCTCGTCGCCGCCAGCCTGGGATTGAAGAGCGGCGCCATCAACAGCAGCCTCTATGCCGCGGTGATCCTCGTCGCCCTCGGCACAACCATCGTCACGCCGATCGGCCTGAACCTGTGGGCCAAGCGGCCGTCAATCCCGTTGTTGAGCGACGTGGCGGCCGACCCGTCCATAGCACTCGCCTCAGGCAACGACGCCGAACGATCACCAGCTAGGAGCTAACCAATGACCGCATCGATGGATCGTCCGGACCCGTACGGCCCCAGGCGGATCTCCGTACCGGCGTCGACGAGCTCGATCCCGGCCGCAGGGCCGTCCCAGAGTCGCACGGAGCTATTCAACGCCGGTGTCAAAGCGATGGCTCACGAGCAACCCGCTGCAGCTCTGGAGTACCTCGATCAGCTGGCCACGTCCGACTCGCTCGAAGCCGGCGATCCCCTTGCGATCGACGCGCTTGCCTACCTGAGCAGCGTGCGATGGTCCCTCGGCGACGTTGAGAGCGCCCGGGAGGCTTCCGTTCAGGCTCTGGAACTGGCTCCCGATCACTTCGCCCCGAATCAGAAGGCCGGCGAAATGGCCCTCCGTCTGGGCGATTCGGAGCGGGCCGCGGATCTGTTTCTGGCGGCTCTACGCGCCACCGAGCCCGGCACTGCGGACGCCAAGGCCG
>DASVJA010000204.1:0-17453 GCA_036386115.1 Candidatus Limnocylindrales bacterium
TGAACGGTCTCGATGGGCGCCTGATCCGCGTCGAGGTTGACGTTGCCCCAGGGCTGCCGGGGTTCACTATCGTCGGCCTCGCGGATACCGCTCTGCAAGAGGCCAGGGAGCGAGTGCGAGGGGCAATTCGTAATAGCGGCTATGAGTACCCGCCGAGACGCATCACTGTGAATCTCGCCCCGGCAGAGATGCGCAAGGGTGGGGCCTCTCTAGACCTTGCGATCGCTCTAGGAATCCTGCTGGGATCGGAGCAAGTGAGGGCGGGCGGAAGATGGGCGGTCCTGGGGGAGCTGTCTCTCGGCGGGGACTTGCGGTCTATGCCGGGGTTGCTGCCCATGGTCTCGTCGCTAGCCCGGTCTCGAGTGCGCCGCGTTGTTGTTCCGGTCGATGGACTCCTAGAGGCGCGTCTGGCGGATGGCATAGAAGTTGTGCCCGCCGCCACGCTTTCGGAGGCTGCGACAATCCTTCGAGAGAGCAGGCGGGGCAGGGTGCGGACAATGCCCGCGCGCCTGGAATTGGCATCTGAGGTCGGGGTGGACACCTCAGAGCCGGAGGCCTCGGAGGGATCGTGTCGCTTTGAGGAAGGCCCGGATCTGGCCGAGGTGAGAGGCCAGATGGAGGCTCGTCGTGCGGCCGAGTTGGCTGTGGCAGGCGGGCACTGCCTGGTCCTGGTTGGGCCTCCAGGCTCCGGCAAGACCCTGCTTGCAAGGACGATGCCGGGGCTGTTACCTCCGCTGGATGACCACGAGGCCAGGATGGCAACGGTCATAGCCTCGGTCGCCGGCCTTACGCCGGTTACCGCGCTTGTCCGGCAGCGCCCGTTTCGGGCCCCGCATCACACCATCTCATATGCGGGGATGGTCGGTGGAGGGCCGCATCTCTCGCCCGGTGAGGTGACTAAGGCGCATAACGGCCTGCTTTTCCTGGACGAGCTGCCGGAGTTCGACAGGTCCACCTTGGAGGCTCTGCGTCAACCCCTGGAGGATGGCAAGGTGGCGATCTCGCGCGTCGGACGTGCGGCCGTGTTCCCGTCTGCGTTTCAACTCATCGCCGCAATGAACCCGTGCCCGTGCGGGCATGCAGGCGAGGGTGATGGTAGGTGTCGTTGCCAGCAGGCGGTTGTGGACAGATACGTCGGCCGGATATCCGGTCCGTTACGAGACCGCATCGATTTGTGGGTTCACATGCCGCGTGTAGCCCCCGAGGAGTACGTTGGCGGCCCGGCGCCGGAAGGCTCCGCTCCGGTCGCGGCTCGGATAGTCCAAGCCAGGCGTCGCCAGATGGCAAGGAGTGGGTGCGTCAACTCACGCTTGAGCGGGCGCGCGCTTCGTAGCGCCTGCGGACTCGGCCCGGCGGAGGAGGCGCACGCCATACGGCTGGCCGAGTTGGAGGGCTGGAGTGCCAGAGGCATCGAGCGGCTGCTCCGGGTCGCTCGGACAGTGGCGGACCTGGCCGATTCGGCAACTGTCGGTACGACGCACCTCGACGAGGCCGCACGCTTCCGGTCGTTCTCGGGACGCCGGCCGGGTCTCGGGGCGGTGGGCTGAGACATGATGGGCGTGCAGAGTCTCGGGCCGATCATTCCGCGTTGCGTCGCAGAGGGCAGCGCCGTCATGGCCGACGTAGGGCGTGCCCGAGACCTCGCGGCCGAGCCGATCCGGCCGGCTGACGCCGGCCGGATCGAGCCGATTGCGGCCGCGCAGGAGCGTGAAGCTTGGGTCGCCCTGCTGTCTGTGCCGGGTTTGGGTCCGGTCAGCTTCGGGGCCTTGCTCAGGGCCCTGGGATCGGCCCGCGCCGTTATGGCCGTGGCCGGTGAGGCGGACGGGGCAACTCGGTTGGTCCAGGCCCTGGTGGATGGGCAGGGCGAGACGTGCGGAGATGAAACTGGAGTCGTGTTTGATTCGTGTGCCACGGCCGGTGAACAGGGCCGGCGCCGCCCATCGCCGATCGGGGCTGACCTGGCGGCACGGATCTGTGAGGCGCCTGAAGCCGGCCTCAGGATCATGGAGGAAGTCCGCGCCCTTGGACTAACCGTCGTGATACTTGAGGATGCCGCATATCCGGCGCGGCTGAAGCTCGTGGAGATGCCCCCGCCGCTGTTGTTCGTGCGTGGATCTGCGGCAGCGCTCAACTCGGAGAGATCGGTGGCGGTCGTCGGAACACGTCATCCCACGGACAAAGGGCGCCTCATAGCCGGCTGGATTGGGTCGGCGGTATCCCGGACCGGGTCCGTAGTGGTGTCGGGTCTGGCCCTGGGCGTCGACGGGGCCGCTCACGCCGCAGTAGTGGCGGAGGCGGGCATCACAGTTGCCGTCCTGGGCGGCGGCCACGCACGGCTGTTTCCTAAGGCCCACGAGCGCCTAGCCGACGCAATGGTGGCCGCAGGCGGGGCGATAGTGTCGGAGCTCCCGCCGGATACGAGCCCAACCAGGGGTACGTTCCCTCGTCGCAACAGATTGATCAGCGGCCTGTCGGACGCGACTGTGGTCGTGGAAGCCGGGCGAAGGAGCGGCGCCCTGATCACTGCCGGCTGGGCGCTGGAACAGGGCAGGGAGTGTTTCCTCGTGCCCGGTGCGTTCGACTCGCCGGCCAGCGCCGGATGCCATGCGTTTCTACGGAGCTTTCCAGGTCAGACTCGAGTCGTGTGCGGCATCGAGGAGTTGCTTGAAGACCTGGACCTGGTCCTGCCCGACGGCGGCAAGACTGCGGAATCGGGTGTCGATCAGGCTAAGAGTCCGTCTCAATCCGTTGACCGGGGCGGGCCGCCCGGCTCATCGGCTCGGGCTGCCGGGCGGGCCGCCGTGCTCGCTTCTCTCGGTGTGGCGGAACGCGCTCTGGCCGTCGAGCTTTCGCAAGGGCCCGCTACGGCGGACCAGCTCGCGGCCCGTACCTCTATGACCGCAGCCTCCGTATTGAGCGCAATCACGCTCCTGGAACTGCGCGGACTAATTACGGGAACCTACGGCCGGTACTCACCTGCGGGCCAACTGGCGGGCTGGAGAAGTGGTGCTCCGGCTGAGCTGAGGTGACGTCTTGGGCCGGTAGAGGCCATGCCCGGTACGCCTGCCGGACGCCCTGCGTGCCGGCTCGGACCATTTGCCGGATCTTTCAACACGGTGTTACCCTCCCGAGGAAAGACCTAACCGGGACGATGCTCCCGCCGCAACAGGAGACAACCGAGTGCGGAAGATCGCGGCCGCCGCGGTGGCCATCCCCTTCATCGTCTACTACCTGATCGTCGGTCTTTTCCGGCGAGCCACGCAAGGACGGTCCATGCCGGCACTGCCGGTTCATGTGGCGGTGCCCAGCGTGAAGTCCAGTCGGGCCTTGGGCCCCGGGTTGATGCAGGTGGGCGCAGTCATCGGGGCAGTTGCCCTATTGGTTGCGGGGATGCTGATCGGGCTTCCCGTCAAACAAGCGGCCGGCAGCGCGCCGGCGTCTTTCTCGCCACTTGCGCCACAAGGCGAGATCCTGAGGTCCCAGAACAACCTGCCCCTGGACGTCGCCTTCCAGGTCCAGTTCACGAAGCCCATGAATGCGAACTCAGTTCAGAGGGCGCTGTCGATCACGCCCAATATCAACGTCAAATACCTGTGGGACGCCACCGGCCAGGTTCTGTCGATTCAGCCGGATCCGCACTGGGAGCCTTACGCCCACTACAAGCTGGACATCACTTCTTCTGCCACGGATCAGGAAGGCCTGGGGATCGCGGCGGAGATCCACACCTCGTTCGACGCCGGGTCGCCAACGGGCGGCACCATCACTGCCACTCAGATGAGCGACGGCCTTGCGTCTCCCGGGACGGCCTTTCAGGTGAACTTCACGCGCCCGGTCAAGTTGGCAACGGTTATGACTCGTGTTGGGATCAGCCCCCACGTGGACTTCTTCGTCGCAGGGGATGACCCAACTGACATCGCCAGTCAGATCTTCACTCTGACGCCCAAGACCTCCCTCGATGCGAACAAGGTCTACCGCATCAGCATGAACATGGGAACGGGCAATGAGGTTGCCGTCGACTCTTCCGGCGCTGAGATCACGCCCGTGCCGGACCTTACGGTCACGACGATGACCGCACCGACAATCGTCCGCTATCGGCCGCAGGACGGTGTCTCCTACGATACGAACCAGCCCGTCTCCGTCAGATTCACGATGCCGATGGACACCAAGTCGACTGCCGCCGCCTTCTCGGTCACGGTGAACGGACGGGCCGTCGCCGGCACAATGACATGGGCGGAGGGCAACACGGTTCTGGTCCTCACACCGCGATATTCGTTCAAGGTCGGAAGCGTCGTGGTAGCCAAGGTGGGTTCTGGGGCGCGGTCTGTCGGAGGGCTGCATCTGGGCGGGAGCAGCAGCAGCACATTCAAGGTCTCCACGCCGAAGTCGTCGGGCATCACCTACGTGACCGGGGGAGGATCTGCCGCCAGCGCCCAGTGGTATTCCTCCGAGGTCTACTACTTGAACCTGATGAACTGCACCAGGTCCGGCAATTGGGTGACCAGTGGCGGTGCCTGCAGCACGGAGACTCACCACACCCTGCCGGCGCCTGGAAACCTGATCAAGCTCAACGCCGACATATCAAATCGCGTTTCGCGGCCCTACGCCAAGTACATGGCCGATAACAAGCTGCTCGACCACTACCTCCGGGGCACGACTCCGCATTCGAGACTCTGCGCCGCCGGGTATTGCGGGCCGGCGTGGGGTGAGAACATCGCCTCGCCAAGCTCCTCCGGTAAGGGCGGAATGATCGCCATCGAGATCTTCTACCAGAATGAGTACTGGTGCCGCTGTGAGCATTACTACAACATCATGGACCGGTACTTCACCATGGCCGGAATCGGAGTCTGGGTTTCCAAGAGTGTTCGAGTGTCGATCGACTTCTATGGTTGAGGCCTGTCGACGCCGATAAGTCATACGTGTCCGCTCACTCGAGCGGTCTGACAGGCATGCCCCATTGGTCCATGACGCCATCGTCCACATCGCCAACGAACAGCCGATCATGGCCGATCTGCTGGCTTTGCCGCTGTCCTCGGACACGAACCTGATCTGCACCAACGTGCGGACGATGAACGGTAAGAAGCCGGTCTTCGTCGGCGACGGCGACTCGACATTTGCGTTTCCGATGATCCACATTCGCTTCATCGAAATCCCGAGGGCCCAGATGGAGGTCTCCCAGGCCGAGGCAGCTGCCAGCCGACCAGTCCCCGCGGTCGGGCATCCCCTCGATGCGGCGGATGCGGAGTATCCCGAGCCTCCTCTATCCAGGCTTGGCTGGGTCACGGGCGGGGGTGAGTTGCAGCCCGAGTCCGGCCTGGTTCCGGTCGACGCCTCGGATCCGGAGACGGCCGAAGTGCCCGCCGAAGAAGAACTCTGGCCGGAGGATGTGCGCCGCAAAGCGGATCTCGCGGGGCTCGATGGAGACTTGCTGAAGCGGATTCGTGACGTCTAGAGGGTCGCGGCGGGCAGGGACGACCGCTTTTGGAAGGCTGTGAACGGCCCGTTGAGTGGCTGATGCTAGACTCCCGCCGATGAGTGGCAACCTTGTGATCGTCGAGTCGCCAGCCAAAGCGAAGACGATCGAGAGATATCTTGGTCCGGGCTACACCGTGCTCGCTTCATACGGTCATGTCCGGGATCTCCCGGAAAACCCCGGCAAGAACCAGCTGGGCGTGGATGTCGACAACGACTTTGCTCCCGTATATGAAGTCGTTGCTGACCGGAAGAAGCAGCTGGCGGCCATCCAGAAGGCGGCCGCAAAGTCAGACCTGATCTATCTTGCGACAGACCTTGACCGCGAAGGGGAGGCGATTGCCTGGCACGTTGCCGAGGCTGCCAACCTGTCTCCCGAGCGGACACGGCGAGTCACCTTCTCCGAGATCACAGAGTCGGCGATCAAGAAGGCGTTCGCGGAGCCGCGCTCGATCGACAAGAACCTCGTCGATGCTCAGCAGGCGCGCCGCGTTGTGGATCGGCTGGTCGGCTATACGCTGAGCCCGCTGCTCTGGCGCAAGGTTCGGGCCGGTCTTTCGGCCGGGCGGGTGCAGTCGGTTGCGGTCCGGATCGTTGTTGACCGAGAGCGGGAGATCCGCGCCTTTACGGCACGCGAGTACTGGACGCTTAAGGCCATCCTGGTAGCGCCCAACGGCGATACCTTCGAGGCTGACCTGGTCCGGATCGACGGCAAGAAGCCGGAGATAGGCGACGGGGAAACGGCTGAGAAGCATGCGTCGGCCATTCGCGCCAGCCGCCCGATCGTCACCGACGTCACCATCAAGAAGACCAACCGCAATCCGGCGCCGCCGTTCACCACGTCTAGCCTCCAGCAGGAAGCCAGCCGTAAATTGGGCTTCTCACCGAAGCGGACGATGAGTGCGGCCCAGCGTCTATACGAAGGCGTCGAGACGGACGACGGTCAGGTTGGTCTCATCACCTACATGAGAACGGACTCGGTTGCCCTTTCCAGTCAGGCCATGGCCGAGGCCGCGCGGGTCATTGAGGAGAGATTTGGCCCTGAGTACACGACCCCCAAGGGCCGCGTCTTCAAGACCAAGACTCGTAATGCCCAGGAGGCGCACGAGGCAATTCGCCCCACGTCCTTCGAGCGAGACCCGGAGACGCTCTCCAAGCACCTCGGCAGCGATGAGGCTCGTCTTTACCGACTGATCTGGCAGCGGGCGATCGCCAGCCAGATGGCCACCAAGGAGCTCGAAACCACGAGCGCCGATCTGGTGAGCAACGGCTACGAACTGCGCGCCACCGCGACTCGGACCACCTTTGACGGCTTCTCACGGGTCTACACGGAGGGCAACGACGACCAGGAGGAAGAAGCTGAATGCCGCCTTCCGGCGTTGGCCAAGGGCGACGAGGCGGGTGTCGAGTCGGTCGCTCCGCTGCAGCATTTCACGGAGCCGCCGCCTCGCTACACGGAGGCCACTCTGATCAAGGCGCTTGAGGAGCACGGCATCGGCCGGCCTTCAACGTATGCGGCCACGATCTCCACGATCATGGATCGCGGCTATGTGAGGGTTCAAGAGCGGCGGCTCTATCCGGAGCCCGTGGGCGAAGTCGTCACGGACCTTCTGGTCGGGCACTTCGGGGAGTTCGTGGACCTCGAGTTCACGGCTCGCATGGAGAACGACCTCGACGATGTCGCGGACGGCAAGCGGAATTGGGTGCCGGTAGTTCGGGCCTTCTACACGCCCTTCCGAGCCCGCATCGACGAAAAGACCAAGGAACTGAAGCGGGCGGACTTCACGACCAAGCCTTCCGACGAAGTCTGCTCCGAAGGTCACCCCATGGTCATCCGGCTCGGCCGTTTCGGCCAGTTCCTGGCCTGTTCTATGTACCCGGAACACAAGGAAACTCGAGAACTGCCGGGTGCCGGCGGTACCGGAACTGGGGCTGCGGGCGAAGGCGTAGAGGGCGGAACGGGCGAGCCGGCGGCTCCCGAGGCCTGCCCCAAGTGTGGTGGGACCGATGCCGGCGTCCTCGTGGCTCGGCGCGGCCGCTTCGGTCCGTTCGTCGGTTGCTCTCGCTACCCGGACTGCGACTTCATCAAGAAGGACGGCCCGCCGCCGCCTCCACCGCTCCCGTTCGAGGCATCATGCCCAACATGCCGCGAGGGCTACCTCGTGACCCGCAGAGCCCGGCGAACTGGGTCGCTGTTTTGGGGCTGCAAGCGCTACCCGACGTGCCGGTACACGACTTCGCATGAGCCCATCGGCGCGCTTCATGATGCCGATAAGGCACCGATAGGGCGGAACGGCGAGGCCGGCATCTGTCTCGTCTGCGGCGCTGCCGTGGACCTGACTGGCATCGACGACCCGATCGGCCGGACCCTTGCGGGTGGCGAGCCGAATCCAGAAGCGCTGGCCAGACCTGCCGGAACTCGAGCCCGGAGGCCGAGTCGCGCCGGCGCGAGCAGCACGAAATCCGCCCCCAAGGCCACGGCAACTCGCAAGAAGGCCGCTCCGAAAGCGAGCGGCGCCAGCAAGAGCAAGTGACGCGTCAGTCCGCGACGGATGGCGTGTCGAGCCCGACAGCCGCGACCGCGGCATCGACTGCGGCTCCGCCCGAGGCGCTCGACGCGGCGGGCCGCTTCCTTCAGGCGCTGGAGGCGCGCGGTTCTTCGGCGAATACGATCCGTTCCTACCGGACTAGTCTCGACGCCTATCTGGCGTGGATCGGATCCGGTGGATACGACTGGACCGCGCCGTCGCGCTCTGAACTGCGCTCCTACCTGGCGGTGCTCGGGGAGGGTCACGGCAAACGCACTGTGGCTCAGAGACTTGCCGCGCTGCGCTCCTTCTACCGCTTCACAACGCGGCAGGGGCTGACGGCCGGAAATCCTCTCGCGGCGATGGCCACGCCGCGTCAACCGCGCCGCCTGCCCGAAGTTCTGACGATTGCCGAAACGGAGAGATTCATCGAGATGGCGGCCGGACGCGCCGACGACGTTCGGGGCGCCGCACACAACCCCGGCCGGGTGGCAACTCCGGACCACGATGCTCTGACCGCCGCCCTGAGGCTCCGTGACGTGGCGATAATCGAAACCGCGTATGCAGCCGGGCTGCGCATAAGTGAGCTTGCCTCGCTGACGCTCAGCGCCCTGGACCTGAAGCGCGGCGAGGTTCGTGTGACCGGCAAGGGCCGCAAGGAGCGGGCATCTCTTCTGGGAGGTCCGGCGCGGGCGGCCCTGGGCGAGTACATCGAGGACGCCAGGCCGATCCTGGCGCATCGGTCGGCGATTCTGCCGGTACGGTCCCGCATCGGTGGGCGCGGTGAGGATCAGGGCGCACTCTTCCTCAACCACAATGGTGCCCCGCTGGGCGTGCGCGGTCTGCGCTATCGGCTGGAGCAGATCCGTGTGGCGGCCGGGTTGCCGGAAGGCGTCTCGCCCCACACCCTGCGCCACAGCTTCGCGACGCACCTGCTCGACGGGGGAGCGGATCTGAGAGTGGTTCAAGAATTGCTCGGCCACGAAAGCCTTGCCACCACTCAGCTGTACACCCACGTCTCCCCGACGCGGCTGCGGGCCGCCTACACTGCCTCGCATCCCCGCGCGAAGTTGGCGGCAGGCCCCGGTGCCAAACCCGAGGCCGATCGCTAGGCATCGGCTCTGCCGCCTACAATCGAGCGTGCCGGGGAGAGTCCCTATCTGAACTTGGAGGTCTACGTGGTGCACGACTCCGCGATGGAAACGACGAGGGGCGGCAGCGCCATCTCGGCGCAGGCTTCCGTTGTGGACCTTGCCCCGAAGACCTCGGACTGGGATGCATTTGTTTCCGGGTCGAACCCGGGCTCGTACCTGCAAACCAGCGCCTGGGCAGAAGTGAAGGCCCCGAACGGCTGGAAGCCCTTGCGCTTCCTCGGATCCGCCTCTCAGAGCGATGACGGTGACTTGGGCGACTTGGCCGGTTTCGGGGCGCAGGTGCTGATTCGCAAGCCACAGGGGCTGCCCTGGGCATTCGGCTATGCGCCGCGCGGTCCGATCTTTGAGACCTGGAACCCGGCCACCCTGGAGGCATTCACGGCCGGCCTGCGGCAAGTCGTGGCGGCCGGCTCGGCCCGCATATCGCATGTCCGGATCGAGCCGGAGATTGAATTGAACGGCCCGGTGGATTTGGACGGGGAGTTCCGGCTCGCCCTTCGGAACTGCGGTTGGCGCGTCGCCACACCGATCCAGCCGCCGCGGACACGCCAGGTCGATCTGCGACCGGAGGAAGACGTCCTGTGGGGAGACCTCCGCAAGAAGTGGCGCCAGTACGTCAACAAGGCTCGCAAGAGCGAGGTCCGCGTCGTTGAGGCCACGGTTGATCGTCTCCCGGAGTTCTACGCGATCTATCGAGAAACGGCGAAGAGGGCCGGGTTCGTTATCCGTACCTACGACTCCTACCTCGGCGTATGGGAGGCGTTCGCTCGGCTCGGAATGGCTCGTTTGCTCATAGCCGAAGGGCCGGACGGTGCAGGTCTGGCCACTCTGTTTCTCCTGCGTGTCGGCGACCGCGTCGTGGAGCCGTACGGCGGCATGACGCCGACCGGTGCCGATCTCCGAGCCAACTACCTCCTCAAATGGGAAGCCATGCGGACCTCGCGGGAACAAGGTGCCACCAGCTACGACATGTGGGGTATCTCGCACGAGGGCATCGAGCATTTCAAGGCGGGTTTCGGCGGGCGCGAGATCAAGTACGTCGGCGCCTGGGATCTTGTTTTCAGTTCGGCCGGCCGATTGACGTTCGACAAGGCTCAGGTCCTTCAGGACCGCATCGGCGCCTGGCGTCACGGCATCGGCAAGGTCCGAGGTCGCCCGCACGCCCCGGTCGAAGAGCCCGCCGAATGAGGGAGCCGGACCGAGAGACGACCGAGAACGAGACCGACATTTCGCCGGCCGACACCGTCTCGAGGTCGATCGCCGCCGCGGATCTTCTGACGGCGCGGCCGTTTGGCGAGTTGGTCGCTCGGCTGGCGGCATCGGGCCGGTTGGCGGTGGGTGGGCCGGCCCTGGCCGTGGCTCCGGCTCTGGCGTCGCTCCCGATCAGCGGCATCACATCCGACTCGCGCCGGGCGGCCGCCGGGTTCGTTTTCGTCGCAGTTCCGGGGGCGCATGTGGACGGGCGTGACTTCGTGGCGGCGGCGGCGGCGAATGGGGTATCGGCCGCAGTCGTCGAGCAGGTTGTACCGGAAGTGGACCTCCCCCAGGTAGTCGTCGACGACGCCAGCCGGGCCCTGGCGGTTGCGGCCGCGTGGCGGTTCGGTGACCCAAGCCGCGAGTTGGGGATAGTGGGCATCACGGGCACGGACGGCAAGACCACAACGTCGTTCCTGGCAACGGCAGTCCTGGAGGCCGCGGGGATTTCCACCGGTTTGATCACCACTGCCGGCAAGAAGATCGGGTCCGTCCGGACGGCCAACGTTGAGCACGTCACCACGCCCGAGGCGCCGCAGATCCAGAGGATGCTCCGGGCGATGGTCCTGGCCGGCAACGAGGCCGCCATCGTCGAGACCACATCCCATGGCCTCGCACTCCACCGCGTCGATGAGATCGCATATGACATTGCCATCTTCACGAACCTCACCCATGAACACCTGGAGTTGCATGGCACTTTCGAGGCATACCGGGAGGCCAAACTGAGCCTCTTCGAACGGCTGGGCGAAGCGGATGGCGCGGGCCGGAACGATGCCGGATCCAAGGCCACTCTCAGGCGCTGGCCTAGAACGGCCATCGTCAATGCAGATGATCCTGCCGCTTCGCTTTTCGCCGCGGCAGCTCGCCGCGCCGGCGCCGAAGTTTTGACTTACGGCGAGTCGGCCGGCGCAGATGTTCGCGCGACGACAGTGAGGGAAGGCGTTCGAGCGCTGGAAATCGAAGTCGCCACTCGCAGAGGTGGTGCCGGTCTCAGCCTCGCCCTGGTCGGTCGTTTCAACGTTCTCAACTGTCTGGCGGCGATCGCCCTGGGCGAAGTTCTGGGCCTGGATCCGGAACCCACGTGGGCGGCCCTGGAGGCCGTGACCGGCGTACCCGGGCGGATGGATCGCGTGGACTGCGGTCAGCCATTCGGAGTCATCGTCGACTACGCCCATTCGCCGGCGTCGCTCCAGAAGGTCCTCGAGACGCTCGCTCCCATGGCGGCGGCCGGCGGTGGGGGAGTAGTGGCCGTCTTCGGTTCAGCCGGCGAGCGGGATGTCCAGAAGCGGCCGATGATGGGTCGCGTGGCCGGTGAACGCTGCCGTCTTGTCATCGTGACCGACGAGGATCCACGCGGCGAGGACAATCTCCGGATCCTGTCCGATATTGCGGCCGGTGCCGAGGCCGCAGGAATGCGGAAGGGGGAGAACCTTCTCTGCATCGCCGATCGCCGGGAGGCCATTGAGGCCGCGTTTGCCAGTGCCAACCCGGGCGACATCGTTCTGTTGGCCGGCAAGGGCCACGAGCAGAGCATTATCATGGCTGAGGGTCCGCGGTCCTGGGACGAGCGGTCGGAAGCCGTTCGCGCGCTCGGTCGTCTTGGTTATCGGCGCCGATAAGGTCAGACTCGGAACTGTGGAGGCGATGCGAGATGCGGTCCTGCTTGATCCGGCTCCTCGTGATGGCGGTCTTCGTCTTTGCCTTGCTCTGGTTCGGGTTGCCATTCGGCGCGAGCTGGCTGGCCACTAACGCCCTCAACGCCGCCGGCTTCACTGGAACCGGCACTCAGGTCGATATCTCGGCAACCCTGCCGCCGCGCATCCTGCTTGGACACGCGGACAAGATTCGACTCTCGTCGACCCAGGTGAGTGTCGGCGACCTCAATGCCGCGACGATGGACGTGACGCTAAGCAATGTCCAACTTATCGATCGCACCTTCGGCAGCGTGGACGGGACCCTCACCGGGGTGCGTGTCTTTACCCCAACAGGCGACGGTCTGACAATCGACAACGTCGTCCTGCACGGCGAGAGTACGGCGGCGACGGCTACGCTGACCGTCTCAATCGCCGAAGCAGAGAGTCTCGCGGAGGAGCAGTTCAAGGCCCACACCACACTGGCTGCCACGGTGAAGGTCGCCGCTCCGGACAAGGTCACGATTACCATCAACGGCCAATCGAAACCGGGCCATCTCGTGGTCCGCGATGGCTCCCTGCTGATGGTGCCCGAGTCCACCGACCTACCCACAGTGACTCTGCTTCAGACCGGAAGCGGCAATCCGTTTCACCTGACGAAGGTCAGTGTGGGTGCCAGCGCCCTCACTTTGGGTGGGATGATCGATCTCCAGTCGCTACTCGGACTGTAGGTAGAGGCGGTTCCAGGGGTTCCGTTCGGATCGGCTGATAGACTCACATCAATGTCGATTGAACAAACGGGACCGCCGCCCTCCGCCGAGGAGAACGAGCCTCGACGTCGATCGGCGCGCCTGCCGCTCGCCGAGCGTTTGCGCCTGGGACTGTCTGTTCTGCCGACACCTGAAACCAAGTTTCGGCACGTCCGCGACTCCGTAGCGAAGCACTATCCGCAGGCGGACCTGGCGCCGCTGCGCGAGGCCTTTGAACTGGCGCTGCTGGCGCACCACTCCCAGACCCGAGTCACCGGCGAGCCATACATCATCCATCCTCTGGCCACTGCCCAGATCCTGGCCGACATCGGCATCGACCCGGTCGCGATCACCGCGGCGATCCTCCACGACGTCCCCGAAGACACGGACTTCACCCTGGCGGATGTTGAGGACCGGTTCGGAGCGGAAGTTGCGCAGTTGGTCGACGGCGTGACCAAGCTCTCCAAATTCAGCACTCACAGTCACGAGGAGCAGCAGGCGGAGAACATCCGCAAGATGTTTCTGGCTATGGCGGACGATATCCGCGTCGTCCTGATCAAGCTCGCTGACCGGCTCCACAACATGCGGACGCTCTACGCGTTGACGTCGGATAAGCAGACCCGGATCGCCCGCCAGACGCTCGAGATCTACGCGCCTCTCGCCGAGCGCCTCGGCATCTGGAGCGTCAAGTGGGAACTCGAGGATCTGTCCTTCAAGACGCTGGAGCCGGAGGCGTACCGCGAGCTGGCCCGGACGCTGGACACCAGGCGTAAGGGTCGCGAGGCATTCATCCAGCGGGCCATCGAGACGCTGCGGCCGGAGTTGGCTGAGGCCGGTATTCAGGCGGAGCTATCGGGCCGCCCCAAGCACCTGTACAGCATCTTCAAGAAGATGCAACGCAAGAGCGCGGATATCGGCGAGATCTACGACGTCTACGCCATCCGCATCCTCGTGGAGGACATCAAGGACTGCTACGCCGCGCTGGGCGTGGTCCATTCGCTCTGGCATCCCATTCCCAACCAGTTCGACGACTACATCGCCGTCCCAAAGCCGAACCTGTACCAGAGCCTCCACACGGCGGTCATTGCCCTGGACGGGCAGCCGTTGGAGATCCAGATCCGAACGCAGGCCATGCACGCCGTCTCCGAGGTCGGCATCGCCGCGCACTGGCGCTACAAGGAAGGTTCGCAGGCCGACCGTGAATACGACGCCAAGCTGGCCTGGCTGCGGCAGGTCATGGATTGGCAACGCGACGTCTCGGATGCCACCGAGTTTGTGGAGGGCGTCAAGCTCGACGTATTCCAGGATCAGGTCTTCGTATTCACACCGAAGGGCGAGGTCAAGGATCTTCCGGCCGGAGCCACGCCGCTGGACTTCGCATATCGAATCCACACGGACATCGGCCACCGTTGCATCGGCGCCAAGGTCAACAACCGGCTGGTGCCGCTGGACTACAGACTCAAGAACGGCGACATCGTTGAGATCGTGACGACGAAGGGCGTTCACGGTCCATCGCGCGACTGGATGAACATCGCCCGCACGAGCCACGCCAAGGAAAAGATCAGGCAGTGGTTCAAGCGTCAGGAACGTGACGAGAACATCAACCATGGGCGCGAATCGCTGGAACGCGAACTGCGGCGCCTGGCCCGGACCAATCTTGGGGCCGTCGGCGGTGACCGAATGATGGAGATGGCCAGGCTTTACAAGTTCGAGAACCTGGACGACTTCTATGCCGCGGTCGGGTACGGCGCGGTCGCGGCCCAACAGGTGGTCACAAAGTTGGGCGTGGTCGACGACGCCCAGGCCGCGCTGCCACCAACTTCCGCGCCCAGCCAGCCGTCGCGCCAGGGTGGTGTCCGCGTCAACGGAGTGGGGGACCTCCTGGTCCGCTTTGGCCAGTGCTGCCATCCCATCCCCGGCGACCCAATCATTGGTTTCATCACCAGGGGCAAGGGCGTCACGGTCCACCTCCGCAATTGCCAGACGATCATGGGCGAGCGCGAGACCGCTCGCCTGATCGAAGTCGAGTGGGAAGGCAAGGCTCAGCAGACATATCCCATCTCGATCCGACTCGAGGCCTACGACAGAACCGGTCTCCTCTCCGATGTGACCCAGGTGGTGGCCGAGAACAAGGTCAATATCCTCTCCGCAAATGTCTCGGTCACCCCGGACAGAACGGCCGTCGTACGGGCCACTCTGGAAGTTGCCTCGGTTGCGCAGCTGGCACGAGTTATGAGCCGTCTCGAGCAGCTCAAGGACGTCATCTCCGTCCAGCGCGACCTGACCTGACGCGTCGAAGGAGCGCCGGTCCGTTATAGTCAGCGAGTCGGCTAAATGTTTGTCGCAGTTTCGTCGAGCGGTCGCGCTTGGGAGATCGAGCCCCCGGGGGGAGCCGGTCAGAAGGAGGTTCGCGTGTCTGACGAGTTCATCTATCCCGAGGGGATCAGCGCGGAAGCGCTCAAGACGCTCTTCGAAGAGGCCTACATGGAAGTCACCGTTGACACCGACGGCGACCTCATCGTCAAGGACAACTACCGCTGCTATTTGCGTCCTGATCAGGATGGACGACTGATCTCCATCTATGCGATCTTCGGCGCCGCGCCGGAAGCCACGGATCCGGACAAGCTCGCATACATCAACCGGGTCAACGACCAGGTCAAGTTGATCCGCGCCTCGGTTTCTGCGAACGGCAAGTTCTTCTTCGATTACTACCTTTCGGTTGAAGGCGGTGTCTCCAAGCGCTCTGTCGTGATGACCGTGCGCCGCTTCTTCTCGTGTCTGGGCTCGGCCCTGCGTGAGGACTCGGGGAACGTCGTCGCGTAGGTTTCTCGCGAAAGAATGAGCGGCGGGCCGGAAGGCCCGCCGCTTTTGATTCTGGGCGGTGACTTCGGCTGGCCACGCCGCCGGCAGTGCGGCGCCGGGCGCCGCGGCCAGTGGCTTCTTGCAATTACTCATACCAGTGGTGCCGTACGCAATTCCGGCATCGGCGAACCTGTCGTCCGTGGATATTGGCGGCACGTGGGTTGCGCCCGGCCCTCCTTGCGTCAACCGCCGCCCGCATTCGCCCGGAGTTCTCGCACCACCCTCTCCAGTCGGTATCCTTCCGCAATGCCTTCCTACAAATCCCCACGCGGAACACGAGACCTTCTCCCCGATACCCGGGCGGGCTTCGGCCGCCTCGAAGGGATCGCTCGCTCGCTGGCGGCCCGCTACGGCTATCGCGAGATGGAGATCCCGCTCTTCGAGCAGACCGCGGTCTTCGAGCGCGGGATTGGGGCGGCTACGGACGTTGTGGAGAAGGAGCTATTCCGGATTGCGCCACGGAGCGAGGATTCGGAGGCGTGGGCGCTTAGGCCGGAGGCAACCGCCGGCATCGTTCGTGCTTTCGTCCAGCACGGCATGCACACCTGGCCGCAGCCGGTGAAGCTCACGGTTGTCGGGCCGATGTTTCGCTACGACCGCCCTCAGGCCGGCCGCTACCGCCAGTTCTGGCAGTGGGACGCTGAAGCCATCGGCGACTCAGGGCCTGCCGTCGACGCCGAGGTCATCGAGATGGGCCGCCGCTTCTACGTAGAAGCCGGAGTGCCGGACGTTCAGGTCTTGCTGAATTCGATCGGCGACTCGGCCTGCCGGCCGGGCTATCTCGGGACACTGAAGGCGTACTTCGCTGCTCACGCCGCCGAGCTGCCCGAGTTGGAGCTGCGGCGCCTGGAGCTGAATCCGCTCCGCCTGCTCGATTCGAAGGATCCGTCTATGAGGGCGCTGATCGCGGCCGCGCCGATGATCTCCGATCACCTGTGCGAGGCTTGCGAGGCCCACTTCACCGCAGTGAAGGCGCATCTCGATGCGATGGGCGTGCCGTACCGCCTCGAGCCGACGCTCGTCCGCGGCCTGGATTACTACGCCCGGACCGCCTTCGAGTTCTACCGCCGGGGTGCCGAAGGACAGCAGCAGGCGCTCGGCGGGGGAGGTCGATACGACGGCCTGGTCGAGCTTCTGGGTGGCCGGGCCACACCGGCCATCGGTTTCGCGCTGGGCCTCGATCGCGTGCTGCTCGCTCTGGCCGAAGTCGGTGCCGATGCCGCCGTGGAGGTTCCGCCGCTGGCGGTCGTTGCCGGCGCAGATCCCGCGGATACCGTCTCGCGTCTGCGAGTGGCCGCGATGCTGCGCGCGGAAGGTTTGTCCGTCCGCGTTGAGCTGGCCCCGCGCAAGCTCGGCCGCCAGCTCGAGACCGCCTCAAAGGAACACGCCCACTTCGCCGTGATAATCGGCGACGAACTGGCCGAGGGAAATGTCCAGCTGAAGGATCTCGAGGCGGGCACACAGCGCTTGGTGCCGCTTGTGGATTTGGCTCGGGAATTGGCCCGGGCTGCCAAGAGCCATAAGCACGGATAGGGCAAAGCCGAGTGGGCTACTTGCAGCAGGAGGGGAGTGACTTCCTGCTCGTCATGGATGACGAGAGGCTTGTCGTCAAATCTCGATCCTGGTCCCTATTATTGTCGATGAAGACAGCTGGTGTGCCAGCTGAGAACTGCTCTTCACCTTCTGCTGGCAGAGTGCCAAGTCGCGGTCTGCTAAGGCAGGGGCGGCATCGGAGCCAATGAAGGAGTGGGGCCATGGTCCGGTCCCTCGGTAAATGGAATCTGATCGAAGCGTTGCCCTCGCTTG
>DASVJA010000205.1:0-11254 GCA_036386115.1 Candidatus Limnocylindrales bacterium
ATCGAGGAGGACCTGATACCGGACGACGTCACGATCCAGGTCCTGACGCAGTGCCGCAAGGAACTGATCGAGCGGACGTATGAGTGCCTGAAGGGCGCCAAGAAGGTCATCGTCCATTTCTATAACTCAACATCGGTTCTGCAGCGACGCGTGGTCTTCCGCCTGGACCAGGCCGGTGTTACCAAGATCGCCGTCGAGGCTGCGAAGCTCTGCCTGCAGCAGGAGTCGCGCTGCCCGGGAACGGAGATCCGCTACGAGTACTCGCCGGAGAGCTTCACCGGCACCGAGCTGGATTACACGCTCGAGATCTGCACCGCTGTGATGGACGTCATTCAGCCGACTCCCGCTCGCCCGATCATCATCAATCTGCCGGCGACGGTTGAGATGTACACCCCGAACATCTACGCCGACGCCATCGAGTGGTTCCACCGCAACGTTCCGCGCCGCGACTCGGTCGTCCTGTCGCTGCATCCGCATAACGACCGCGGTACTGCCGTTGCCGCCGCTGAGTTCGGTGTGATGGCCGGCGCGGACCGCATCGAAGGCACGCTCTTCGGTAACGGCGAGCGAACCGGCAACGTGGACGTGGTCAACCTGGCAATGAACATGTTCAGCCAGGGAGTGGATCCAGAGCTGGACATCACCGACATCGACTCGCTGCGCCGAGTAGCAGAGCATTGCAATCGCCTGCCGGTTGGGCCGCGCCAGCCGTACGTGGGCGACCTTGTTTACACCTCTTTCTCCGGCTCGCACCAGGACGCGATCAAGAAGGGCATGGAGTGCCTGCCGCCGGATTACGGCGAGTGGCAGGTTCCGTATCTGCCGATCGACCCCAAGCACGTCGGCCGCAGCTATGAGGCCGTGATCAGGGTCAACAGCCAGTCCGGCAAGGGTGGCGTGGCCTACATCATGAAGAACGAGCACGGCATGGATCTGCCGCGCCGCCTCCAGATCGAGTTCAGCCGCTGCATCAAGGTCATCACCGCGGACAGCGGCACGGAAATCTCGGCCGCCGAAATGTGGGACGCCTTCGCGGCGGAATACCTGCCCGAGAGTCAGAGGATCTCTCTGGCGGGCTACGAGACGACGTCGACCGGAGACGGCGTCTGCCTCAAGGCCGACCTGGCGTATGACGGCTCCACGACCACAGTTGAAGGGCAGGGTAACGGTCCCATTTCGGCCCTGGTCCACGCACTGCGCCAGAACCTCGGCATCGAAGTGGAAGTAATGGACTACGCCGAGCACGCGCTCGGAGGCGGCGAGGAAGCCACGGCCGTGGCCTATGTCGAGGTTCGCTCGCACGACGAAGTCTGCTGGGGAGTCGGCATGGATCCGAACATCACGACCGCGTCCATGCGGGCAATCCTGAGCGCCCTCGAGCGGTTGGGAGTGGCTTCGGCCCTGGCCGGAGAGGCTGTGGCCGCGGCCGAATAGGTTGAATGCGGCGCCGGCGACGGCGCCGCAGCGTCCGGTCGTCCGGGGCCGGACGGTACGGACCGGATGGGCCAGAGGAACCGCAGAGAGTGCGGCTCGGCCCTCGGTTATCTCCGACCACCTCGGTTATGGTTCCAAGCGTGACTATATTCTCGGGCTTCCGAACCCTGGCGACTGCCATGCGTGCCCCCGGCATTGTGCGTTGGCTGCGCGTGATCGGCCCCGCGTGGGTGGTGATGCTGGCGGACGTCGATGCCCCGAGCGTCATCACCGCGGGCCAGGGTGGCACCGACTCCGGCTATGCGCTCCTGCTGCCGGTCTTCGCCATCGTGCCTGTGCTGTTCGTCGTTCAGGAAATGACGTCCAGGCTGGCTCTCGCGACCGGCAAGGGCCACGCGGAACTGGTTCGGGCTCGCTACGGGCCGCGCTGGGCGGCCGTTTCCGTTACGGGCATGGCTGTCATCAACTTTGTTGCCTACGTTTCCGAGTTCGCCGGGATCGCCCTCGGCGCCGCGATCATCGGCATCCCCGGGCCGATAGCCATTGCCGGCGCTTTGGTGGTCCACGCCTCGATGATTCTGACGGGCAGCTACTCCCGGTTCGAGCGGTTTGCCCTCGTACTCACTCTCGCCTTGTTCAGCTTCGTTGTCCTGGCCGTCGCCGGACGTCCGGATCTCGGCCACCTGGTGGCGGATCTGAGCCCGCTGCCGCAGGACGTACCGGACGACTACTTCGCCCTGGTGGTCGCAATAGTGGGCGCCTCGATCATGCCGTGGATGCTCTTCTATCAGCAGTCCGCCAGCGTCGACAAGAAGCTCAAGCGCGAGGATCTGCGCGGCAGCCGTATCGAGACTCTCGTTGGTGCATTTGCCAGCCAGGCCCTGATGGCCGCGATCGTGATCGCCGCCGCTGCCGCCATGCAATCCTCCGGCCCGGTGTCCGCGGCGGCGACGAATCTCAAGGAGCTGCCAGAGGGACTTGCGCGCCTCGCCGCCGGCGGCGCCGGCTGGCTCATCGCCATCGGGTTGATCGGCTCGGGATTGTTGGCCCTGGTGGTCGTCTCCCTTTCCGCGGCCTGGGGGATCGGCGAAGTCATGGGCTGGCCGCACAGCCTCAATCTCCGGCCCAACGAGGCCCGGCGGTTCTATGCCGTCTACTTTGTCGAGGTTCTTCCGGCGGCCGCCGTCGTACTCCTGTCGGCGGACCTGGTCAGGGTCTGCATCGCCGCGATGGTCTTCAACGTCATCGTGCTGGCTCTGCCGCTGGCGTTTCTGGTGCGACTGACGAGCGATCGCGAGTTGCTCGGCGATCTCGCGAACTCGCGCCTGCAGGCAGTTGTGCTCTGGATCGTGACCGGAACTCTTCTGGCGTGCGGGACGTTCGGAATGATTCAGTACCTGATGTAGACCGCGGGGCCGCAACGCGCGGATCGTGAGCGGCTAGGCTAGGCGCGGCAATGTCCACCTAGAGGTCGCAGATGTCGATCCACTCGCCCAGGTTCGTGGGCCTCGCTGCAGCCGTCGCGATAAGCCTGTTCGGTTTCACGGCCCTGGGCCTGACTGTGCCTATCCCGGCAGCAGGCGCCGCGCCGACGATGTCGCCCTATGTCGTCGGGCGGCACGTCTACGACTACGGGGGCTCGATGTCGCCAAAGGCGATCGCGACCGCAGAGAAGTTCGCCTCCAGCATCGAATCGGCTGGTGGCGGCCGGGTCGTCGTCTACACGGACGACCTTCTGAAGCTGCCGGAGGTGGAAACCCTGGCGACGAGCTGGCATGTCGACGGGCTGCTGCTGACCGGCTGGGATGACATCGGAACCGCCACCGTCGGGGCGACCCTCAAGACCAAGCTCTCCGCCGGCGCCGCGGAGTTGGTCCGCGACTCGTCGGCGCCACTGGCGGGCATGGAGAGCTGGGTCACCAGCACCCTGGCCCGGACCTTCGGTCTGATGACGGGAACGCACGTCTTCGACGGGACCGGGGTGCTGGATGCCTCCGGTCTGGCTCATGCCGAGACGGCTGCCCAGGCGCTCGCGTCGAAGATTGGCGCGCCGGTATACGTGGACATCGCCTTGAATTCCGACGCCAACCCACATGGGACCGCCTTCTTCAACAACTGGGCGCCGAGCACGGCGATGGGCAAGAGTCTGGTGATCGCGCTGGCCGTGGATGGCGCCCAGATCGGCGGCTACATCGACGCCGACTCGGAGCTCTGGGATTCCTATGACACTCATGCGCCGTGGGCCTACAACTCGCTGAGCAACGAAGCGGCCCCAAACGGAGACGTTCAGGCCGAGTTGCTCAGGGCAATCGATGGCGTACAACCGCCGCTGGACCCCGGGGAGGTTGCGGCCAACGTCGGCGCCGCAATTCGCGATGCGCTGACGGGATTCTTCGGCAATGAGACCAACCGGACCGACAGCCTGATCGGGCTTCTGTCGGGGCTTGGCGCTGTCTTGATCTTCGCCCTTGTGCGGCTCCGGCGACGACGACTGCCCGGATACGCGGACGACGATTCCGTCATGGTTTCCGGCCCGCCGTCCGACATGACGCCGGCGCTGGCGGCCCTGGTCGCCGCCCCGCTCGATACGACGCGAGCCGTCACGTGCGCCCTGCTAGACCTGGCCGCTCACGGCCACATCGCTTTCTACCAGCAAGCCACACCGTTGGGGCCGCGGGGAGGCATTCGGGTGGTATCAGCGAGCGGGAGCACGGCCGGCGGTCTTCACGCGGGTCACGCGATCTCGGCGTCGCGTCCGCTCGGGGAGGCCGAGCAGTATCTGCTCGATGGGCTGGTTTCGGCCGCCGGAAAGAGCGCCACGCTGACGGACTTCGTTGAATTGCGACCTCTATTCGAACAGACCGGAGAGCAACTGGAGCGGACCGCCGGGCAGCGCGGCTGGCTGCGCATGCAGACACGCCAGGCGTCGCGGGTCTGGATGGCGATTGGAGTCGCCCTGTTGGCAGCGGCGACGGTCTGGCTGGCCTGGTTCCAGCCCGTCGCGGCAGCCGCCGATGCGGTCGCCGGGCGAATCATTCTGCCCAGGGCGTTGCGAATGCCACTCCCTCTCCGAACGTCGAGCGGAGCTATGACCTCGGCGATGGTGGACGCATACCGCCGGACGCTTCGACGCGCCCTCTCCGGGGCGCCGGGCGAGGTCCCGCCCTGGCTCGCCAACGCCGAAGAGGCTGCGATGTGGGGTTATGCCTGGGGCCTCGAAGGTGAGGTTCAGGCCTTCGTGGGCCGAAGCGTCGCGGTGTCGCTGCATGAGCCGGGTGGCGCCGACGTGCCCGGGTCCAGCACGGAGAGCCTGCGATCTCTCTCCATGATGATGAACGGGCTGTCTGGATCTGGTCCCGCGCGGCCGGTCGGCCTGGACACCGATGCGATTTCGGCCACGCTGAACGCGCTGGGTCCGAGGTAGGAGGGCGCGGCACCCGATCTGCGCGGATGCAAGCCCCGACCGGGCGGCACCACCTGGCGCGCCGCCACACGAGCCGGCACGCAGGCCCTTGCGCCTGACGCCCGCTCGACGGAAACTACACACGTTCGACGACCGCTGGGCCAGAAGCGGAACCGGCTCGTCGGCCCAACACTCGCTGCCGGGATAACCTACGGCGCGACTGCGGAAGGGCCGGTATGTCCATGGATCGCACACGTGTAGTGATCATGGGGGCCGCGGGACGCGACTTCCATAACTTCAACACTGCCTATCGCACCGACCCGAGCGTCGAGGTGGTGGCATTCACGGCTGCCACTCAAATTCCCGGCATCGCCGGGCGGCGCTATCCCACGGAGCTCGCCGGGCCGCTCTATCCCAACGGCATCAAGATCGTGGCCGAGACGGAGCTTGAGAATCTCATCGCCACGGAGAAGATCGACCTGGTCGTCTTCGCCTACAGCGACGTGGCACACGAGCACGTGATGCACACGGCCAGCCGGGCACTTGCCGGCGGGGCCGATTTCGAGCTGCTGGGGCCGGCCCGGACGATGCTGCCGAGCAGCAAGCCTGTGGTTGCCACCGGGGCGACGCGCACCGGCGCCGGGAAGAGCCAGACCACTCGGTATCTTGCCGAGCTGCTCGAGAAGCAGGGCCTCAAGGTCGTGGTCTGTCGCCACCCGATGCCATACGGCGACCTGATCGCCCAGCGCGTCCAGCGATATGCCACTTACGCGGACCTGGACCGCTACGAGACCACGATCGAAGAACGCGAGGAGTACGAGCCCCATCTCGATGCGGGACGCGTTCTCTATGCCGGCGTGGACTACGAAGCGATCCTGCGCCAGGCCGAGGCCGAGGCCGATGTCATTCTCTGGGACGGCGGCAACAACGATTTCCCGTTCTTCAAGCCGGACCTCTTTGTGGTGGTGGCGGATCCGCTCCGCGCCGGTCACGAGCTTCATTTCCACCCTGGCGAGACGAACATCCGCATGGCGGACGTTGTCGTGGTCAACAAGGTGGACTCTGCCAGCCCCGAGCAGATCGCAGAAGTCCGGGCCAACATTTCGGCCATGAACGGCCGGGCGAAGGTTGTCCTGGCCAAGTCGATGCTTACGCTGGTCGGCGGCGAGATCAAGGGCAAGAAAGTGGCGGTCGTCGAGGACGGCCCGACGCTCACGCACGGCGGCATGACGTTTGGGGCGGGCATTGTGGCCGCTCGGCGTTTTGGTGCCGGAGAGATCGTCGATCCCAAGCCGTTTGCCAAGGGTGAGCTGGCGGCAACGCTGGCAAAGTACCCGGCGCTTGACAACCTGCTGCCGGCGATGGGCTACGGCCAGAGCCAGATGCACGAGCTGGAGGTCGCGCTGAACTCAGTGCCGGCCGATCTCGTGCTATCGGCCACGCCGATCGATCTGAAGCGGGTCCTAAAGCTGGATAAGCCGGTCGTTCGCGTCCGCTATGAGCTCGAGGAGTTGACTGGTGCTCCGGCCGCGCCGGATCAGGAAACTCTGACCAAGCTCCTGGCCCCGATTGTCGCCCAGGCACGCCACTAAGCCGGAGGGTCACGCAATGACGCGGCACTTCCTGACTTTGGATTCCATTGGTAGAGACGGGATCCTCGCCAATCTGACCCTGGCCACCCAACTCAAGGCCGCCAAGGGGATGGCTCGCGACGCCATCTCCGGCGGACGGTTGGGGCTCATCTTCGACAAGCCGTCCACGCGGACACGGGTCAGCTTCGAGGCGGCGGCCTGGGGCCTGGGCATGTTGCCCATCGCCCTCCGCCCCGACGAGTTGCAGATCGGCCGCGGCGAGACGATCGCCGACACTGCCCGTGTTCTTTCGCGCTATCTGAGCGCTCTTGCCATCCGAACCTTTGATCAGTCGAAGGTCGAAGAGCTCGCACGTCACGCCACCATACCGATCGTCAACGCTCTGACAGATGACCACCATCCCTGCCAGGCCCTGGCGGATGTCATGTCCATCCAGGAGGAGTTCGGTGACTTTTCCGGGCTCAGGGTTGCCTTCATCGGCGATGGCAACAACGTCTGCCACTCCCTGATCCAAGCGGCCGGATATCTGGGATTCACGCTGGCCATTTCCACGCCCGAAGGCTTTGAGCCGAAGGTGGAGATCGTCGAGGCGGCCCGAGCCAACTGCGCCGTGAACGGCGGCGGCATCGAATTGGGGCACGACGTGAAGGCGGCGGCCACCGGCGCCGATGCGATCTATACGGACGTATGGGCCAGCATGGGCCAGGAGAAGGAACGCGAGGAGCGAGCGCGCATCTTCACGGGTTACTGCGTGGATGCCGACTTGTTGGCGCTGGCGAAGCCCCGCGCCATCTTCCTGCACTGCCTGCCGGCCCACCGCGGCGACGAGGTGACCGACGAGGTCATCGATGGCCCGCAGTCCCGCGTTTGGGATGAGGCCGAGAACCGCTGGTTCACCGAGCAGGCCCTGCTGTACACACTGATCACCGGCAAGGAGCGCTGGGAGCCGGCCTTGTGACCCGTCTGGTCATTGCACTTGGCGGCAACGCCCTGATACGGCGTGGCGAACCGGGCTCCACTGAGGTTCAGCGCCGCAACCTTGTGGAAGCGGCGCGTGGCCTGGTCACGCTGGCCGAGGGCAGCCGCGCCGAAATCGTCATCACGCACGGGAACGGTCCGCAAGTCGGCTTTCTGGCGATCGGCGCCGAGATGGCCGCCTCCGTGGTTCCGGCGCCGCCGCTTGATGTTCTCGGGGCGGAGACGCAGGGCCAGATCGGCTACCTACTGGCTCAGGCGTTGAACGACGCGTTCCTGGAGCGCGGTAAGCGGCGCGAGATCGCCGTAATCGTGACGCGCACTGTGGTTCCGGCCGATCATCCTGCATTTACCAATCCCACCAAGCCCGTCGGCCCCATCTACGACGAGGCTACCGCTCGTGAGCACGCCGCCAACCGTGGCTGGAGCGTCGCGCCCGATGGCAGGAACTGGCGGCGGGTTGTTCCATCGCCGCCACCGTCGCGGATCGTGGAGGCGGTGGCGATCCGCTCACTCGTGGATTCGGGAGTGCTGGTGGTTGCGTCCGGCGGTGGGGGAGTACCTGTAATCGAGCTACCCGGCGGCCACCTGCAGGGTGTGGAGGCCGTCATTGACAAGGACCTGGCGGCCGTCGTTCTGGCCCGGGCGGTTGACGCGGATGGGCTGGTATTGCTGAGTGACGTTGATGCGGTCTATCGCCGCTGGGGCACGCCGCGCCAGGAGCCGATCCTGCGGCTCTCGGTCGACGAAGCCAACGAAGGGCTCGCCGCCGGAGCGTGGCCTTCCGGCTCGATGGCTCCGAAGGTGAGGGCGTGTGCCGAATTCGTCTCGGGCGGCGGCCGTTTTGCCGCGATCGGGGCCCTTGAGAACGCCGTGGCCATCGTCAAGGGCAGCTCGGGTACGTGGTTCGGTGCGGAGTCTGTGGGGCTGCCGCGGAGAGCGGCGTAGCCATTGCGTGGCGCCGATGCGCGCACCCTCCTGTGCAAATGCCAGCCCACGGGGGAATGGCGCGTTCGTCTGCCTTGACGCCGGCAGGGATTCCCTTCGGACCTGCGTCGGCACGCTCGCCCGGGGCTCAGTCCATCGGTCGATGAGTCTGTCGATGAGTCTGCTGATTGCCTTGACAGCTCGAACTGTTGCGCTCGTGCCGCACGGGTTGGAATCTGCGTAGTTGTTGGGCAGGGCGTGGCAAGTCGGCCGCCCGATTAGGAAGCGACCCCTCAGGAGGGGGGTCCGAGGGGCCGCAGGATTGTTCGATATGGAACCGGTCGTTGCCGGGGTATCGTCGTCAGTTGACCGCGGCGACTCCGCCGACTTGCTCCGTGATTGAGGCCGCCGCATCCCGCAGGCGCTCGAAGAGTTCTTGAACCCGCAGAGGCGTGATGCGGTTGCCGGTCGCCCGCACTTCGATGGCGGCGATGACTTGAGCTCGGTGGTCGAAGACCGGCGCGGCAACGGCATTCACCGTTGGTTCGTGTTCGCCGAATGAGGTGGCGAAGCCGCGCCGCCGGACCCGCGCGATCTCCTCGAGGAGCATGTCGGCGCGGATGATCGTGTGCGTGGTGTAGGGCGTCAGGCCTGCCCGCGCCAATCGGATGAGCTCGCGTTCGGGCCGATTTGTCAGCAGCACTTTGCCCGACGCCGTCGCGTGGAGCGGCGAGGCCGATCCTGAACGCTGGCGGGCCATACCGAACGCGTCCGACCAGGCGAGAGAGGAAGCACTGTCGCCCGAGACCGCATTGAGCATGACCGTCTCTTTCGCGTCTCGTGCCAGGCGCTGGAGTTCCGGCATGGCAATCGATCGCAGGTCGATTGCCTTCTCGGCCTGCCCGCCCAGATGCACAAGGGCTCGCCCAAGCCTGTACTTGCCCGATGATTCGTCCTGATCGACCAGGCCCCTCAATAGGAGCGTCGCAAGCAAACGAGAGGCCGTCGACTTGTGGAGGCCGAGTCTCCGGGCGATCTCAGTAACGCCGGCCTGGCCATCCCAATCGGCAAGGGCAATCAGTAGTGCGGCGGCACGGTCGACTGAACGGACGGAGTTGGGATCGACATGCGAGCCGGCTTCATCGGCAGGCGCTGTGTTGACGAGGAGTTCTGTTGAAAATGTCGTGCCCACTGATGGAACCTCACGGCTGGGGTCTCGGACGACCTTCGCGTCCCAGGACGTGAAGGTACCCGTCGCCGGGAGCCGTGCGCGAGGATGGAAACCCTGCGGTGGCCGAAACCGATGGCCCGGGGCACGCCCTTTGCGGCCGCCCTCTAGCTGCGCCCCGCCCCCGGACCCTTGAAGTCGAAGCGGGCCGTGACCTTGTCGGCGAAATCGGCCCGGATCTGGGCGGCGTCATCGCGCGACAGATCCAGCTCGCCGGCGATCTCAAAGAGAATGGAACTCTCCATTGAGGTGATCGCGTCGTCGGCGGAGGCCACGTGGTAGCAGGCCCGCAAGAGAGCCAGCCGCTGCTGCTCGGTGGAGTGCTCACGGAAGTCGCGCGTCACCAGGTAATCGCTCGTGCCGCCGCTGGTTTTCTCCTGCAACTTGGCCATCTCCACGACCAGTACCGCCTGCGATTGATCCAGGCCGGCGCCGGTCAGTTCTTGCTCCATGGCCGCCGTTTCGACATCGCTGATATCGAGGTCCGCATTGGCGGCCCGAGCCAGCACGTATGCCATGCCGGCCATCAGGCGAGCCGTGTCCGGTGGCAGCGCCTCCAGGCGGGCCACGATCCGGCGGACGGCCTCAGTCTCGGCGTCGAGGCTGGGGTAACCCGCGGTGTCGGGGGCTGGCGTCGCGCCGGGACGACCGCCTAGGAATCTCATGAACGACACGTCCGGTACTCCAATTCTTGGTTGCGTCTCAGGCGTGAGTGAAGAGCAGGTGCAGCTCCATGGTGCCGTGGTCGTCAACCGACAGCAGCGAGAAGCTGTTCGGCTTCTGGATGTTGTAGTCGGAAAAGAGGATCGGGATCGAGCCCGCCACCGCGATGACGCCGTCCTTGCGCGTTGCCTGCAGAGGAATGGTCACCGATTCTGTGACTCCGTGAAGTGTTAGTTCTCCTGTCGCATTCAGCGTGACCGTGGCGCCGTCGGCCGGCATCGCCCCGAGGTCGATCGGCGCCGTGGTCTTGAATGTCGAGGTGGGGAAGGTGCCCGTCTCGATGGCCTGATGTGTTAGCTGGTCGTCGCGATGACTGTCGTCGCTGGCCAGTGCGGTCATGTCCACGGTTATCTGCACGTTGGATACAACTGTGCCGGCGAGCGACATAGAGCCCGTGACCTTGGTTGTGCGGCCGACGGCCGTATGACCTCCTACGCCAACAAGCTGCTCTTGGACTCGGTAGCCGGCGAAGGTAGCCGTCCCGTCGGCGAGCGCGCCGAGTGAGGTGTTTACGTCCCAGGTGCCGTCGAGGGAGGCTGATTCCGCGCCGGAGGCCGGCTGGAGCGTCACGCCGGCCCCGGTCGGTAGGGCAGGCGGAATCGAACTAACCGCCGCGGGTGAACTGGGACCCAGGAGGATGTACCAGAGCCCGTAGCCGCCGCCGGCGACGCCTGCAACGACGAGGCATGCAACGATGACCAGCAGCAACTTGCGCAGCCCGCTCGGCTTCGGGCTTGATGGTGGCCGTGTGGACGTAGCGTTCATGTCTGTCTTCCTGGGCACTGTCGAGCCCGGTAACGGTTTGACCTCTAGCTACACTAGAGGCTACGAATGAGCCGCTTCGCGGGACGGCATGCGTCGCTCGTAGCCCGCCACGCGGGACAATCGGCGGCACCTGACTGGGGGGTGGCCGCTGCGCACGGAATCAATATCCTGGGACGGTCAGAGCCGAACGCTTGCCTTGGGTATGAA
>DASVJA010000206.1:0-2683 GCA_036386115.1 Candidatus Limnocylindrales bacterium
CCGCCACGAAGCCCTCCGTCATATTCGAAGCCTCGGGTAAGCCGAGGACCCTTAGGACGGGCAGCAACGGCGTTGGCATCGACATAGGGGCGACCTCTGCCACCATCGCCGCCTACCTCGACTCCCTCGCCACGGGCGGAAACGTCCAGTCGAGCCTGGAAGTGGTGCCGGCCGCAATAACGCCCGAAATCAAGCCGGTCGATGTCAGCAAGTTCGTGATCATCGGCCAGTGGACGACCACCTTCTTTCCGGGTGCCGCGAACGGCAACGGCGCCAACATTCGGGTTCCGGCGCGGAACTTCAATGGTCAGGTCGTTGCCCCCGGCGAGGAGTTCAGCTTCCTGCGTGCGGTCGGACCGATCGACATCGCCCACGGCTTCGCCAAGGGCGGGGTCATCCTCAACGGTCAGAGCGATCACACGGGAGCCATCGGCGGTGGCATCTGCTCCGCCTCGACGACGATGTTCGACGCAGCGGCGAAGGCCGGCCTGCAGATCGACGAGCGTCACGCGCACTTCTATTACATCTCCCGATATCCAATCGGCCGAGACGCGACGGTCTACTCCAACGGCACCAACACATGGGACCTGAGGTGGACCAACGACACTTCAAGCCCGATCGTGATCCGATCATGGGCCACCAATAAGAGCAAGAGCACCATCACGGTCCAGCTCTGGAGCATGCCGACCGGGCGCACGGTCACCTGGACCGGAGATAACAAGGCCAATGAGAAGAACATCGTCCAAGCGATCAACAACCCCCCGCAGTATGTGACGACCCTCAAGCCGGGCAAGACATATGCGGTGGAGGTCGCGACGAACGGCTTCACCGTTACCGTAGGCCGCGTCGTCACGGACTCGGCCGGCAAGGTAGTCCACTCAGACATCTGGAAGTCCCAGTACACGGCCGTCAACGGCCAGCTGCAGATCGGTAGCACGCCGGTGCCCACTCCGACGCCCAAACCGGTTCCGACGCCCACGCCGGCCCTCATCGTGCCCTTCCTGGCCCTCGGCCCCGTCGCGTTGCTGATCAGAAGGCGACGCCTCTAGGCCGCAGATTCGCTTGGATGAAGAGCCGGTGCCAACGCACCGGCTCTTACGATTCCATGGGGACCTCCGTCCGAAAGTCCGGTCAGACAGTCGTCTCCGCGAGGTCCGGAGAGGGTTCGGGCCCGGACCGGGAAGGCGAAACGGCTTCGTGCTCGTAGGCGAGCAGCTCGGGAAACTTGCGCAGAACAACCAGCAAGCCCGCGAGGCACATTACGCCGCCGGAGACGACCGAAAACTGCGGCCCGGCGAGGGCCGCCACGCCGGCGGCTTCGGCATCGCCGAGTCTGGGCCCGCTCGTGACAACGAGACTCTGGATCGACGACACGCGGCCGCGCAGGTGATCGGGCGTGGACAGCTGGACTATCGATCCTCGCAGCACGGCGCTGACCACGTCGGCGGCGCCCGCAACGGCGAAGCAGGCGAGGGCCAGGGGGAAGCTCCACGTCAGGAGCCCGAACGCCGCGATGGCGACACCCCAGGTAGCTACGGCGACCGCAACGCCTCGTCCGGGGCGTCGCAGGCGACCTACCCAGCCACTGAAGGCCGTCCCGATCAACGCTCCGACGGCGGGGGCGGCGTTGAGCAGGCCGTATCCTGCCGCGCCGGTGTTGAAGACCGTCAGGGCGAGCTGGGGCATCAACGAGCTCGGCATGCCGAAGATCATGGCGTTGAGGTCGATGGCGAAGGTGGCCAGGATGACCGGCCGGCTGCGCGCAAATCGCAAACCCTCGGCGATCGAACGTAGCCCGGGTCTGGCCGCGTCCGGATGCGGCGGGATCGGCGCCATCAGTAGCAACGCCGTCAGGCTGGCGAGGAACGTGGCTGCGTCGAAGGCGAATGCCGTGGCCACGCCCGAGGTGGCGATCAGCACGCCCGCGGCGACGGGGCCGGCGATGGAGACGGTGACGCCGCTCAGCCAGTTGGCGGCGATTGCGGCCGCGAGGCGCTCACGCGGTACCAGGCGTGGTATGGCCGACGCTCGAGCCGGCTGGTCCACGGCACCGACGCCCGCGGCAATGAATGCCACGCCGTAGATGGCCACTATCGGAGGGTTGGGCTGGAGCGCCAGGAAGGCCAGGCCGAGGCTGGTGACGGCGAGCACGGCCTGGGTTGTGAGGAGGAGGATCCTCCGGTCGATCGCGTCCGCGAGCGCGCCTCCGGCCAGTGAGAAGACGAGGATCGGCACGAGCTGGACGAGGGCGAGGACCCCAATCGAAAGCGAACTGTGAGTAAGCTGCCACAACTCGAAGGGCAGCGCGACAACCGTGACCTGGCGGCCCAGGTTGTTGACGAGCTGGCCGAGCCAGAGCATTCGGAATTCGCGGTCGCGCCTGATCGGCTCGATGTCGACGAGAACGCTTCGCCAGCCTCGCCTTTGGGCTGCACTTGGTCCGGGCATGGGCGGAAGGATAGGCGAAGCGAGGAAGAAGGTCGTCTTGCCGAGGGTGCGGCGCTCGTACCGCTACGGGCGGTCAGGCCAGGACGTCGACCTTCTGACCGAGATGGCCGGCAAAGTTGGCCATCACCTGGCGGTACAGCGAAAGCGGGCTGGAGCCGGATTGGGCTCGGGTGTACGACGGGGCGGGGTCCATCGAGAACTCGGCCGGGATCGGCTTGGCGACCAGCGCCTGGTA
>DASVJA010000207.1:0-4946 GCA_036386115.1 Candidatus Limnocylindrales bacterium
GTCACGATCTGGTCTGCCTTGACCCAGCCATCCCTGCTTAGTCCGGATTCCTGCGCCGATACTGCTACGAGATAAGGCGGCCGAAGCTGACTGCTGCGCGCCTTGCTCGTCATCGGAACGACCATGACGGCTGAGGAGCGAGCCATGGCCGGCGCCTGGACGACGACTGCCGGATGTGAACCGGCGATGACGTGACCTGCGTCGTCGCGAAAAGCAACCCAGTGGATATCACCGCGTTGCGGTCCGGCAGGCTGGGCCGTTCCGCCGACCCCTACCATTTCGACTCGGTGAACACCTCACGGACCGCCGCCGACGCCGTTCGGACGTGAGCCACGTTGTCCTGCGCGTCCAGGGCAAGCGCTTCGTCCAGGCGTCGCTGCTGATCCTCCGCTCGCTCTTTGGCCACGATCTCCGCGAGAACGGAGCTCACTGCGGCGCCGCGCTCTTTGGCGCGACTTTCCAGAAAGGCGGCCAGATCCGGTGGAAGGCTTACGGACATCTTCTTGACTCGTTGTCGTTCGCCGGCGGTGGGATAGGCTGTCAACTCTGGTACTCCACAGCGATGCCATATGGTATGACTGCCAGGTAATACTATCAATCATGATTCTCCGCGTCCATCGCCAAGACTGCCGACCGTTAAGCTTGTCCCGCGCAACAGCACCATCGCCCCCCGTCCGCCGCCCGGCCGCCACACCGGAGATGAAATGACCCCGCCAGCTCGCCCTCACGATTACGGCATCGAAACGCGTGCCGTTCACGCTGGTGCCACGCCGGATCCCACCACCGGCGCCCGCAACGTCCCGATTTTCCAGACCACCTCTTACGTCTTCCGGGACGCCGATCACGCCGCCGCGCTCTTCAACCTCGAGGAGGCCGGGTTCATCTACACGCGTCTGGGCAATCCGACGGTGTCGGCGCTCGAGGCCCGCGTGGCCAGCCTGGAGGGCGGGACAGCCGCCGTTGCCGCGGCGTCCGGCCACGCGGCTCAGCTGCTGGCCTTCTTCACGCTCATGGGCCCGGGCGACCATTTCGTCGCCTCGCGCTTCCTGTACGGCGGCTCGATCACCCAATTCACGCACACGTTCCCGCGGCTGGGCTGGCACGGCACGTTCGTGGATCCGCGCAACTTGGACGAGGTTCGGGCCGCGATCACGCCGCAGACCAAGTTGATCTTCACCGAGAGCCTCGCCAACCCGGGCGGCGTCGTGGTGGATCTGGAGGCGCTAGCGGACGTGGCGCATGCGGCTGGAATTCCGCTCGTGGTGGACAACACACTTGCCACGCCATACCTGTGGCGGCCGTTCGAGTGGGGCGCGGACATCATCGTCCACTCCATGACCAAGTTCCTCTCCGGGCACGGGACCAGTCTCGGCGGGATCGTCGTGGAGTCCGGCAAGTTCGACTGGGCGCGCGACGGCAAGTTCCCGGGCCTGACCGAGGAAGATCCGGCCTACCACGGCCTGGATTTCTACGAAACGTTCGGCGACCAGGCCTTCGCTACCAAGACCAGAGCCGTGGCTCTGCGAGACCTGGGCCCCGCGCTGTCGCCCCAGAACGCGTTCTACATCCTGACCGGCATCGAGACTCTGCCGCTGCGCATGGAGCGGCACGTGGCCAATGCCACGGCCGTGGCCGCATTCCTGGCGGAGCATCCGGCCGTTGCCTGGCTCAGCTACGCCGGCCTGCCCGGATCGCCGTACGCGGCGCTCGCCGCTAAGTACCTGCCGCGCGGCTGCGGCTCGGTCTTCACAATCGGGCTAAAGGGCGGCTATGAGGCCGGCGTCCACCTCGTGGAATCCGTCGAACTTTGGTCGCATCTGGCCAACGTCGGCGATACGCGGAGTCTGGTAATCCACCCTGCCTCGACGACGCATCGCCAGCTCACCGATGAGCAGCGGAACGCGGCCGGTGCCAGCAACGAAGTCATTCGGCTGTCGGTGGGCATCGAAACTGCCGCAGACCTGATCGCGGATCTGGATCAGGCGCTGGCGGGCTGAGCTCGACGAGCCCGCCCAGCCGCCTACTTGCCGCTGGGACCGCGTTGAGCCGGCGTGTACAGCACCCAGTTGGCGCCGCACGCCGCCTGGTTGCCCTCGTGGACTGCGGCGCTGATCTGATGGTCGTGCAGGTCCGTGGCGTCGCCGGCGGCGAAGACGCCGGGCACGTTCGTGTGCTGCTCCGACGTGACCACGATCTGCCCGATGCCGTTTAGCTCAAGGCCGAGCTGGCGGGCCAGCGTGTTTGCAGCGAATGAGCGGCGGACCGTGTAGACCTGCTCTACCGGGATCCGAGTGCGGCGTGCGTCGTCCAGAAGCAGAGCCTGCATCTGGCCGTTTTCATTCTTGTAGTCGGCGACCGAGCAGGCGTGGGCGGCGATGCCGTTTGCGGCCAGGTCTGCCAGACGTGACGCCGGGACGTCGAAACCTTCCGGCCGGCCGGCGACCAGGGTCACTTTGTCCGTGAAGACAAGCAGGTCCAGCGCTGTGGAGACGGCCTCCTCGTCGTGGCCGACTACGCCGACGACCCGGTCGATTGATTCGGCGCCGTCGCAATGGATGCACCAGAAGAGGCTCTTCCCCACGCATTGGTCCCGACCGGGAAATTCCGGGAAGTGGCCCATGACGCCCGTGGCCAGAATCACGGTTCTGGCCAGGATCTCTATCGGCCCGCCTTCGGGAACCTCGCCAAAGATTGCCGCCATCTCGGTGTCGCGCGGGATGCCGAAGCCGGGCCGAAGCCCGCCCTCGGGGAGTCGTTCGATCGTGACCCGAAATCGGTCGCTCTCGCGGGTCGCCGTCGCGACGTGCCCGATGAGTAGCTCCACGCCGTTCTTGGCCGCCTGCCGCCAGCCCAGGCGGCGCAGATCCGTGGCGAGGATACCGTCAGGAAAGCCCAGGTAGTTGTGGATCGTGTGGACCCAGATGAAGCGGTCGCGCTCATCGATCAGGAGCGTGGAGCGACGCAACCGGCCCATGTTTACGGCCGCCGAGAGGCCGGCGACTCCGCCGCCGACGACCACGCAGTCGATTTCACGAGTGGCCGGCTTCGAGTTTGTCATGGCCAAATGATGCTCCAATCTCCGCCGCGCATCTCCGACATACTTCGTGGAGCCGTCTCGCTAGAAGACCGGCCGCTTGCGTGGCGTAGGGGCGATCTTCTCCAGCCGGGCCTTGGCCCGGACCGTAAGGGCATTATCCTCGCCCAGTGTGCGGCGATAGCCGTCCACTACGGTCCTGGCCTGGTTTCTGGCAGCTATCTTCTTGCCGAGGTCCATAAGCGCCAGGGCGTCGTGACCCACGATCTCCAGAGTGTCCGGATCCTCGGGTCCCGGCGACTTGTGCAGGATGGCCAGGGCTTCGCCGTACAAGAGGTGAGCGGCGGCCGGGTCGCCCATCTCGCGGGCGATGTCGCCGAGGTGGCCGCGCATTTCGGCGACGGCTCGGCCGCGGCGGCCTTGCACGCGGACGTATCCCTCCAGCGTGGTCTGGTATGTGACGCGGGCGGCCTCGAATTGGCCGAGCCGCTCTAGCGTCCGCCCCAGGTCGTGGCCCAGGTTCAAAGTTGCCGGATCGTCGGCGCCGAGCGATTCCGAACTGGCGGCATAGAGCCGGCCGAGGGTTCCGGCGACGCGTTCGGCGATCGCGCGAGCCTGTTCCTCCTCCCCCATGTCTTCCAGCGACTCCGCCAGCCAGTTCATGGCATCCAGCGTCTGCTCGTCTCGGGCGCCGTGCATTTGCTCGTGAATCTCGAGGAGTTGGGCCCAGGTCCGCCGGGCCGCCTCGAACTCGCCGACTTTGCCCAACTCCCAGGCAAGGCCCCGGAGGGCAGTCAGCGTCTCGTCTGCTTCGGCGCCCAGTCTAGCGTCCTGGGTCTCGTACAGCCGCGCATAGGCCCGGCGAGCATCGGCATGAGATTCCATTTTGCTCAGGACGCGGGTCAGGCCTTGCAGGGTCCAGACCGTGTCCGGCTCCTCCGGCCCGAGTGTGCGAGTGCGGGCCTCGGTGAGTTCGGCAAAGCGCGCAGCCGCACCGTTGAGGTCGCCGAGTTGCTCCAGGTTCCAGGCCAGGTCGCCGACCGCCCAGAGAGTGGCCGCATGCTCCGGCCCGAGCACCTTCTGGCGCCGGTCGAGCAGCATCACGTCAAGGTCGTGGGCGCGCTTGTGATCGCCGCCGCGCCCGACGGCATCGGCCAAGCCGGCCAGCGCATCGAGCGTGGCCACGTCCTCCGGCCCGTTGAGCCGCGTCAGCTTATCGAAGAGGGTTCTGTACGAGGCGGCCGCAGCCTTCGCGTCGCCGAGTTTGAGCAGGAGCCGGCTGTGTTGGGTTATCGCCGAGATCGTGTCCGGCGCGTCCTGGCCGAAGGTCGAGATGGTCGTGGCCAGGGCTTGCTCGGAAAGGGAGCGGCCGTCGGCCTCCTCACCGGTTCCGCACAACGCCCGGGCTAGCCCGAACATCGCGTCCAGAGTGTCCGGATGCGTGGCTCCGAGAACTCGGCGGCTCCGGTCAACGCGCTCCGACAGCACTTCGGCGGCCCTTGTGTATTCCTCCATCGCGATGAGGACGCTGCCCAGGTTCGTCATCGTCCGCAGAGTGAGTGCGTTTTCCGGCCCAAAGACCCGGCGCTGGGTCTCCAGCAGTTTCTCGAATGTGGCTCGCGCGGCGGCGTTGTCGCCGAGGGCGCGATGCGTCAGCCCCAGGTTGTGGAGAACGCTGAGGGTGGCCGGATCGTCTGCGCCGAGCGTCAGCCGGCGGCCGTTGTGGACGCGCTCGTAGAGTGGCCGGGCATTGGCCGGCTCATCCATGAACGACAGAGCAACGGCGAGGCCGTGAACAGCAGAAAGGGTGTCGAGGTTTCGGGGGCCGAGTACCCGCTCGCAGCGTTCCATCAGTACCGTATAGGAGTCCCGGGCGACGAGGTACTCCTCGAGCTCCATGGCGATCGCAGCC
>DASVJA010000208.1:0-12161 GCA_036386115.1 Candidatus Limnocylindrales bacterium
GATCTCGCCCGTTCGAGTCTCGGTGAAGAAGCGGAGTGGCATTGCTTGGAGGTGCGAGTACAGGGCTGCGCGCAGGTCGCGCATCACGCTCTGCCCGACCTTGTTGTTGAGGTAGGTCTGCCCCACGCCGATCAAGCTGGAGACGATCGGGATCGTGACCATCATGATCACGAAGAGGTTCAACAGCCCGAAATCCAGGTTCTTGATGGCAACGTCTATGAGGAGCTTGAGCAGGATCGGGTTGATGACACCCAGGAAGCTCGTGACCAGGATCGCCACGAAGACGACCCCGACTTCCTTCCGATACGGCTCGAAGAAGCCGACGATCTTCCGGGCGGTCAGCCAGCGCCGTTCGCGCGGCACGTGAGGCTGATCTTCACGCATCGTCGAGTTTGCAGAAGGGCGACGTCCGCCGCCACCGTGGAAGGACATTCAAGGGCTCCTGAGGTTCGGATCAAGCTAGCAGGAGTCCTGGCCGACCGCGACCGGAGCCGGGCGATGACTCGCCAGACGTCAGCGGGCGACGGCCGCCGAGGCTGCCGCGTGCGCTTCCTGGGCCTCGAGCCAGCGTTCGACGTCGATCGCGGCCCGGCAGCCCTCGCCGGCCGCGGTTACGGCCTGGCGGTAGCGGCTGTCGTCCACGTCACCGGCCACAAACACGCCGTCGATCTTGGATGCGGTCGTGGCGCCGTCGTTGCGCAGGTAGCCCTTCTCGTCCGTCTCGAGCCACTCGTGGAATACGGCAGAATTGGGTCGGTGGCCGATCGCGATGAAGACGCCGTCCAGCGGGAGGGTCTCCTCGCCGGGCTGGTCGGTCTTGCCCAGGCGGATCGAGTCGACGAAATCGCCACCCTGGATCTCCTCCACCGTACGACTGAGATGTAGTTGGATCTTGGGATGCGTGGCGACACGATCCTGCATGATCTTGCTGCCGCGGAAGGCGTCCCGCCGATGGATCAGGTGGACCTTGCTGGCGAAGCGGGTCAGATAGAGCGCTTCCTCGAGGGCGCTATCGCCGCCGCCGACGACCGCAATCTCTTTGTCCCGGAAGAAGAACCCGTCGCACGTAGCGCAGGCGGATACGCCCCGGCCTCGTAGCCGCGTCTCGCTGTCCAGCCCGAGCCAGAGGGCCTCGGCGCCCGTAGCAACTATGACCGACTCGGCGCGGTACTCAACGCCGGCTGCCCAGAGCCGGAACGGGCGGCTGCCCAGATCTACCCGGCTCACGTCCGCGTCGACGATCCTGGCTCCAAACCTCTCGGCCTGTTTGCGGAAGAGTCCCATCAGCTCCGGCCCTTGGACGCCGTCCGGGAAGCCGGGGTAGTTCTCAACCTCGCTGGTGATCATGAGCTGGCCGCCACCCACCACACCGCCGATGACTACAGGCTGCAGGTTCGCCCGGGCCGTGTAGATTGCCGCGGTCATTCCGGCCGGACCGGAGCCGACGATGACGACCTTCGCCTCGACGGGCTCTCCGGAGGTGGTGGCCGCCCCACGGCCGTCCGCAGGCTGCATCGGCGTGGCCGACGCATCGTCGTCGGCGGGGGCCAGGAATGTTAGGCCGAGCCCGGCCAGGGAGGTCTTGATCTTGGGGGCGGCGTCGTCACTCATGAACGCAATCCTAGCACTAACGTGGATACTCCCGGGGAGTATTTTTCTGGGTTCTCCGGACGTGGCGCTCCGTGGGACATCGGAGATTGGGCCACCTAGATGGCATTGGCCTCAAGGGCATGAACGGCCGGCAGCACATCGCGCCCGAACTTCTCGATGTTCGAAACGTCGCTTACGTCGCGAAGGCCGAAGATCACGTGCTGGACGCCGACTTCCGCCAGTGCCCCAAAGCGGTCGATGATCTCGGCGGGGGATTGAGACGCCATATCCACGCTGGACAGGTTCGTCCGCTCGATCTCTTCGAAGGGCCGACCGACCTCGGCGCAGCGCTCCCGCAACACGGAATACTTGTGAGACAGCTGGTCCGGACCGCCGAAGACGTTGCAGGCGTCCGCGTACTTGGCGACCAGGCGTAGCGTCTTCTGCTCGCCGCCGCCGCCGATAAGGATCTTCGGATGCGGTCTGCTCAGGACCTGCGGCGAGTTGAGCAGCCGCTCCGCCTGGTAGTGCTTGCCCTCAAATGGCTTGCCCGAACCGCGCTCGCCTTCCCACATCGAATGGACGTACTGGAGCGCCTCTTCCAGCATTTCGAAGCGGACGCCGAGCGGTGGCATTGGGAACCCCAGACCTTGACTCTCCTCCTCGTTCCAGGCAGCCCCGATGCCCAGATACGAGCGGCCGCCGCTGAGAACGTCCAGGGTCGTGGCTGCCTTTGCCCAGAGAGCGGCCTGGCGGTAGTGGATGCCACCCACCATCAGTCCGAGCGTCGCCGTCTTCGAATGGGCGGCCATGAACGCCAGCGCCGACCAACCCTCGAGCATCGGCTCTTCGGGCTTGCCCACGCCGCGGATCTGATAGAAGTGATCCATGACCCACATGGAGTCGAAGCCGGCGCCGTCGGCGGTTTCGGCGATGCGGGCCAGCGTCGATCCGATTGCCGCGTCGCCGCCCGGCCATGTGAAGGACGAGATTTGGAGACCGATCTTCACGGGGCACCTCCGAGGGCCTTGCCGTCACGGCGCGGTAGGGGAACGGGCGTGACTGGGCAGGAATGGCGGATCAAGGTTAGCACTGCAAGGAATTGGCACGGATCGTCGCGCTCGGCCAGAGGCCATCCCAGGACCCCGTACCAGTGGTCGTTTGCGCGTTTGGCACATCGCTGGTAGGGTGCAACACGACCGACCGGCCTCCCGCCTCTCTCCTTGGGAGCCGCCACCCCATGCTAGAGCCTTTGAGTTGCGTCAAGCATCGGCCCCGGTGAGCCAGATTATCCAGCGCTTCGCCAGCCACGAAAATGAACGGCCGGATGCCAAGCAGGCATCTGTAGCTGTGAAAACACTTGCCCCGATTCGCACCGCAGCCGTCGACTTGGCGCGCCGCGACGGAGCCGGGCGGCTGGTTCCGATTGCCGTCTGTGCACTCCTTGTGGCCGCCGCTCTCGTAAGCTCGGTTGCCCAGGTGACGCCCGCATCTGCTGCCGCGGCCGCCACGCCCACCGCTGCCCACAATGTGAATGCGGCTGCGCCCGTCGTTTGGTACGGCGTCGGCGATGGACCCAACGCGGCGGATATCAGCGACATATACGTCGGCGACGGTTCGATTCCGAACACGCTCCAGAACCCCGGCGTCGGGACTGACGCCTCCTCCCTGATGCGCACCTACTCGGTCGCCGCGGGAGACACGCTCGGCGCGATCGCGGGCCGGTTTGGCCTCGCAACTACAACGATCTACTGGGCCAACAAGTCCACTCTGCCGAATCCGTCGTCGTTGCACGTCGGGCAGCAGCTTCTGATTCCGCCTGTCGACGGTTTGCTCGTCAAGGTGGGCGCGAAGGATACGTTGGAGTCCCTGGCGACCAAATACAAGGTGACCGCCCAGGACATCATCGACACAAACAACCTCCCCGAGAGCAAGGTCCTGGTCGGCGTGACGCTGCTGATCCCCGGGGCGAGTGGTGGGCCGATGCCCAAGACCTCCACCGGTACCTCCGGCTCCAGAGGCTGGGTCTGGCCGGTAGGCGGCGAGAACTACATCAGTCAGTACTTCTGGTCCGGCCACCGCGCCATCGACATTGCAGCCGCTGAAGGCGCACCGGTCTATGCGGCGGTCAGCGGGACGGTGGTCATGGCTGGTTGGCGCTCGACATCCGGCGGCGGTAACGTGATCTGGGTGATGAACGGCACGAAGCTCTACACCACCTACAACCACCTGTCGCGCGTGTCCGTCAAGGTCGGGCAGAGGATCAGCGCGGGTCAGCGGATCGGATTGGTAGGCATGACCGGTATCGCAACGGGCCCGCATCTTCATTTCGAGGTGTGGCTCGGTTACCCGTGGGGCCTCGGAAGTACCGCCAATACGGTCAATCCCTGCATCTATCTGGCGGGCTGCTGAACGAGGTGGTCTAGATCCGCTCGATGTGGCCGGGCGCAAACCTGGGCCCAAAACGCGGAATCTTGATGCTCGAGACCACCAGAAGTCGGACCACTCTCGCCCGCTGGCCGCGGTAGGGTGCCAGCAGTTCCAGCATCCTGGTGTCGTCCGCGCGCGGTTCGCGAGCCAGCGCCCAAGAAACCAGGTCCGGGATGTGAGCGTCTTGGAGGCTGACTGCGTCCGGATCGCCAAAGGCAATTCTCGTGGTTTCGGCCGCGGTCCACGGGCCGATTCCTGGGATCTTCTGCAGACTTGCGAAGGCATCGGCAGGTGCCTGATCGATGAGAGCTTCCAGCCGGGCTTCGAGGCGGCCGATATTCCGCAGCAGGTCCGCCCGACGACGTTCCAGGCCCATCGGATGGAACTCGAAGTAGGGGAGCGCGGCGAGCCGGGCGCCTGTCGGCGCGAGGCGGAGCGGCTGTGGCCCCGGCGCAACTTCGCCGAGGCGCCGCAATAGCGCGGCGTAGGCCGCGTGCGCCTCGCCGACGGTGACCTTCTGCTCGGCCACGGCCGGAATCAGGGCCGGCAGCAGTAGCCCCGTCCGGGGCAGCCGAACACCCGCGAAGCGGCGCTGGAGATCCCCGAGGAGGCCTCCTTGCGGAGCCAGTTGGGTCGGGTCATCCAGAATGCCGGCCAGGCCGGGGGTCGCGTGCAGGGCCATGGCCGCCCCCGGACCCCAGGCTTGAGCACAGACGGCTTGCTCACCCGGTGGCAACCAGATACGCAGACTTGCGGGTCCGGCCGGGGTGCGACGCGAGAGCCAGACGCCGTCGCTGCCGAAGTGGATCGTGGCGTCTCCCCGGCCGTGCCCCAGCGGCGCCATCGTCAGCCGCAGGTCCAGCGGTCCGTTGAACGGAAATCGGGCCTCGAGTGGCTCGGAGGAAGCGGCGTCGCCGGCCGTCATCAGGTGAAGAGGTCGTACTCGCGCGGCATCAGCACGTCCGCGATCCGGCCCTCGCCGCGCGTGGGATTTGCGCCGCGAACCAGCGCGGCCGGCCGCCCCGTGGCCTTGCCCAGTGCCAGTTCCGCGGCCGTGGCGATCTCGTCTGCCGTGGCCCTGACGGTGCTGTGCATGATCCGGCCGTCGGCATCCGGCTTGCCGCGCATGTCGTCCAGGGGAATGAGCCCGCTGACGCCGATGGCCACGTCCATGATTCCCCACCGCCAGGGCCGTCCAAAGCTGTCCGAGACGATTACCGGTACGTCAACCCCGAACGCCTCCCGGACCGCCGCCCGGATCCGGTCCGCGGACCCGTCCGGATCGTCCGGCAGGAGCGTCACGACGTGCCCGCTCTCCGGGCCGATGTTCGAGGCGTCAACTCCGCCGTTGGCACAGATGAACCCGTGTTTGGTCTCCGTAATTAGGACGCCGTTGGCCATCCGAACGACGCGCACCGCCTCGCGGAGGACCACTTCCAGTTGACGGGCGTCGCGATCCCAACGCTCCGCGAACGCGACAGCTTCGGGGCGAGCTGTGACCGTGTCCAGGTCGACGAGAGCTCCTTCCGCCTTGGAGACGACTTTCTGGGTGACGACGAGGACATCATCCTCCGCCAGCGGCCCGATGCCGGGCGTGGCGCGGAGGGCCGCGATCAGCAGCGCCGCAAGATCATCGCCAGGCCGGATCTCCGGAATGTCGTCCAGGGAAACGACGGAGAGCCGGCCCTCGCTCCCGCGGCCACTCGTCCAGCCGCTCACCGGACAACCTCGTGGTCCAGGCCGCGCCGGTCGGCCTCGAGCAGATCGTCGGGCGTGTCCAGATCGAATGTGAGCGGCCCGTCCAACTCCAGATACGTGGCTCCGGCCGCCGCCGCCGCGACCTCGTGAGCCGCACGGCTGCCCTCACCAAAGCAGAACGGGATTGCATTGGGCGGGGCTACAAGGAGAGCGTTTGTGCCCGTGCCGTGCCTGTCTGGAACCAGTGCCACTACGGGACCGTCGGGTGCCACCCGGGCCGCCAGCTCGGCCGCCTTGGCGAGCTGGTCGATCGCGGAGGCCGCGACGGCCGGCAGGTCCGCCGGGAGGATCATTACGGCGGTCGCCTCGGCGCCGGCCGCAATTCGGGCCTCGTTCAGGCCCTCGTTCAGGCCATCGCTCTCCTGCAAGAGCGTTGCGGCGCCCATCGCGCGGGCCCGGCCGAGCAGCTCACTATCCAGGGAGACGACCACGACGCTCGCCAGCCTGGTTGCCGCCAGGGCTTGCTCCACGGTCCGTTGGAGCAGTCCGAGGATGAGATTTCCACGTTCTTCGGCGTCGAGCGGCTCGCCCAGCCGCGACTTGGCCCCGCTCAGCGAGCGCACCGGAACCAGGGCCACGATATTTACCAGGCTGGTCCGGGTCATCGCCGTCCACTCTCGGTTGCCGCGGTCAGCATTTCGCGGGCCAGAGTCGCCCGCGAGCCGGCGTCGGTCATGATCGTATCGGTGACGACCACTTTGAGGCCGATGGCGCGGATCTCGTCCGCAAGATGCTCATCGGCCCGGTCCACCACGAACGTATCCAGCAGCTCGGCGCCTGCGTAGAGGCGGGCAACGCCGAGGGCGCTGGGTTCATGCTTCAGGCTCGTCATCATTCGATCCGCCGGGCCGCGCAACGCCTTTCCGCCCACGATCCCGGAGACGCCGACGGCCGGAACGCCACGGCTGCGAGCGGCGGCGATCTCTGCCAGGAGCCCCGGCACCGCCAGGATCGGGCCGACAGAGACGATCGGGTTCGACGGCGCCACAACAAGCACCTCGGCTGCTCGAATGGCCTCGACGACCTCGGGCGTTGCCCGGGCCTTGTCGATGCCATCGAATCGGACCTCGAGAACCACCGGTTCTTGACGCAGCCGCACGAAGTAGTCCTGGAAGTCGATCCACCCGCCAGAGGTCTGGACCTTGGTTCGGACGGGCTCGTCCGTCATCGGCAGGATGCGCGAGCGGACGCCGAGAGCCATGGCCAGCTCGGCGGCAACCTCCGTCGGCCGGGCGCCGGCGCGAAGCCATTCGGTTCGATAGATGTGCGTGGCCATGTCTTTGTCGCCCAGCCGGAACCAGGGGTCTTGGCCAAGGCGTGTCAGTTGGTCCATCACGGCCCACGTTTCGGCGGCGATGCCCCAGCCCTGCTTTGGATCAGCTATGCCGGCCAGCGTGTACAGAATCGTGTCGTGGTCTGGGCAGATGGTCAGCGAGTGGCGCTCGAAGTCGTCGCCGGTATTGACGATGACGGTCAACTCACCGGGCGCCAGCACCTGCTGCATTCCGTCGGCAAGCTTCGCCCCGCCGACACCACCGGCCAGACACACGACGCGCATCGTTCCTCCGGGTTCGGCGGGATGGATGGGCCACAGGTTAGCGCCCCGCGGCGGCCTCAGTCTGGGCCGTCGGCGGCCGAGCGCTATGCGTTCAGCTTGGGCAGAACCTCGCGCCCGAAGGCCTGGATCCACTCGGCCTGGTTGCGGCCCGCGTTGTGCAGGTAGATCTGGCTGAATCCGAGGTTCAGATACTTCTGGATCTCGCGGCGGTGAACCTCCAGATCCGCTGTCATCAGCATCCTGCCCTTGAAGTCCTCCGGCCGGACCAGCGCGGCCATTTGCTCGAAGTCCTTGGGCGAACGAATGTCCTGCTTGGCGAACTTCATGCCGCCGTTGGGCCAGTGTTCCACCGCGTTTGCGACCGCTTGCTCGTCCGTTTCGGCCCAAGAGAGGTGAAGCTGGAGGATCTTTGGCATCGCCGCCGGATCCTTGCCGGCCTCACGCGCTCCTTCGGCGAACTTGCCGAAGACCATCTCGATCTTCTCCTCCGGTGCTCCTACCGTGATCAGGCCGTCCGCGAACTGGCCCGTGCGCTTGGCCGTGACCGGGCCGGCCGTGGCGATATAGATCGGCGGCGCCTTATCCGGCAGCGTCCATAGCCGGCAAGTTTCCATCTTGAAGAAGCGGCCGTCGTGCTTTACGTCCTTGCCGCTGAAGAGTTTCGTGATGATCTCGATGGCCTCGAACATGCGGTTGATCCGCTCCGGAGCCTCAGGCCAGTAGCCGCCCACTATGTGCTCGTTGAGGGCTTCACCGGAACCAAGACCGAGCCAGGTTCGGCCGGGGTACATGACCTCCAACGTGGCAGCGGCCTGGGCAACTGTCGCGGGGTGCATCCGGAAGGACGGGCAGGTGACGCCGGGCCCAATGTCGCCGTGCGTTCGAGCGCCGGCGACAGCTAGAACTTCCCAGACGAACGATGCCTGACCCTGCTGGGGCGTCCACGGCTGGAAGTGGTCCGCGGCCATAACGCCGGAAAATCCGGCCGAGTCCGCGGCCGCGCAGAGGTCCAAGACCTCGGCCGGCCCGAATTGTTCGAGCATCGCCGCATAGCCGATCTTCGCCTGGGCCATCACCGTCTCCTCGGTCTTTGTCGGGGTGGACTCGATGGTAAACCTGACGGGACAGTTGTGCGCCGGCCTAATGGCCCGAGGCCGCCTGCTTCACCGCGGCGCTCTCCCAGGGGCCAACTGTGGCGATGGCATGGTTCAGGTCGCGAGCGGCTCGGACGCGGCGCGGCTGTGTCGGTGTGCAGGCAGATCGGCCCAGGAGGAAGCCCTGGCCAAAGTCCACTTCACGTTCCTGCAGAGCCAGAAGGTCACGCCGGTTCTCGATGCCCTCGGCGACGACTTTGGCTCCGATCCGGCGGCTGAAGGAAACGAATGCTTCCACCAGCGCCTTTTTGGCGTCGCTGTCCTTGTTGCCGATGCGACTGACGATCTCGCGGTCGATCTTGATAATCGAGGGCTCCAGTGCGGCGATCACGTTGAAGCTGGCGTAGCCGGCACCCGCATCGTCGATGGCGAAGCCGAAGCCGAGCCGGCGAAGCGCCCGAACCTGTTTCTTGAGCCGGGCAATGTCGGCGATGGCTTGCTGCTCCGTGCACTCGACGACGATTTGGCGGGGCGACAGGCCAACTCGCCGCACGCGGTCGGCAAAGACGCCGGCCTCGAAATGGGGCGCCAGCAGGCTCGCCGGAAGGAGATTGATGCTGTATCGGGTTCGCCGCCCCAGCGGGCCCGGAACCGCAACTTCGGCGATGCGCGCGAGCGTCGCCTCGACCACGAACATATCGAAGTCCACCGGGCGTTTGGCGACCAGTGCGGCATCGACGATGGAACTGATCGTTTGCGGCAGCATCGGCATGTGGGGGCGGAAAAGGCACTCCCACTCCTGCGCCTCCATCGTCCGCAGATCGACGATCGGCTGGAACTCGACGTGGTGGTTTTCCTTGAGCGCAAAGAAGTAGTCCAGGACCTTGCGTTTGGTAATTTCAGGTGTCTCTTCCATGCCGATGCGATCGCCCAGACCGGAGATCTGGACCGCGTGGCCCAGGGCCACGACATATCGCTCGGCAACAGGCAGCGAGGGATCGACGTCCGCCAGGCCGTAGGTGGACGTTTGGGCGAGCGGAAGGATTAGCGCTTCTGTGAGGTCACCGGCATCGCCGAGGACGCACCAGCCGGAATCGGCAAGCTCGATGATTCGAGCTTGGGGCAGGTTCTGCGCTATACGCGAAACGAGCCGGCTGTCGCGAGACCAAAGAAGACGCTCAACTGCCCCTTGTCGAGCACGACCGAACCGCACGTGGTTCCTCGATATCCTGTGGCCCCCGTGGCGGGCACCTTGGCCGGGAGACGGAACCGGTCAATGGAGGGCCTGGAATGTCTCACTACTGGTGCGCCTTGCACCGGACCTGTCATCCAAGAGTACGGGTTGAACTTGGGCCGTCCGTACCATACGACGATTTAGGTCCCATGCAAGGGTCGTTCGCGCATATATACCCAGGTTTCGGCCAAATTGTCTATACCAAACCGTACAAAGTCGGTCTGGACCGGCCCCAACCGCCTGATCGAGGTTAACTGAATCTGTTGCCAGTCGGAAACACCACGTTAATTGTCAATACGAAGGTACCCGTACAGCGGTTGCAAATCGGGTCCCTTTGCCGTCGGCCGTTGCCTGGTGTTGCGATCGGGCCACTCTCCCGGGCTGACCTCCGGGGCCGGACTGACCACCGCCGCGGCCGCCTGATCCGACGCCGCTACCGCGACTCCACTTCCTCGACGCGGGGCCGCAATCCCCAGAGTCGTAAGCCAGGCTAGAATCTGGTTCCTGTCGTGGCGCGTTGCCCGACCATTCGTTGCTCTGGAGTCGACCGATGCCGCAGATCCATCTCCGCGCCGAAGCCGAGGATTACGCCCCGGTCGTGCTCCTGCCGGGTGACCCGAACCGCGCCACCTGGATCGCCGAGAAGTTCGACGGCGGCCTCGCTAATTCACGCAAAGTGAACGACCACCGTGGCCTCTTGGGCTACACGGGCACCTTCAAAGGCGTGCCGATCAGCGTCCAGACGAGCGGCATGGGCGCGCCGAGCATCTCCATCGTGGTCGAGGAGTTGCTCCGCTTGGGCGCCCAGAAGCTGATCCGGGTCGGGACCTGCGGCGGCATCGGCCGGGGCATCAAGACCGGCGAGATCATCGTCGCGTCTTCGGCGGCGCCGGTCGACGGATCCACGCGCACCTACCTCCACGGCGACGCGTACGCGCCGACCGCGAGCTTCGAGCTCGTGCGAGCGCTCGTGGACGCTGCAGTCGAGTTCGGCCAGAAGCCGCACGTCGGCCAGGTCGCCACGGTGGACACCTTCTACAACCCGGATACGGACTACTTCTCCAAGTGGCGCAGTCGGGGCGTGCTCGCCTTCGAGATGGAGACCTCCGTTCTCTACTACCTCGCCTCTCGCGCGTACGCCGCGGGCGCAAACGTGTCGGCCGCAACGATCCTGACCGTCAGCGACATCCTTTCCGAGGAAGTCTCGTCGGAGGCTTCCTATCTGCCGCTCGACCAGCTCAACCTGGCGATCGAGCGCACGATCGAGATCGCGCTCGAAGCCGGGATAACTGCCTCATGACGACTGGTTCTCCAGCCGAGTCGGTCGCCGAACGGAAGGCTCGATTAGGCCGGCTCGGGAAGTCGGTCGCCTTCGGCCCGGAGATGGAGCTGGCGATCGATCTGGCCCACCAGGCCGGTGCGATCCAGATGGACCGGTACGAGCGGCTCGAGGACATCCGGGCCAAGGGTCCGCGTGACGTTGTGACCGAGGTGGACCACCTCTGCGAAGCCCTTGTCATGAAGGCCGTGCAAGAGACCTACCCCGGCGACAACTTCTACGCCGAGGAGATCGGCGCCGTTGCCGCGGCCGGCGTAAACAAGTCCGACCGGGTCTGGATCGTCGATCCGCTCGACGGCACGGTCAACTACGCCAATGGGATTCCGTTCTTCTGCATCTCGATCGCCCTGGCGGCCGAGGGCCGGCCGGTGGTCGGCGTGATCTACGACCCCACGCGCGACGAAACCTTCACCGGCTCAGTCGACGGACCCTCGCTGCGCAACGGCCATCCGATCCAGGTCGGCGACAAGGAGTTGCTCGAGGACCTCGTGGTCACGCTTGCCGTCGGCGGGCGAGGCACGGTCCGCAAGCGCCACGAAGCCGTCAAGTCAATCCGCGCCCATCGCTCCATGGGTTCGTCCGCAATGACGTTGTCCTACGTTGCGTGCGGTCGGTTCGATGTGTATGCCCAGGGTGCGGGTCTCTCCGCCTGGGACATCGCCGCGGCCGGCCTCATCGCCGAGCGGGCTGGAGCGACGGTCACAACACTTGACGGCCGCCCCTGGTTCGATCTGGCCTACCCGGCCAAGAAGTGGTCCTGCCTCGCGGCTTCGCCGCGGCACCACGCCTCGATGCTGGCGATGCTCAAGTAAGTGGTGTCTGCGGCTCGGGAGCAGCTGGCGCTACGGCCGCGGCCGGCTGAGCCCGCCGCTTCAAGAGGTTCGAACCGAGGATAGCCAGGCCGACGATGAGCATGGCTCCGGCTATCGTGTAGACGGCGCCGGTAACGCCCGCCTCAAGCGAGAAGAACCAGTCGTTCATCGGGCGGGCGATGGCGTCCGGAAGAACCGGCGGTTTGCCGTTGAGTTGAAAGGCGAAGGCCCACACGGTGGCCGGTAGAGTAGCCACGAAGCCACCGACGACGACGTATCCGATCCCGGCGATGTTGGATCTGGTCCACCAGCCGGCTGCCACGACCGCGACGACGCCCGCCGCGGT
>DASVJA010000209.1:0-2923 GCA_036386115.1 Candidatus Limnocylindrales bacterium
GAGCGCCCCATGCAGGCTGACCTGGCGCGGGCGGCGGTGCCCCCCAAGCCGGCTGACCTGGCGCGGGCGGCGGTGCCCCCCAAGCCGGCTGACTCGGAGCCGGCGGCGGCGCACCCCATTCCGGCTGATTGGACGCCTGTGGAGCGGCCCATCCGGGCTGGTCCGGCGAAGGCGCGGTCCCCCACGGCGAGGGAGCCTGCGGTGCCTGACCCCAGCCTTGTGGAGTGGCATCGCCGGGCGCGGCGTCGCCCGGCTGGGCAGGTTGGTTCGGATCCTGTGGCGTCGTCATGCACCCTCCAGAGGCACTGCGGACGTTGTGGCGGTTTGCGCGAACGCAATTGCGAGTCTCACGCCGCGCCGACGCCGAGTCAAGAAGATTGATCCACCGTCCGCCTCATCGGGGCGGTCCATACACGTAGACATCCTCGAGATCGCCGCTGAACCCGAACGTTGCCGCCAGCCGGTAGTGTGCCCGCACGAACGCCCGGAGCGGACCGAGGGTGTCGTAGTTGGGCGGCTGCGGCGGATCCGGGTTGGGCCTGAACAGCGCCACGGTCCCGGGCGTCTCGACCACGACAGCCGGCGGCGACGTGGCCCATTCCGCGAGGATCTCCTCGGTCTTCGCCGGCGTCCAATAGCCGGCTGTCACCATCGGAAATTGGTATACGTGGCGATCGTATGAACGGCGCCCCGATGCCAGCAGGATGTCGGTGTCATTGCCCCAGATGAAGACCGTCGCGGTCGTCGGGGTATTCGTCTTGATCCAGTCCGAGGTCTGGACCGTCACTCCCTGCTCGCTCGCAGCGGCGGCCGTAGTGATGCCGGTCAAGCCGACGACTGCGCTGGCCGACAAGACCAGCAAGGCCGCCGTGACGGCTCCGGCCAGGATCCCGATGTTCCGCGACCGAGGCACGGAAGATCGCGCCGCCTCGACGATGAGGGTCAAACCCGGCCCGCAGAGAACCACGAGCGGCGGGACCAACACGATCAGATAGTGCAGGAACAGCCGGTTCTCGTAAGCGAGTATCAGCACCTCGGACACCGCCCACCCCAGACACACCCAGAGCATGCGGCCGGCCGTCCGCGGCGCATTGATCATCCGCGCCACCGATACGCCGACCGGAACGGCCAGCCCGGCAAGGATGAGCAAGGATGCCGCGAGGACGAACCCGAAGCCGGCGCTCGCGGCCCGGTAAGACATGTTGTACATCGCCACCTGGTCTACCGCATCGCCGAGAGCGCCTCGTGTCCCAAGCCAGGCGACGACGAGCAGCGGCAGAACAACCCCTGACGCGATGGCGGCCAGTCCCCTTCGAATGGCCTCGCGGGCGTCCGCGTCCGAGGCGATAGCCGCCACAGTCAGCACTGCCGCCACCGGAACAGCCTGGACCGACGTCAGGCATGCCACGCCCGACAGGAAGCCGACCGCTGCTGCCGCACGCCATCCGGATGCGCCACGACCGAGAACCCAGAGCGCCGTGACTAGCGGCAGGACCGCAAATGACTCGGTGAACCCACCGCCGTAAGCGATCGGATGCGACGCGATCCCGATCGCGCCCACGACCGCAAGCATGAACGCAGCCGCCGGTGGAAGCAGGCGCGCCAGAACCCGGTCGAGGACGAGCACGGTCGCGACAGCGAAGACCGCAGTGAGCAGCCACGTGACGTGCCACGGATCCAGGACCGGCAATGCCATCTGGCCGAAGGCGTTGAGCAAGTACAGTCCCGGCGGCTTGTTGTCGAAGATGTCGCTGTACGGCATCAGGCCGTTCTTGATCGACACGCCTGCCAGCGTGTACACGGCGGCATCGAAGCCTGGCCCGACCCACAGACCGGGCGACAGAAGCAGGCCGCACAGGGCGGCGAGAGAGACCGGACGTAGGACCCGCGATGCTCCATTCAACCTACTATTCGATCCTCCGATGTGTGGTGTAGCGAAGTCTCCCACATGACGGATGCGCCAAGGGCCGGTCGGCAGCTCATTGTTCGCGTAACCTGCCAGGCAATGGCAAAGACAGACTCGTCCCCCAGTCAATCGGCACACCGCTTTCGCGTCGCGAAGTCGGATCTCCTCTTCGCCGTGGCGGTCGCCGCCGTGTATGCCATGGCCACCGCTCTCGCGATAGGCATCGACAAGGCCGGGCCGGACCAGATGACGCTGGTCGCCGAAGGCGCTCTCCGCGGCTATCTCCACGCCGACGGGCTGAAGGGCGGGGTGGACGTCGTATTGCTAGGAGGGCACTACTACCTCGCACTCGGCGTTCTGCAACTGCTCCCGTATCTGCCGTTCGCCGCGATCCCTTCACTACAAGGGATCGGCCACTTCGCAACCGGCCTGCTCTTCGGCGCACCCGCCGCCTGTCTCTCGCTGCCACTGGCGCGTGCTTATGGGGCGAAGGGCGCGGATGCCTTCTGGATCGCGGCGTTCACGGCCTTCGGATCCCTGCTGTTCTACGTGTCGGTGCTCGGCGACATGTACTACCTGGCTCACGCCGAATCATTCCTGGCCCTCACTCTTTTCCTGCTCGAGTGGGCCGGCCGGCGCAGACCTGCGGTGCTAGGCGCCGCGCTGGCGGTCTCTTTCCTGGCCCGGCCGACGACGCTGATCGCGGCCGTGCCGTGCGGGCTGGCACTGCTATGGAGCAGGCGCATCCAAGTCCGGTCGGCGGCAGTGGCCGCAATCACCTTCGGCCTCCCGATCGCCGTCGCGCTCGCCGTATTCGGCTGGTTCAATTGGGTTCGTTTCGGGTCGCCGCTCGAATCCGGCTACGCCATCTCGTACATCAACCACCCGAGTCTGGTCGACCGCAGGGCGATGGGCCTGTTCTCGATCCGTCAGATCCCCGAGAACCTGCGACTGGCCCTGTTTGCCTTGCCAGGCGTGGTCAACATAGCCCCTTTCTTCGTCCCGGATCGCGAAGGT
>DASVJA010000210.1:0-2291 GCA_036386115.1 Candidatus Limnocylindrales bacterium
CGGTCAGTTCCTCGGGAGTCTCGATCCCCTCGGCGATCAGTTCGCAGCCTGAGTTGCTGGCGAAGTAAGCCATGCCCGCGACCATTGCCTGGCGGGCCGGATCCGCATCGACGTTTCGCACGAGGGAGATGTCGAGCTTCACGAATTGCGGCCTCAGCTCCAGGATGTGGCGCAGACCGGCGTATCCGGCGCCGGCGTCGTCGACCGCCAGCAGGACCTTGCCACGAAGCAGGTCCAGCGCGGCCATCAGCTCGCGGTAGTCGTCGATGATGACGTGCTCGGTGATCTCCAGAACGACCCGGCGGTCAACCCGTTCGAGGGCGGAGATGATCGGAATGACGGCTCGGGCCAGCGCCGGCGAGACGTTCAAGCTGACCCACGCGCCGCCCGGTAGCCACGCCGCGGCCTCCACCTGATCGCCTATACAAGCGGTCTCGAGGCGGACGGTCATGCCTGCCGCGTCGGCCTGCATGAACCGCTGATCGGGAGGAGTGCCGTCCCGGAACCGCGTCAGGGCCTCGAAACCGACAATCTCGCGAGTCTTGAGCTTCACTACGGGCTGGAATACCGGCGTGAAGGCGTGGCTGGCGATTATTGCGTCGAGCTGCGCGCAAGTCTCGTCACGTTGCCTTTGCTCGGCCAGGGCCGGCCCGAGCAGGGCGGCCGAGACTACGCCGAACTCGGTCAGGGTGGGGAGCCGCTGCACCAGCCGTTGGGCCTCGGCCGGTCCGGTAGTTCCCATGGCGACCAGGCCCACGACCTTGCCGTCCCAGTGCATCGGCGCGTAGGCCTCGCCGACCAGGCCGTTGGATCCCGGCCGGGCAGTCTCACCCGGGGCATCGACCCATGGGCCGATTTGGGCACGAGCCCGCATTCTCTTCGCCCGGGCCGCGCTGATCGGATCTCCGGGAACCGCGCCGTCGCGGACGATGCCCTCGAGTGCGATCGGAACGACCGTGTCGGCGTGAAACACATAGACGGAGGCGGAGTCGATGCCCGGCAGTCGGAGAGCCTCATCGCAGATGCGAGACGCCGTCGCATTGATTGAGTCGCCTCGCTCCAGACGAGCGAGCGACAGGATCGTCTGGGCTCGCTCCTGTACTTCGCCGGCCAGTCGGCCGCTGGCCTCACGGGCGTTGACGAGTAGCAACCGCTGCCGGACGATGGCGAGTAGAACGACCGCTGCCGTGCCGGCCGGGGCGGGGTCGATGCCGGCAAACCGGCCGTGGGGGATTGCCTCGATGGCGGCGCACAGCATGAGGGACCCCATCGGCACCCAATCCGTGAGCCATCGGGCCGCGACCTCGAACGGCCTGGTCCGGAGGATCTCGCGGTCCCACAGCATCCACCCGTGACAGGTCAGCAGGATTCCGAGGGTGAATGTGAGGCCGACGGGGCCGTTCATGGTCTGGCCATCCAGCAGCAGGACGACCCACCAGAGCCAGCAGCAACCCAGCATGGTGACGCCTGGGAGGCCGACCCAGAAGCCGAGGTTCGTCGGCACTGCCCGCATCGCCAGCGCCGCGACCGAGGCGATGAACCCGCTGGCCGCAAGCGCCGCGACCAGGAGCGGAATGAGCATTCCGGTCGGCCCGGCGGCGCCGATGTCGGCGCTCCACAGTGTCGTCAGGACCGTCGCGCCGGCGACGAACATGACGGCCGTGTCAACGCCGGCAGAAATCCTGGTCTGGCGGTCCATCCTCTGGATCAGGAACGGGACGATGGTAGACAGGGCCATGGCCGACCCGGCAACCAAGCAGAAGCACGCGATCAGGACCGCCGTCACCGTGCCGAGCAGCATGGCGAGGTTGATGCTCGCCATTGCCAGGGCGGTCATTGCCACGCCACCGGCCAGCGGTCCGTAGCGCAGAGAGGAGACGTCCGGGCGGCGGGCCATTTCGAGCAATGCGAGGCTGCCGGCGACCGGTGCAATCACGACGTAGACCTGGCGAAAGACCGTTCCGTTTCTATCGGCGAATGCGGTATCGAGCGCCGCCAGGACGCCAACCAGAACGGCTCCGACCAGGAGAAGCAAGCCCGGTCGGTCAACCCACTTACGGCGCTTTGCCTGTGACCCAGCGGCGACGGGATCGGGCAGGCTGTTTCGTGACAGCGTCTGGCTGGTCATCAGTCGTCGTTTCGCCCGTCGCCTGCCATCGCGCACCGGACGATGAATTGGTGCAGCGGCATCGTGGCGAACCACCCTGGACTCCAGCCGCGGGCGTCGCGGCTCCGGACAACCGCGCGCTGGAGCGATCCCTCCCGAGTAGCGGTTGCAGTTAGGAAGTCGG